>NC_021184.1:3778571-4115000 GCF_000233715.2 Desulfoscipio gibsoniae DSM 7213
TGCCCAATGCGGCACGATCAACCCCACCCATCCGACGAGACCGCTAATTGATACAGCGGCCGCGGTCATAAGCGTAGAACACACAATGACAATAAACCTTAATCTTCCGGTCTCCAGTCCCATGGCCATAGCTTCTTCTTCACCCAGGGATAAAACATTCAGCCGCCACCGCAAAATATACAGGGGTATCCCCCCCAGCAGAATGGGAATTATTCCTGTCAATACATCTTGAGGTGTTATGGCGGCCAGGCTGCCCATCAACCAAAAGGTAATGGCCGGAAGTTTGTCATAGGGATCGGCTACGAACTTGATTAACGACGTGGCTGAGCTAAATATCGTGCCCACTAATACCCCGGTTAAAACCAGCACCAGCGTAGGATCCAGCCGGACCCTCCTACTGATAAAATAAGTAAGCATCACGGCAATAAGGCTGAAAATAAACGCTGATAGTTGAATACCGAAAACATTGAGTGAGAAATAAATACCTAGGGCAGCTCCAAACCCCGCACCGGCAGAGGCCCCAAGAATGTCTGGAGATACCAGCGGGTTTTTGAACATGCCCTGGTAGGCCGCCCCGGAAGTAGCCAGGGCGGCTCCAACCAGCAAAGCTGCAAAAATCCTTGGCAGCCTCACATTAAATACCACAATATCCATAGTAGCCGGCCAGGTATGAGTAATAGGAAATATTTTGGCGGCTAAAATCAAGAATAAATTGTCCAAGGGCACCGGATACCTACCAAGAGGGAAGGAAAGTATAAAAATCAAAAGGGCTATAACTACGAGAATTACTTCTTTATGCCAGTGTTTAAACGTTTTTGCTTTAAGTCCTTTCGCCCTCCCCAATTCCTCGCTGATCTTCCCGTCTATCATTTCATTAGACATTTTTTATCTCTGAACTTGATATTTTAACCATATTACAACCGTGTTCAAATATGGCCATACCGCCACCACCTTGCCGGACAAAACTCCATATCTTTGCATCAGTTATCACCGAGCCGGCCAAAGCCGAAATGCCATATGCAAATAGCCGTGGAGTTAAAGGCGTACTTGGTCCCACCAGGATCACCTTGCTTTTTCCTGCCAGCTGTAACAGGCGCGGGAGGGTTTTATTAATGAGCGTAGTAGCTGTAATAAAAACATAATCTTGCTGCGGCAAAAGGAATTCGCAGGCCGGGTCGGGGAAATCATCAGGCCCGGGACGCCGCTCAAGTACGGATATTTCACATATATTCTTTAATTGATCCAAATCCGGAAAACGCCCAATTACCGCCACTTTCTTGCCGGACAACAGATTGCTATAATATGTAAAAGCATTTGTTTGTTGATGGTTAGTCACGGAACACTTTGTCATCCGCTCGACCTGTTCTTTGGTATTAATAGCGGAATTGATCGCTGCCAGGGCAACCGCCGCCTCTAAATTGTTCCACGATTTGATATAACCCGCCAGTTCTCGCACACTCATACCCACAATATCGCCAGCCATGCTGCTTAAACCGCATCCTTCTTTTGGTGTCATGGCAACACCGGTGGTTTTTGATTTGACCAGAATCCAATGAAGCCCAACACAACAATCACTTACCATTAAGTCCCGGGGCACGGACTCAATTAATTCGTCATAGATTTTCCACATTATTACCTACCTCCTCACCCGTTTCTTGAACAAACTTTTCTCCTTTCTATACAAAATCACACCCCTTTGCGGATTAATTCACCTGCTGTAAAAGCATAAAGGTTTTTGTGCTTGGCTAAAACCTGAGTAAGCAACTAACTAGCTTATTTATACATAAATATATATAACATTATATAACATAATTACTCATGATAATATTTGCCTAACACAAAAAACTTAAATAGACATAACAATACATAACGTGTTTTAGGTAATAATAAATTATGGTAAAATATTTGTCAATAGACTTGAATCTATAAACCGGGTTAAACACCATTATTAGTGTCTATATCCCTGAGTCGCAGTGTGGGTCATTAACTGACTTATGGCTTTACCGTTATGCATGTTCCTCTATTCGGTTTCCCCACAAGATAAGCCAGTTAATAGCGGACCTTACAACATTTGTCCAATGCTTTAGTACATGCAGATAAGTAAAAAAAAACAAGACCGGGATGACCGGTCCTGATATATATTCTCAAATTCTATTGAAATCATTCTCAACTTCAGTGAACTCATAACCCGAATATCAAAATTTTCCCAACCGTATACGCTACACCTAAGCGCTAACCCGTGCGCTGCAGCACCCTACCCCGGCACCGCGCAATTCTTCCATAAATACGGCCAGTTCACCGGGCGGCAGCGACTGCGGCCCGTCGGAAAGAGCGTTCTCCGGTGCCGGGTGCACCTCCAGCATCAGGCCGTTGGCCCCGGCGGCCAAAGCGGCCCGGGCTACGGGTAATACTAACTCCCGGCGGCCGGTGCCGTGGCTGGGGTCGGCGATCAGAGGCAGGTGGGATAGGTTTTTCACCGCCGCCACTGCATTGATGTCAAAGGTATTCCGAGTATAGGTTTCAAAGCCTCGAATACCCCGCTCGCACAAAATAACCTCAGGGTTGCCCTCGGCAAGTATATATTCCGCAGCCAGCAGCCATTCTTCCAAAGTGGCGGAAAGGCCTCGCTTGAGCAGCACGGGATAACCGACCCGGCCCACTTCTTTTAACAGCTCGAAATTCTGCATGTTCCGGCTGCCGATTTGGATAATCTGGGCATAGCGACAAACCTCCGGCAGATAGCGCACATCCGTCAATTCGGTAATCACCGGCATACCGGCTGCCCGCCCGGCTTCGGCCAGAATACGCAACCCGTCGGCGCCCAAACCCTGGAACGAATAGGGCGAAGTGCGGGGCTTGTAAGCGCCGCCCCGGAGCACCTGAACGCCCATCCGCTTCAGCTGGCGGGCCAGTTCAACCAGCATTTTCTCTTCCTCCACGGCGCATGGCCCGGCGATCACCACCGGGGTTTCCCCGCCAATCAGACAGTCCCCAACCCGCACCACGGTATAGTCCGGCTTATTCTCCCTGCTTACTAGTTTATACGGCGGCAACATCGCTCACCTCCGGCCCGGTCAGGGCATTTTTTATATCCCGCACCCGCAGGCAAACCGATTTGACCATTTCGGGTGCACCGGCATGTTGGGCAATGATATTTACCAGTGCACTCCCCACAACCACTGCATCACAGTGCCGGGCCACACCGGCGGCCTGGCCGGGGCGGGCGATACCGAACCCCACAGCCACGGGTAGATCGCTATGCCTGCGTACCCCGTTGGTCATAGCAGAAAAATCAGTAGCGATGCTTGCACGTTCCCCGGTAACCCCGGTCACGGACACGCAGTAGATAAATCCCCCGGCACGCTGACAAATCAACGGCAGCCGCCTTTCCGGAGTATTGGGAGTAACCAGCGGTATCAAATCAACACCATGTCTATCTGTAGCCTGCAGCAGCGCCCCGGATTCTTCGGGCGGCAAATCCGGCAGGATTAAACCGTCACCGCCTGCCCGGGCCACATCAGCGGCGAACTGTTCCACGCCATACTGGTAAACCGGGTTATAGTAGGTCATCAGCACCAGGGGTATGTCACTATGACGCCGGATTCGCTCCACTGCCTTGATGATACCTTGCACCTTGACACCGCCGGCCAGCGCCCGCTGGGAAGCCGCTTGAATGGCCGGGCCGTCGGCCACCGGGTCGGAGAAGGGCACCCCAAGCTCCAGCACATCAGCTCCGGCCTCATCCATAGCTACCGCCAGTTCCACCGTGGCATCGAGATTCGGGTCACCTGCGGTAATATATGCAACCAGCCCTTTACCGCCCCGGTCCAGTACGGTCCTTAATTTCTTTTCTATCCGGCTGCCGTATGAGTTTTTATTCATCTATGGACACCCCCATTTCAGCTGCCACAGTATGCACATCTTTATCGCCGCGCCCGGAAAGATTAACCAGCATAATGTTATCCCGGGACAATTGCGGGGCCATGCTTATGGCCGCCGCCAAAGCGTGGGCGCTTTCCAGAGCTGGTATAATGCCCTCGGTGCGGCAGAGTATTTTAAATGCTTCAAGAGCCTCCCGGTCAGTGGCAGTAATATACCCGGCCCGGCCTATTTCCTTGAGGTAACTGTGCTCTGGACCCACCCCGGGGTAATCAAGCCCGGCGGAAATAGAGTGCACCGGAACGACCTGGCCATCGCTGTCCTGGAGCAGGTAACTTAGCGAGCCATGCAGCACTCCCGGCTTACCCCGGGTAAGTGTAGAGGCATGCAGCGGCGTATCCAAACCGTGCCCGGCCGCCTCCACGCCCACCAGGGCTACCTGTTCATCTTCCAGGAAGGGATGGAAAATGCCCATGGAGTTACTGCCACCGCCCACACAGGCCAGCACATAGTCAGGCAATCGCCCGGTCTGTTCGTGTATTTGACGTCGGGCCTCTACGCCTATGATGCGCTGGAAATCCCTAACCATCATGGGATAGGGATGTGGTCCGGCCACCGATCCTATCAGGTAATAGCTAGTGCCAATATTAGTTACCCAATCCCGCATTGCCTCGTTCATGGCATCCTTGAGCGTTCTGCTGCCCGAGGTTACCGGCACCACCTGAGCGCCCAGCAGGCGCATGCGGAAAACGTTCAGCGACTGGCGGCGGATATCCTCTTCACCCATATATACGGCGCACTCGAGACCGAACATCGACGCCACAGTTGCCGTAGCCACACCATGCTGCCCCGCGCCCGTCTCAGCAATGATGCGTTTTTTGCCCATACGCCGGGCCAGCAGCACCTGACCCATGGTATTGTTGATTTTATGTGACCCGGTATGGTTCAAGTCCTCCCGTTTTAGATAGATCCGGGCACCGCCCAAATGCTCGGTAAGCCCCCTGGCAAAGTACAGTGGAGAGGGGCGACCTGCATAATCAGCCAGGTAATATTGATACTCCTTATCGAATTGAGCATCCCACTTAGCCTGTTCATAGGCTTCGGTTAATTCTTCCAGTGCGGGCATCAGCGTCTCGGGAACAAATTTGCCGCCAAAGCGGCCGTAATAACCGTTTGGATCGGGCATCTTATCGGGCTGTGTATATCTATCCGGTGATGGCATGGTCATATCAAAACCCCCTTGGCCTGTGAAATAAACTCTTTTATTTTGTGTACATCCTTGCGCCCATCAGATTCTACCCCACCGGAAACGTCCACAGCGTATGGTTTGGCTAGCTTGATGGCACTTTGAACATTAGCGGCTGTCAGCCCTCCCGCCAGTATTACCGGCTTGGGGCACTTCATATTTTGCAGTATCTGCCAATCAAAGGTTTCCCCGGTACCCCCGTAAGAGTCTTTTTTGTAGGTATCAAATAAAAAGGCGGCGGCCTGGCAGCCGGGCCACACAGGTAGTGCCCTGCCTGCACCGACCCGTAGTGTTTTTATTACCGGCAAGTTATAGTAAAAAGTTTGACCACTCGGTGCAGCACTGTAAACAGGGTCAGCCATTGTTTGTTTTGAGCACCGGGCACAGTCTAAGGTACAGCCGGGTAATGCATTACTGTCTGTTTGACCGTCGCCGGAATTTACGGAAGTGGTACCGTCAAAATTATCAGCACCGCTTATTTGTATGGCAGTAAGGCCACAATAAGCAGCTAGATCAGCCATTTCAACGGGCGCTGTGTCAACAAACACCCCTACCCGGGCTACAAAAGGCGGCAGCTGCCGGATAATATCCCGGGCAATTTCCGGTGTTACCCGGCGGCGACTGTCCGCAAAAACAAACCCCAGGGCATCCGCACCGGCTTCTATTGCCGCCAGAGCGGTGGCCGCATCAGAGACGCCGCAGATTTTTACCCGTACCCGGCGGCCCTCAAATCCCAAGCCCCTGAAAGACAGGCGAGTTAAGAATTTGCCGGATTTCAACCGCCAGCGCCGGTTTGCTTTCATACGCCCGCCACCCCCCGGCTGTCCTCCAAGCCGCACTGTTCTTTCCGAGGCAGCGCTGTTACCCCCCGCAGCCGGGCTACACCCTGGCGCTGATCACCGGAGGCCATTAGCGCCTCGCCTACCAGCACTGCGTCAACCCCACAGTTACCCAGCTGCTGCACGTCGGCTCGAGTTTTAATGCCACTTTCACTAACTACGATAGTACCGGGTTGATCAATATATTTAATCAGATCGGCCGTTACCCCAATATCCACCTGGAAAGTGCGCAAATCCCGGTTATTAATGCCAATTATCAACGCACCACTATCCAGAGCCTGCCTGATTTCTTCCGGTGTACGAGTCTCCACCAATGCCTCCATGCCCAGTGACCGGGCCAGCCCTATAAACTCGCCCAGTGCATTGCCTTTCAGCACCCCGGCCAGCAGCAGCACAGCATCCGCGCCAAGCATCCGGGTTTCATAAATCTGGTATTCGGTTATGATAAAGTCCTTGCGCAATAACGGCAGGTTGGTTATTGACCGGGCCGCGCCCAGGTACTCCGGTGCCCCGCCGAAAAAACGCCTGTCGGTTAATATAGAAATAGCATCCACCCCGGCATCCTGGTAAGCCTGCACTGTAGCTGCCGGGTTAAAATCCGCTTGAATAATCCCCCGGGATGGAGATTGCCTTTTTACCTCGGCAATCAGCGCCACCTGCCCGGGTAGCCGCAGCGCAGCAGCAAAGTCACGGCGCTGTGGCGGGGGCGATGACAACATATCTTTAAGCCGTTCTTTTATTTCCCGCAGTGGCAGCCGTCGCCGGGTTGCCACTACTTCCTCCCTTTTATGCTGCAATATCCGTTCTAAAATGCTATCATCAACAGATACCGTCATAATGCTCATAGCCCGGCCACCCTGGCTTTCCGGCACCCGGCGGTAAAGGTAATCAT
Organism: Desulfoscipio gibsoniae DSM 7213; assembly: GCF_000233715.2. Taxonomy (GTDB): domain Bacteria; phylum Bacillota; class Desulfotomaculia; order Desulfotomaculales; family Desulfallaceae; genus Sporotomaculum; species Sporotomaculum gibsoniae. The sequence goes on from NC_021184.1 coordinate 3,785,428, forward strand.
AGACTGTAGTTTTTCCCGGGCCGATCCCTGATCAATACTCCGGGCCGCCAGTTCCAGACCGGCGGCAAAATCATGAGCCAATCCGGATGCCATGAGACCCAGGGCGGCATTCATTAAAACCGCATCCCGGCGGTGGCCCGTTTCACCTTCCAAAATGCGCCTTACAATAACTGCGTTTTCTTCCGGGGAACCACCGGCCAGGTGCTCCGCAGCAGCCTGTCTAAAACCGTAATCCAGCGGATTAACAGTATATTCCTTAATACTACCGTTATTAACCTCACCAACTATGGTGGGACCAACCGGGGACATTTCATCCAAACCACCGGCACCATGCACCACAAAAGCCCGCTCCGCCCCCAGACGCAGAAGCACCTCGGCCATTACATGAACCAAAGTTGGGCTATAAACCCCCAGCACCTGGGCCCGGGCCCCGGCCGGGTTGGTCAGTGGACCCAGAATATTGAACACCGTCCTGAAACCCAGCTCCCGGCGCGGGCCGGCGGCAAATTTCATAGCCCCGTGCAATGCCGGGGCGTATAAAAAGGCCATCCCCACTTCATCCAGACAGGCCGCAACTTCATCCGGTTCCAGGTCCAGATTCACACCAAGCGCCTCCAGCACATCAGCGCTGCCGCACCGGCTCGATACAGAACGATTGCCGTGTTTGGCCACCTTGACGCCTGCACCGGCCAGTACCAGTGCAGCAGTTGTAGAGACATTGAAGGTATTGGCCCCGTCGCCGCCGGTGCCACAGGTATCCACCAGCAAAGGATGCCTGGAGGGTACCTGTGTTGCCTTACTTCGCATCACCCGGGCAAACCCGGTAATTTCGGAGGTGGTTTCCCCTTTCAACTTGAGCGCAGTGAGCAACCCGGCAATCTGGGCCTGGGTAGCCCGGCCGTCCATAATCTGCTCCATAGCCTGCATGGCCTCCGACTCGCTAAGATTTTGCCCGGCCACTACCTTGTGCAATAACTCTTTAAACACTCAGCTCTCCTCCTCTCAGCTCTTGTAACATGTTTATAATTGGGTGACATTTATAATGTCCATTATGGTGAAGTACCGCCCCCGCCTATGCCAATGCCTACACAGTATGTTTAATACATCACCATATTACCCAAAGTTAAAGTTATAGTTAGTTTAAGCCTGACCCCTTAAGAAAGTTGGCCAACAGATCCATGCCATATTCGCTGAGCATGGATTCGGGGTGAAATTGCACTCCCTCCACCGGCAACTCGCGGTGTCTAAGGCCCATGACCTCCCCGTTATCCGTCCAGGCGGTCACTTTAAGACAACTAGGCAGTGTTTCCTTTTCTACTACCAGTGAATGGTAGCGCACTGCCTTAAATGGTGAAGGCAGACCCGCAAATATGGACTTACCGTCGTGGTGAATCAAAGATATTTTACCGTGCATAGGCATTTTAGCCCGTACCACCCGGCCGCCGTAAGCGCGGCCGATAGCCTGCAGCCCAAGACACACCCCCAGTATAGGCCAGTGTCCCGCACAGTCCCGCACGGCCTGCATCAGTATACCGGCATTATCCGGTATACCTGGCCCCGGTGACAAAACCAGGTAATCGGGTTGCAGCTCCAGCACCTGGGCAACGGTAATGGCATCGTTGCGTTGAACGGTTACCGATTCTCCCAGCATGGATAGATATTGAGCCAGATTATAGGTAAATGAATCATAGTTATCAATCATCAACAGCATTTGAACCAGCCTTTCACGTATTTCCAGCGTAATTATCAACCAAGAATTAAGTACCTGCTACTTGGATTGAACCACTACAAGCTAAATTTATAGGTGCTGTCTAATAAATCAACGCTAGTGAATTAGGAAGCATAAGAACCGTCCCTTTTGCTTCGATGCCTTTTGCTTCGATGGTAACGCTAGTGACCAGGAAGCATGAGAACCGTCCCCTTGCTTCCCCCAAAACGCAAAAAACCGGCACTCAAATGAGCGCCGGTCATTAAATGGCCATCGTTACTCATCTCAGCTCAACTCTGATAAAATAAATTAAAGACTCAACTACGCTACACTCAACTAAACTTAAGGAAATACTATTTAATTACAAATGACTATACTACTTATCACATCGGCTGTCAATAATCCTTTTATCTTCCATGCGCTAAAATTATTCATTGCAGAGAAATTATTGACTCTGTGTCATGCTATTCACCCGTTAGCCACCTGCTTTTCCTCCACACCTAGTGTCTTGAACATAGCCCTGGCTTTACTGGATATTTCCGCGCACTCTTTAAGCGGGTGGGAGTCGGCTACAATACCTGCACCGGCCTGAATATATACTGTATGATCTTTTATTACCAGCGTGCGAATGGCAATGGCGGTATCCATGTTGCCGTTAAAGCCCAGATACCCCACGGCACCGGCGTAAATTCCCCGGCGGTAGGGCTCCAGCTCGTCAATTATCTCCATAGCCCTGACCTTGGGGGCACCGCTCACCGTACCGGCCGGAAAACAGGAAGCCAGAGCGTCCAGCGCACCGGTGCCGGGCGGCAGCCTACCCTCGACCCGGGAAACAATATGCATGACATGGGAAAAATACTCAATATCCATAAACCTGGGCACCTCAACGGTACCGGGCAGACAGACCCGCCCCAAATCGTTACGGCCCAGATCAACCAGCATCAAATGCTCCGCCCTTTCCTTCTCATCAGCCAGCAGTTCACCGGCCAACTGCTCATCACGGGCCGGGCTGTTACCACGGGGTCTGGTGCCGGCAATGGGACAGGTGGTCATGATACCGTTCTCCACGCGCACCAGCATTTCCGGTGAAGACCCAATAACCCTGATACCCCCCACGTTTAAGTAATACATATACGGTGAGGGGTTGACGCTTCTCAAACGCCGGTATACCGCCAGGTAATCCCCTTCAAAATCCACGGCATAACGCCGCGACAACACCACCTGGATAACCTCACCAGAGCGGATATATTCCAGTGCCTGTTCCACACGCCGACAAAAAGCAGCATCGGTTAAATCCAAACTGATGTCACCCCGCAGCATGAATTGTCCCGAAGCGGGCAGCGGTTTGTTTAAATCCTCGCGCATCCGGGCCAGTTTCTGCACGGCCCGGTGGTATACCACAGCCGGGTCGTCACCCTCCTGCAGACAATTTACCACCAGGGTTACAGTACAGCGCACGTGGTCAAAAATAGCCACCGTGCCGGGAAAAAACTGCAGGCAATCAGGGAGCTGCAGATTATCGGAAGCTGTCCCGGGCAAATTTTCAAGGGAGCGCACCGCGTCATAGGCCATGTAACCAACTGCACCCCCGTAAAAGCGAGGTAGCCCTTCAAATCGCGGCACCCGGTAGGATTGCATTAAATTATGCAGTGTTTTAAACGGCGGGCCGTTCGCCGGTCTGGTTATTAATGAACCGGGATAGGTTACCTTTCCCCGGCCTCCGGTGGACTCAAAGATCAGCAGCGGGTCCAGCGCGATGAATGAGTAACGTCCCAGGTGCTGTCCTCCTTCCACACTTTCCAGCAGACAGGCAGTATTACCTTGGGCCAGCTTGATAAATAAAGTGATGGGAGTTTCAGTGTCCGCAATAAATTCCTCAAACACAGGGATCAGGTTATATTGCCGGGCCAAAGTCAGGTATTCTTGCCAACCGGGCTTAATCATAATCTGCCTCCTTAATGCTTGTGAGCACCTTGCCGCTGCCAACGTGCCGCTACCGGAGTATAATTTCTCCTACAGGCACAAAAAACGGCACTCAAATGAGTGCCGCCCTGATTAGCGTGACAACAATACTCATCTAAGCTCAACTGAAAAACTGAACTAAACTCAACTCAACTCTTATATAGATATTGCATTTTACAAAAAATATAATATAAACTAAATATATAATTGTCAATAAGCATACAGCAGTTTATAAATAACTATCTGGTGACGCCAGATCGCTTTTTGTGACATTTCCCGTTAATCAATCGATCAGACAACCGATCAATTATCAATTTTTGCATATGGAGCGTTAGTTATGTTAACAATCTATCTACTGGTTATCAACATTATGGAGTTCAGCCTTTTCGGGCTGGATAAGCATCGGGCCCGGCGCAGGCTGCACCGGATTCCGAAAAAAACACTGTTTATAGTGGCTTTAGCCGGGGGAACAGCTGGAGCGCTGGCCGGCATATATTTTTGGCGCCATAAGACCAAACACCTTAAATTTACTGTTGGCATACCGGTTATTATGCTGGTACAAATATTGCTGTATATATTTTACGATGGACAAATCTAAGGATGGTTCATCCCATTTTAATACTATAATAGCAAATGAATAGCAAACGATATCCCACAAATTATTCTTTTTTGCTTTATTATGGTAAAATACATGGGTTAATAAAATCATTGGAGGTTTGTCAAATGATCGACCCCGTAGCCGTACAAATAGGCCCCCTGGCAGTAAGGTGGTACGGCATTATCATGGCTACCGCCTTTTTACTGGGCATATGGTTGGCTTATCGCAGAGCACAGCAAAACAATATTGACCCCAACCACATATTGAACATGGTCACCTTGATCATACCGGCCTCTATCATCGGCGCCCGGCTTTATTATGTTTTATTTACCTGGGAAAACTACCGGCTTGACCCATTGGAAGCACTCGCTATCTGGCACGGCGGGCTGGCCATTCACGGGGGCATTATAGGCGGGCTGGTGGCAGGGCTGTTTTATGTATACCGGTACGGTATTTCCCCCTGGCAAACGGCTGATATTATAGCACCCAGTTTAATACTGGGACAGGCCATCGGGCGCTGGGGCAACTTTATTAATCAGGAAGCCCACGGCGGTCCCGTGACAGAGCAGTTCATCAACATTTTCCCAGACTTCATTAAAAATCAAATGTTTATCCAGGGACAATATTACCACCCTACCTTTCTTTACGAATCGCTATGGAACTTGATGGTATTTATTATCCTTACCTTGCGCTGGCCTAAAAAAAAGGCCCCCGGGGAAATTGCCTTTTTATACCTGATCCTTTATTCCATAGGACGCTTCTTTGTTGAATCGCTGCGCACCGATAGCCTGATGCTCGGCCCTTTCAGGGTAGCCCAACTGGTCAGTGTAGTTTTGATATTAATAGGTACGGCAGGCTTATATTTGCTGCGCAGAAAAAAACCTCGCACGGGTTAAACCAGGCCGGACCGGTAAACCGGTCCGGCCTGACGTGCAACTAAACCCCAAAATATAACATAAAAACAAGCAAAAAAAAATCCCTTACGGGATTTTAAATATAATTAACATATCAAACAAACACATCATAGGCGGTAGTTTATGAACAGTTATATATTTCGACACGGTTAGCAAAAATCCTGCAAAAAAAATTACTCTGTACAACCGGCCCGTAGTCAAAACTCCGCCTGGGTCCCTGGACTTGCCCCGGCGACCATTTTATGGTAAGCTTCTAGATGAGATAATCCGCTAAAATGCTCCAAAGGAGGAGCCTATTTTGACAAAATCGGCGAAAAAGAAAAATTCTCCACCCAAACCCGGCCCCGGCATTATGCTGGATATAGCAGGACTTACCCTCATAGCTTTATCATTAATTGGCCTGGCAAGCATATTCACCAGCAACACGGGTTCTGTTGGAACAGTTGGATTACTAATTAAAAAAGGTTTAAAAACACTGGCAGGGTCAGGTTATGTAGTGTTTTTAATACTATTGATACCCGTTGGTCTAAAGCTTATGAACCGCCACAGATGGCGGGTGAACAGCCGTTTTTGGGGACTGCTGGTTCTTTTCGGTAGTCTGCAAATATTTCTGCACCGGCATATACCCATGTCCAACTCCTTTAGTGCCGGTCTTGCAGGACAAGGTGGAGGGGTAACCGGAGCAGCACTGGGTTATACCTTGAAATACTCCTTTGGCATCGTGGGCACGTATATATTTTTGGTCTTGTTAATCCTGGTGGGTATCACCCTGTGCACCGGCGTTTCCATTAAAGAACTGGCGATAAACAGCTGGTGTAAGGTTAAATCTGCAGCAGCCCGCGCAGGCAGCCTGGTTATTAATTTCTTATATATTGAAGTGGATGAATCAGAACAGCCCCGGGGAAAGAAGGACCGCCAGCCCGGAGAAGCCAATTTGGCAAAAGAGGATGGACAGATACAACTATCCGAAGAATTTACAGCGCCGGTCATCGAAGTGTCACGGTCCACCATAGCCCTGGCCGAACAGGATATCAGCAGAGATACACCGGAAGCCGCTATGCAGGAGAAATCACAACAGCCCCACGATTCAAACAATATAGAGCCAAATAACTTGCCGGGGGCGCAGGCTAATACACCGGCAGGAGAGCGAGAATACCACCTGCCACCGCTGAGCTTGCTGGCCCCCCTGCCGAACAGGGCGAATAATCAGGCCGGCCGGGACGTCAATCAACGCATTAAAGTACTGGAACAAATACTGGATAGTTTCGGCATCAAAGCCCGGGTCACCCATGTGTCTGTAGGCCCTTCCATCACCAGGTATGAACTGCAGCCACCGCCGGGTGTTAAAGTTAGCAAAATAGTAGGCTTATCGGATGACATTGCCTTGGGCATGGCCTCAGCCGGTGTACGCATTGAAGCGCCCATACCCGGTAAAGCAGCGGTGGGCATCGAGGTGCCCAACGGTGAAATTGCCGCTGTAGCACTGCGTGAATTGCTGGAGGACAAGACTTTTACCGGTTCGCCCTCCCGGCTCACCATCGCCCTGGGCAAAGATATTGCCGGAGCGGCAGTGACAGCGGATCTGGCTAAAATGCCACACTTGCTGATTGCCGGTGCCACGGGCTCGGGCAAGAGTGTATGCGTAAATACACTGATCTGCAGCATTCTTTACAAGGCCACCCCGGATGATGTTAAATTCTTAATGGTGGATCCTAAAATGGTGGAACTAGCCAACTATAACGGCATCCCCCATCTGGTCAGCCCGGTTGTAACCAACGCCAAAAAAGCAGCCGGGGCGCTGCGCTGGGCAGTACGGGAGATGGAAACCCGCTATGACCTGTTCGCGGCGGCGGGGGTACGGGACATCACCCGCTACAATGCCTTGTGCGGGGAATTTGAACAGGCCGGACAAAACCCGCTGCCTTATATAGTGGTGATTATTGATGAGCTGGCTGATTTAATGATGGTGGCACCGGCGGATGTGGAAGATGCCATTTGCCGCCTGGCCCAGATGGCCCGGGCAGCCGGCATTCACCTGGTGGTGGCCACCCAGCGTCCCTCGGTGGATGTAATCACCGGCCTCATCAAAGCTAACATACCCTCCCGCATTTCCTTTGCGGTTTCCAGCCAGACCGACTCCCGTACCATACTGGATATGGGCGGGGCGGAAAAGCTGTTGGGTAAAGGAGACATGCTGTTTTACCCGGTGGGCGCGGCCAAACCGGTGCGGGTACAGGGTGCCTTTATATCGGACAAGGATGTAGAAAACCTTGTGGATTTCCTTAAGGATCAGGCCAGACCTGTGTACAATGAAGCAGTGCTGGAAGAACAAGCAGGGAACGATGCAGTTGGGATAGAGGAAAGCGATGAATTACTTCCCCAGGCCGCCAGGATATTTATCGAAAGCGGCACGGCTTCCATTTCCATGCTGCAGCGACGGTTGCACATCGGTTATGCACGTGCCGCCCGGCTGGTGGATATTATGGAGCAACGGGGCATTGTGGGAGGTTTTGAAGGCAGCAAACCCCGGGCCGTTCTGATGACCATGGAGCAGTACCAACAGGTTTTTGAAATTCAGGAGGTATCACCGGACGCTAAAACCGCAGCTTCATGAATGAGCTGCGGTTTTTCCACCTTATGCATGTTATTTTTAAAATTACCTGGAGGTTACCAAATTGAGTGATACACAGATGATACCGCAAATTGAACTATATAAGCTACTGCGCGCCCTATCGCTGGCCATGGATTACAACCGCTCTGGATTGATGCGCCACCACCAGCGAGTAGCTTTGATTTGTTCTTACCTGGCTGAAGAAATACAATTGGATCCTGACCTGCTACCCCAGTTATTCTGCAGTGCCATAATCCACGATGCCGGGACAAGCACTTTTAAGGAAAAGGCCGACCTGGAGCGATTTGAAACTATTAATCCCTGGCGACACTGCAAAAGGGGTCATCAATTGCTCAGCAAAATGCCTATACTGAAACCGCTAGCCAAAGTTATATTATACCACCACGACCGTTGGGACGGGCAAAACCAGTCAGGTCTGTCAGGCAGCTCCATTCCCCTGCCCAGCCGCATTATTTTTCTGGCTGACAGGGTAGATGTGCTGGCCTACCAGACCGGTAATATTTTGGATTACCGGCAGGAAATCGTGGATCAGATCAATGAACAGTCCGGCACCATGTTTGACCCGGAATTGGTACACGTGTTTAATAAGGTGTCAAGCAAGGAAAGTTTGTGGCTGGACCTTACTTCACAGTTTATGGATAGCCAATTGGGCCGTAGACTGCACACCTGCCCGGTGATTACCAGTGAGAAGGAAATCATCGGTGTCAGCAAGATTTTTGCAGATATAATTGACAGCAAAAGCCCCTTTACCTACCGACATTCCCGGCTGGTGGCCGAAACAGCATCATTGCTGGCAGGCCAGGCAGGTTTTACCGGCCGGCAGCAAAAAAGAATGTATATAGCAGGGCTGCTACATGACCTGGGTAAACTGAGTATACCCGAGGAAATACTGGAGAAACCCGGAAGGCTTAACAAGCAAGAATATAATGTGATTAAACATCACACTTATATCACCCACCAGATTTTAAGCATGATTGACGGCTTTGAAGTAATTAACCAGTGGGCTGCCTATCACCACGAAAAACTAAACGGAGAGGGCTACCCCTTTCACTTAACGGGCGCAGATTTGTCCGTGGGTTCCCGAATTATGGCCGTGGCCGATATTTTCAGCGCCCTGGTGGAAGATCGCCCCTACCGCAAGGGATTACCCAGACACCGGGTGGAAGAAATAATGAACCACATGGTAGCAACAAAAAGCATTGACGGGGAAATAGTTCATATTTTGATGGATAATTACCGGGAGGCGGAAATTTTAAAAGAAGGAATGCCGGTGAATTGGGCAAATTAGTAACAAGGATACAATTTGTTTCTAAAAAATTATGGCTGGATACCGCTTTCGTAATACAATTAGTACAGCAAAAAGAGCTTATGGCAGGTAAAGATACTGTAACGCTTTTAAATAAATATTATCCAGTAACATCACACCTAACTTTAACTGATTACACCATACTTGTAGCCAGCTTATGCTGAAAGAAGGTTAGTAAATAATGTCAACCCATAAAACTACCAATATAGTCGATACCATGCTTACACCAAAGGATTATCAATACCTTTATCATCTTACAGCCGGACCAACACCGCTTCAAAAAAACTGCGGTGTCCTTTGCGGCAGTGTGTGCTGCCAGCCGGGGGAAAATAATGATTTGGGCATATATTTATTTCCTGGAGAAGAAGTCATGTTCACCCGCCGGGAGAGCTGGCTCATTTGGGAAGCCCAAGATCCCGCCGAGCAGCTATTCCCGGCTTCCTGGCCCAACCCGGTATATTTTGTGCGCTGCACCAGGTCATGTCCCCGGGAAAAGCGCCCGCTGGCCTGCCGCTTTTTTCCTCTAGCACCCCATCTCCAGCAAAACGGAGATTTATTAATCATTTATGAAACACTGGATTTACCTTACAGCTGTCCATTAATAACTCAAAACCTGCCGTTACAAAAAACATTTATCCAAACGGTGGCTACAGCCTGGCAGGTAATGTTGAAAGATTCGCGCATACGCGATTTCGTGGAGGAGGAATCCCGCTACCACGAAGCTCGGGGAATACCGCTGCGCGTGTTGAAAACCGAGCCATGATGCCGGCACACCGGAGATCGTTTACAACATTTTATCCGTTTTATCCACCATCCTGATAATAAGTCTGGTCAGTACTTTTTTTTCATCCTCCCGAGCCTCGTTCCACAACTCATTCAGTAATCTCTGCTCCCGATTGTCAGGGTCAACTTTTTCAGCTAAAAAATCACCCATGCGGCAGGCTATGCCTTCAATGTATTCATCTGAAATACCCACCGTTTCAGCAGCATTAACCGCCTGGTGCATTATTTTTTTCCACTGATGCCACGACACCCCAAGTTCCACGCAGAAAGCACCTCCGGGTTTATTTTTCGCCCAGTGACAAAAAAATATGTATATGATGGCGGATACTAAATAACCCCTTGCTGTTTTAATAATTCCAGCTCCTCGTCATTGAGTCCCAGTTCGCCGTACAGCGCGGCGTTATGCTCACCCAGAGTGGGCGGGCGTAATGGCTTTCGGCCCGGCTCACCCGGGAACACCAGGGGATGACGCACCTGGCGCAGTGTACCCCCGCCGGGATGGGGCACATCAATGATTAACCCCCGCTGGCGGGCATACTCACCCTCCAGCACGGCTCCCGCGGTATCCACCGGTGTCAGACAACAGTCCACCTTTTCACCGAACTCCCGCCACTGGGCTTTGGTACGGGAAAGAAAAATGTTTTTTACCTCCCGGTATACGGGGTCATCATCCACGGCCCGGGAAAGGTGGCCGGAGGACAGGTCTTCCCGGTCCAGGGCGCGGCAGAAATTTTGCCAGAACTTGGCCTCCAACGCACCCAGCGCCACATAGCCGTTATCCTTTGTCCGGTAAACATTGTAACAGGTCAGTGCACCGCACAGCATCATATCCCCCCGAGTTGCCGGTGTCCCGGTGGCCATTAAATTGGCCAGGTGAATAGACATTATAGAAAACAACCCGTCGGTCATGGACAAATCCAGGTAAGCGCCCCGGCCCTCTCGCTGCCTTTGCCATAGTGCAGACAAAATACCGATTACGGCAAACATACCACCGGTAAAGTCGGCCATCTGTATCCCCGGAACTACGGGCTGGGCATCCCTGACCCCGGTGATACCCAGCACACCGCTGACCGACAGATAGTTGATATCATGGCCGGCCAGGTTCTTGTAGGAACCGTCCTGGCCATAGCCCGAAAGGGAACAATATACTATACCGGGGTTAATCTGCCGCACAGCTTCATAATCCAAACCCAGTGTCTTCATCACACCCGGGCGAAAGCCTTCAATAATGACATCGGCATCTTTGGCCAGCGCCCTGAAAATCTCCTTGCCCCGCTCCTTTTTCAGGTTTAAAGTAATACTTTTTTTATTACGGTTTACGGTCAGAAAAAAAACACTGATTCCGTCCACCTGGGGCATAAATTGGCGCATGTAATCACCCGCACCCGGCTCTTCAACCTTAATTACCTCCGCGCCCAGGTCACCCAGCAGCATGGTAGCATAAGGCCCCGGCAGCAGCCGGGACAAATCCAACACACGAATACCTTTAAGCATATAATCACCTGCTTATGAGGATACCTGTATTACAGGAGCACTTCTTCCCCCGGTTGTAAAACCGCCACTTGCACCTCGGGAGCTTTTTCCCCGGCCAGTTTGACAAACTCACCGGCGTCCTGAACCAAAATGGGGAAAGTTTTATAGTGAATGGGTACAACCTTGCCAGGTTTGAGCAATGTCAGGCTGTAAGCGGCCTGCAGCGGGTCCATGACAAATACGCTTCCGATAGGCAGTAGGGCCAGGTCGATGTTATAGATTTTTGCCAACAATTCCATGCTGGCAAAAATGCCTGTGTCACCGGCGTGGTAAACCGTTTTACCGTCCTCTAAAATTACTATATAGCCGACAGCTTCACCCGCCGTGCCGGAATGAAAAGCCTGGGTCATAACAACTTTAACGCCCGCCACTTCCACCTGGCCACCTATGTTCATCCCCATGCCGTAAATAATATTTTCGGCGCTGACCCCGGCCTCTTGTAAAGCACCCGCCAGTTCGGGCTGGGCAATTACCGTGGCACCTGTATCCTTTACTAGATCCGGTATATCCGAGCCCATATGGTCAGAATGGTCATGGGTCACTAGAATAACATCTACTTTGCCGATCTCTTCCTTCTTGACCGGGCAACTGGGGTTACCCGTAATCCAGGGGTCAATTAAAATCACGCATCCGCTGGAAGTGGTAATTTGACACGCAGCGTGTCCCAGCCATTTGATACTATGGGACATTGTTCATCTCTCCTTTATAGGAAATTTAATTTAAGTTTAACCAAATACTTCTGCTTATACCGTTATAATCCTGCTATCAAAATAGACTAATTTACCAAAAAGAATACTTTATCTGAATTTTCAGCATAGCAACAGGCCGTTGTTTAATAATCAACGGCCTGCATAAACTGGTATAAAAGACAATGAGACCGCCCTCTGCCGGTCTCAACATATTTTTATGCTTTTGTAAACTAACCCAGCAGTGCATGTAAACGCATGGCCAGGGATATGTCACCGTCTATTTTTAATTTGCGGGTTATAAAAGCACTCATGGCGTCTATTTTACCGGCTACCAGGTCTTTAAAATCAGCAGCATCCATGGAAATAGTGATACTGGGATTATCCGCCACACCCCGGTTAAGCCGGGCTTCACCATCAGTGATAACAACATGGTAATCACCACCGCCGTCACCTGACATCTTGAACTGGTAAGTTGCCGTTATACCGGCCATTTTAGACGGGTCGGCATCCAGTTTGGTCTGTAATCCCGTCATCAATTCTTGTAAACTCATTGATATACCTCCTCTTTTATTAATGTATGTCACCAGAGACTTAGTGTTGATAACTATTTAGAACACCGCAACAATGTTTGGCGAACTTAGTGCACGTGATATCCTCCTTCATCCCCACTCCGACGCAAGCCCAAGGACGGTATTTCCGCCGGGGTTGAACAACACAGCGGGCATAATTTTACCCACTGGTCTCATGTACTTGCCCTTTCGCGTACGCTAATACATCGCCACCATAAAACATATACAAGTATGCGGCAGTTACCCGGCGGCCGGTGATAATTTCCGCCGCCCTTATGTAAAGTTCGAGCTGACTCCCATAGCGCAAGGCCTTTTGCATCAACGTAGCGCGGGTATAGCGGTCGGTTTTGTAGTCCACCAGCAGCAGGCCCGCCCCTTCATCAGCCAGGCAGTCGATAATCCCCTGCACCAGCACGGTTTCATCGCTACCGGCGTTTCCCACTACCTGCGGGTAAACCTGCTGTACAGGCAGGGCTAAAGTAAAGGGAAGCTCCCGGTAAACCCGGTTGCTTTTCAGTATCCTTTGTCCCAGGGGACTACCCCAAAAGCAGGCCACTGCCTCAGGTAACACCACCGAGGCCTGGGCCCGGCTTAGCTTTTCTTGCTCCACCATGGCAGCTATTTGTTCGCTGATACCTATTATATCCAATTTTCCCCTCAGATCCAGCAGCTGCATCACCAAGTGTAGTGCCTGTCCCCGCTCGGCTGCAGTAAGCCCGGTACTTTTTTGCACAAATAGCGGCCTGGCGGACAAACTGCTCTGGAAGTCCCGGTTCTGCTGTTGTACACCGGGGACCATTTCACCGTGCAGCAGCGTCCCCTTTAAACCGGTTACAGTAGCCCGGGCTGCTAGACCCTGCCAGTGTTGATGCGGGTAGCGCCAGTTCAGACGGGCTTTAACCTGCTCTACCAATGGACCGTCCCCTGGCACGGGCTCAAGCCGGCGCACATGCTCCATATGGTCAACAGTAGGTGGCGCATCAGCTTTCCGCTGCCGGGCATGACTGTCCCAGACAAACACGCGCCAGCGCGAAGGGTCACCCCCAAAAGCCAGTTGCGCAGGTTCCCCCCCCTGTGCCAAGCCGGAGTGATCCAGAGACAACTGAGCCTCATCTATGATACCGGAGAGTGCCCGCAGCGGCGCACCATCGTGGTGCCTGGCCAGGGCCGGACACAGCCAGTCCAGGTAATGCCTGGCACCGGCGGTCAGCCAGGGCGGCAGTTGCAGCTGTGGCCTGTGTGCTGCAGCGCACCAACGGGTGGAGGAATCCCGCAGCCCGCGCACTGCACCCACCAGGATTAATTTTTCCCGGGCCCTGGTCATAGCCACATAAAGCACCCGCATTTCTTCAGCCAGCGCCTCGGCCCGCAGCTTGTCCCGCACTGCGAGCTTAGCCACCGTGGGGTAGGCAATGCGTTTCTCAGCATCCACCAACTGGGGGCCCAGCCCCAGTTTGCGATGCATCAGCACGCCTTTGTTTAAATCCCTAAGGTTAAACCTTTTGCCCAGCCCGGCCACAATCACCACGGGAAATTCCAGTCCCTTGCTTTTATGGATGCTCATGATGCGCACAACATTTTCATTTTCGCCCAGGGCACGGGCCGCCCCCATATCACCGCTATTATCCCTGATACGCTGAATAAAACGCATAAAACGGAATAAACCCCGGTAAGCGGTGGATTCGTACTGCCGGGCACGGTGATACAGCGCCCGCAGGTTGGCCTGGCGCTGGCCACCCCCTGGCAGGCCGCCCACAAAATCATAGTAACCCGTTTCCCGGTACAGTGTCCATAACAGCTCGGCAAGGCTGCCCCGGCGGGCCATGGTGCGCCAGCGCTCCAATTGTTGGAGAAACCGCACCAGTGGTTCGATCAGCGCCTTCGGCCCTTCCAAAGTGCTCAGCACTACTGCGTCATAAAAATCACCCGGCCCACCGCACAGTCTGATTTGGGCCAAATCCTCCGATTTTAAACCCACGAGGGGCGACCGCAGCACCGCCGCCAGCGGTACATCCTGGCGCGGGTTATCAATAATTTTCAGCAGGGCCAAAATGGTTTCTACCTCGGTGGCCTCGAAATATCCCGTATTAAGCTCTGCATAGGCAGGTATACCCAGCTTGCCAAATTCCTCCAGGAAGACATTGGCCCGCCCGGTTGTGGCCCTTAACAGCACCACAACATCCCGGTAGTTTAGTGTCCGGTACCCATTTTGCTCCCGGTCATATACCCGCCAGCCCTCCTCCACCATTTGAGTGATCCGCTGAGCCACTGTGCCCGCCTCCATCCGAAGGGCATCCAGGTCCTCCTCGGAATCAGCACCAGGGACATCTTCACCGTCACCGGAAGCGGAAAAATCTTCATCTTCAGCGGCTATATCCTGCTCCTGCTCTGTTTCAATTAAATGCAGCTCCACCGTTTCCCCCGGTTGCCCCGGTCCTTTCACCCCGCAGGCCGGGTCACCATCGGTTGTTGCTTCGCACAGGCACCCCGGCTGAGCGCAATGATCATCCACCACACCCGGTCGGGGCGGATAGCCGGCCCCGTAGATCAATTCTGCTTGGGTATCGTAAGTCATTTCGCCTACTGCAGGACTCATAATCTGGCCAAATATAAAATTAACCGCGTTTACCACTCCCCGGCGGCTGCGGAAGTTGCGGGCCAGGTTGATTAACCTGCCACCGTCACCAGCGGCATACCGATGATATTTGTCCATGAACAATCCGGGCTCGGCCAGACGAAACCGGTAAATACTTTGTTTAACATCGCCCACCATAAACAGGCCGGATCCTGCATGCCCTTCAGCACCGGACACCAGGTTTAAAATTGTTTCCTGCACAGCATTGATATCCTGGTATTCGTCCACCAGCACCTCGGCAAAACGTTCCTGCAGTTCCAGGGCTACGGCGGAGGGGCACAGCACACCGCCACCACCGGTAGCGCTGTCAACACCATTACCGGCGGCACCATGCATGTCTTGCAAAATCTGCAGTGCATAATGTTCCAGATCGCTAAAATCCACCACCCCGCGATCTAGTTTGACCTGTCGATAATGCCCGGCGAACTGTTCCACCAGTCCGGCCAGTGCCCCCAGCAGAGGTACCATTTGCCGCAATTCAATCAGCAGCTGTGCAGCAGGACGATTAAAATAACGGCCCCGCATTTTTTGCACCCGCTCTTTGGCAGCATTGCGCAGCTTCTGGGCCGTTTTTTTTAAATTTTCATCGGCCACATTCTTTTTACAACTGGCCAGTTTACTGAATACTGTGGCGCTAAACTGCCGGTGCAGTTTATCCCAGCTAATGGAAGAGGCTTTAATTAAATCATCCACCAGCAGTAGATCCTCCTGCAGAGTAGCCTGATAGGGACCTGGTCCCCCAGGGCGGCGGGCCAATTGACCGGCTTGTTCCAACATGCCCCGTACGCCGGCCAATTCATTTTTGATGCTCTCTTTTAATATGTTAAACCATGGCAGGTCGTCAACCACAGCATTTTCGGGAAGGTTAAACCAATCCGGCAACCGGCGCAACCATTGTCCGGGCCAAGGGGTGCTCCGTGAAAACTTGTATAACTCCAGCACCAGCTCTTGCAGTCCCGTGTCATCCTGGTGCCCGCCATAGCAGTCCGCCAGCGCCAGAAAATGCTGGTCCCCTGCAGCATACCGGCTTTCAAAAACAGCCTCAAGCACGTCCAGCTGCAGCAAAGCGGATTCGGCATCATCGGCCACCCGAAATACAGGGTCCAGTTCCAAACGATAAAAGTGCTGCCGGATTAACTCCAGGCAAAAGGAGTGCATGGTGCTAATGCTGGCCCGCTGTAATAATGCCAACTGGCGGCGCAACAGCCCCGAACCCGGGTCGCTTTCCAATGCCCGGTTAATGGCCAGGCCAATGCGTTCCCGCATTTCTGCGGCCGCCGCATTGGTAAAGGTAACCACCAGCAGCCTGTCCACATCCACCGGATTCGCGGGGTCTGTAATTCGCCTGATAATGCGCTCCACCAGCACAGCAGTTTTACCGGCCCCCGCCGCTGCCGCCACCAACAGCCGGCTATCCCGGCAGGTAATGGCATTGAGCTGTTCAGGAGTCCATCTTTCAGTCATTTTCATCCGCCCGCCTTTCTTAATAAACATAATTCTTATAACCCATCATAAAATGCCTGTGATTCATATAATAATTATTTAATTAAAAATACCATTTATAGCTGCAATATGCTCCCTTTCACTTATCCTTCCCGTCCCCCAACTGTTCCTTAATGCTCTGCCATACGATGGTATCCTTTTCCGGTGTAATAATCCTGAAGGCATTGCCCGGCAATAGCAGGTCGAACTGGCAAACCGGTTTATAGGAACAGTAGCGGCAGTAACGAAACTCACCCTGCCGGTAAGGACTGATATCCTTGATCCCGGCCATTATATCAGCGCCAGCGCCGGCCAGCTGATGCCGCAGGTAGGCCCGCAGCATAGCAAACTGCTCATGGTCCAGCACCGCGGAGCGGGCAGAAAGGGTGCCGTCCTTTTTAATGCTCACCGGTAAAAGGTCCGAGGCGGACCCGGCCAGGCTGTCCATCAACCGCACCAGTTCAGGCTCAGCCAGCAGCAGGCCTTTCATTTTCAGTGCTTTAAGCAGCAATCGCTCTGCTTCCCCATCCGCCAGAGGTGAGCCGTCCGTTTGCAGTATAGGCTCGGCAATGCGAAAATACAGCACAGCACCTGGCAGGCCCCGGTCACCCAGCAGCTGCCGGGAATACTCCAGCGCCACCTCCAGGTAGGTAAGCAATTGTAGTTTGAGGCCGTGCAGGATATCGCTCAGCTTGATGGTGTTCACCCCTGATTTATAATCAATCACCCGCAGGTACAGCGTGCCTTCGTGCCGCGCCGCATCCAGCCTGTCAATGCGGCCAGTGAGCAGCATCTCGTCGCCGCCCGGCAAGCTGAACACCACTCCGGGCAGTTCTCCCCCGGGGCCAAAGGCTAGTTCCAGCCCCACGGGCCGAAAGCGCCCGCGCCGGGCATGCTCGGCCAGCACCAGCGCCGAGCGCTGCACAATGCGCTTTAATTTACCCGTCAGGTAACGGTGCCGGGCGGAGCTGAGCAATATTTCACTTTGCAGGTGCGGGGCCAGGATATCAACCACCTCACCGGCCAGTTCCCGGCACCGGTCTGTTTCCAATTCACCCCAGTCCATCCCCCCATCCTGCAATCGCTGGGCAAAAAGCTTAAGTGCAGCATGGAAAAACTGTCCCGTATCCGGTGCCTGCAGCCGAAACACCGCCCTATCCTTAAGGCGCAGCCCGTAGGACAAGAAATGGGCAAAGGGACAGGAACGAAACTTCTCAAGACCGGATACTCCGGTTTTAAAGGGCCGGCCGTATAGCTGCCGGGCTATTGAGCGGGGCAGCCGGCCTTCCCGGTTACTGTAAAACAAGCTTTCCATCACCCGAACAAACAGTGGATGATGGCGGTTTTGAAGAAACCAGTTGTATACGTCCCACCACAAGGGGTCTATGTACCGCCCGGCCCCGGCATCGCGTAAACGTCCGGCCAGGTAGGTCAGGCAGCGGCTGGGATGAGTGACAAATGTCACATCGGGCACTTGGCCAGTCCCCGGTTCCTGCAGCCAGAGTCCTTCCGCCAGGTCGGGAAAAAATTCCCGCACACGGTGCACAACGGGTGACGGGCGCAGCGCCCGGCCCTCCCCATCGGCCAGTGGATAGGATAACACCAGCTGCTCCGAGGCCCGGGTAAGGGCCTGGTACACCATGTATTGCTCATCAAAAACCCGCCGCCGCACACCCGGGGCTAGCGACAATCCGCTGCCCTGCAGCCGCTCCCGCTCAATTTCGGTAAATATCCCCTGCTCTGTCAGCCGGGCCGGCAGCACCCCATCGTTGATGCCTGGTATGAACGCGGCCCGCACCCGGGGACTACGGGAACGATCCAATGAGCCCACTACCACCTGATCCAGCCCTGGCGGTATAAGACCCAGGCGCATGGCATCCAGGCCGGCATCCAAAATAACGTTGTACTGCTTTAACGAGAGCTCTTCTTCGCCCAGGGATTCAACCATTTCATCCAGCAGCGTCACCAAATCCACCCAGATTTGTTCATGTTCCCGGGCTTCTTCCAACCGGCCTTCCTCCCGGGCCAAAGCAGCCCAGCGTTCCAGCTGCTCCGGAACCTCCAGCTGTTCCAGCAGCATGTACAGCGCCCCGGTGTAGTCCGCCACTGTGGCACCATCCTGCACAGCCTGGTGGAAACCGGCCAAAACGGACACAGCAGCACCCCGGATGCTGTTAATTTGCTCAAGGGCTATTTTTTGCTGTTCAGAAACAACATCATCATCTTCCAAGGTTAACCGGCGACGGTACTCCCAGGGCTGGTTGTCAAACCAACGACTGCCTCTGATGCCATGAGCCAATACATAGTTCTCCAGAATATCCACTTCATCCCGGCTCAACCGGGCAAGATCGGTCTTTAAGTAACGAAATACGGGATCAAAGGGCCAGTTTTCAGCCACTGTTTCCAGAGCTGCTCGGATCAGCTCTACCAGTGGATGATGCAGCACCGTGCGCTTATGATCCAGAAAAAAGGGGATTCCGTGGTCGTTAAAGACAGCCTCAATCAAATCTGCGTACAAATCCACTTCCCGCAGCAGCACCACAATGTCTCTCCAGCGGTAACCCCGGTCACGACACAGGCCGGTGATTGCCCGGGCCATGCCTTCCACTTCGGCGCGGCGGTCGGCAGCGGCTATAACACTTATACCCGTTTCTCCTAAATCCTTGCCGGCTGCAGCACCATCAGCCGCCTGCTTGCCCTGCATACAGGCTGGATCCGGTGTCTGGTACGTTTCGTTCACGGCACCATCTTGTGTATGCGGCAGGCTTTTAACCGCCCTGTAATCAAACAAGGTCTTCTCCAAATAAGCCAGGTGCCGGGAGACGAACCTGGGCAGCACACCATTATCCGCAACCGGCACGTGGTATACCGGTAATTTTATCCCATTTGCCATGTTCAACAGCTCATGGTAGGTCTCCCAAACAGGATAAAAGGGGTCGGTCTCGGTCATTATCTGGTCAGCAAAGCCAGGGCTTAAACATAAAGTTATATTTAGCCCCCGGGTATGCTGCAGCAGCGCTTCCAGCACGGCGTATTCCCGGGGGGTAAAGCCGGAGAACCCGTCCACCCAGATATTAGCCTGGTTCAGCCAGGGTGAAACCCGTATCTTTTCCGCAGCTAGAGCCAGGTAATCATCGGGGTCGATAAAGCGGTCACGCAAAAAATATGTAAAGTCGGCAAAAATGAGCTGTAAATCACGCAATTTGTCCACCAGCAACCCGGCATCCCCCGCCCGCTCCAGCCCGGCCAGGCAGCGGCACAAATCGCCCGCATCCACCTGGTAGCTTTTCAATTCACTCAGCGCGCGGGCCAGCTTGTCCACAAAACCGGGCAACCGGACCGCCCGGCCGAAAATACGCAACTCATCCAGCCTGCCTTCCAGCAGCCGCCGCAAAATCATGCGCTTGCCCATCTCCCCCAGAGGCAGCCGGGTAGCACCGCCGGCCTCCTGCAGCACCCGGAGAGCCAGCCGGCTAAAGCCCAGCACCTGGGCTCGCATAAAACCTCCCGCACCCGTAACCCGGGCTAAAGCCTGCTCAGTTTGAAAAGAAGCTTGCTCGGGCACCAGCATAATTAAAGGTGTACCCAGTGGCTGCTGCTGTAGTTCATGGCTCATTTCCCGCAGACAGAGGGTTGTTTTACCAGCCCCCGCCCGTCCCATGATTAGCCTTAAAAACAAACCTTTGGCCCCCTTACTCTGGAATCAACAGGTTTTTGTTGCTCATAAAATTCTACGGCCTTTAGTATATGTAACCAGAATACGTTACAGTTAACGTTATAAAATTTAAAGGCCTTCGCATAAACTGCGAAGGCCATCAAAACTGTCTTTCCCACCGGGCCGTTACCCACCAGTTTTTTTATCAACCCACCTCTCCCAGGTGGGTGCCGACCAGCTGCGTCTGTCTTCCGCCCGTGGCGGCCTGACATAGACAACCGGATCTGATGCTCCCGAATTACATTTGTAGGTTAAAAAAACAAGGGGTCACGTACCAAGTAGGTAATATTATAATCTCATAAAAATTTTATTAAATCAATATTGACTTTTTAAAATAAAAACCGGACTATGACCGTAAGCGAGATTCTGTTTCAGCAGTCATCTATCTAGGCAAACCTTGCGGTTCACCTCCCCCTCCCGGGGGTGCCCCTACCCGCAGCTCAAAGGCTGCCTATTTGGGTTGCACGCTGGCGGAGTTTACCCTTGCACTCACCGGTTACCCGATGACTTAGTTTCTGTGGCACTTTACAGCTACTGAAAACCCATTGGGTTTCTTTGACCGTCGTCAGGTCGCCCTGCCCCGGCTTGCGCCGGGCACCATTCTACACCAAATGCCTTTATGGACACCCGGTGTGCGTGTCTCGACTTTCCTCTACCATCCGGTTAAACCGAACAGCAGCGACTGCTCGTCATACTCCAGTTCTTGTTCAATGGTCACATTACGTAATTATAAACCAATTACCGCCTGTGTGCAAATGCAATGTGTACCATATTCACCGGCCGATTACCATCTAACAGTCATTGACTAACCAACCGTTTAAATGATACATTTAAAAAAAAGGTTTTCACATATTTAAAAATGTTGAGGGGGGAAAATATCCATGGATAACTGGACACCATTTTATATTTTCATGGGTGTAATGGCCGTTATCGGACTTATCGCCGGCATATTTGCTAATTCCATTAAAAAAGCCATGGCGGATCTGGAATACTTTTCGACCGGCAAGGTAACTGATCACCACCAATATATTCCATACGATTAATATATAAAACCGACATACTCTATAAAGCAATCTTATTTGGATTATAACACGAAAGAAGTGCTGGCTTTTAAACCAGTACTTCTTTTTTTTAGACCGCATTGACACCAATTCCGGAAACGGCTATACCGGTAATGGTTCCGCTACCTTACTTATTCTTTTAGTATATTTTTCACGCTGTTTTCATATAATTTACGACAGTTTATTATTTATGGAAAAGCCAAGCTATAAGTGGTATACTAAAGATAATTGTCCATAGGGAAAGGAACGGTGACACAATGCATTCACTTGGCAAGCTAACGCTGGTGAAGCTGTTGGTTGTATTATTGCTAATCCTTAGCGCCGGATGTTCAACCAGCTCTAATGAACAAACGGACAACCAGAATAAAAATGCTGATCAGCAAGATAAAGTCGCGGAACAACAGGAACAAACGCCGGACATAAACCTGCCTGTTTATTTTGTCAAATACACCGCTGATGGAGCTTACCTGGTCAGGGAGGTGCACACTGTATCTTACACCAAGCAGGTTGCCAATGCCGCTATGCAAGAACTAATTAATGATGAAAAAAGCATTTTGCCCTCCGGCACCAAAATACTGGGTATAAATATTGAAAAAGGTCTGGCTACGGTTAATTTTAGCAAAGAAGTTTTAAATAATACCAACGTGGGTTCGGCGGGAGAGCAGTTAGGTATACAAAGCATAGTAAATACTTTAACTGAATTTCCCAATATAGAAAAGGTGGCTTTTCAAGTGGATGGCCGGGCGGATGGCCGGGCCCAGGACTGGTGGGGGCATGTTGGCCTATACGAACAGCCCTTCACCCAAGATTGCTCCATGGTTTATGAGCCCGCTATTTGGGTGACCCACCCCACACCCCATCAGGTAATCTGCGTTCCTTTGCTGGTTAAAGGCAGCGCCATGGTATTTGAAGGCGCGGTCAATGCCAGGCTGCTGGACAGCAGCGGTGAAATACTGGCCGAGAGTTACACAACAGCCAAATCGGGAGCACCTGAACGGGGCGATTTTGAAATGAGCATTAAATTTGACCCACCCTCGGACGGGGAGGGAGTGCTGGAGGTTTATCAAGTCAGCCCGCAAGATGGCAGTCCCCAAGATATAGTTTCTATTCCAGTACAATGGCCATAATTAACAGGAGGTGTAATAAATATGGACAAAACAGGTAACGATTATCCCAAAGAAGTGAGGGACACCACCATACTGGCTCAAAGGGTTAGAAGAGACTTGACCTGGGTCGTAGTAAGCATGGCCGTGGCATTGGCGGCGGCAGCCGGAACATATATGACGCTAACAAAGTAAGAGCGCTACAATCTACTTACTAATACGGAATACCCCTTAAGGGCTGCGCAAGTTCTTGCCTACAAACCCGCCCAAAGCAGCTTTCCATCAATAGCAAACAACCGGGCACCTTAAAACTATGGTGCCCGGTTTTGTTACAACCGCAGGTCGGCATTTATCAGCGGAAACCAAAATACCAAACCAGTCCTCCCGCAATCATTAATACTATTTTCAATAACATTGACTTACTTTCTCCCACCAGCCCTTTATATTTAAACCATTCACCCAAGCCGCTGGGAATCACAAACACAATAAATATAGCCTGGGCCACCGGCACCAATGTAGGCGAATTTATTGTAAGTACCCATAATATCAATCCCCACAGGACAATGGCCATGGTAATGCGTACCGGCTGCTGCAACTTTCTTTCTTTCTCCGTCAACGAATCACCAACCCCCTTTATAACATATACTTCCCCTTAATGACCAAAAATCCTGCAGTAATAATTGAACTATGGTTAACGGCAGATATATTTTAGACCCAAAAAAAACCCCGCCTATATCCGGCGGGATTGCTGAGAGAGATTTAGGAGGCTGGTTACTGCTCAACTGCAGTATCTATATTATTGCACAGTGGATTTTTTTTATACCTGGCCCAAAAAATAAACCCCCATATGCTTGGGGGATTGGGAAAAGAGGTATATGTTTAACCAGGAATAACCTTATTTAAAATTCTGCCATAAAAAGCGTGAAAACTCTGTCATAATTGCGACAACGCTGCGTCTTCCCGATGACAAAAGTGTTTCTTCTTACCCCCTTAATGCAAAAGCCTGCGGCAGTGCCCCAGGCTTTTGCATTAAAGTGGCCATAGCTTATCAACCACCAAGAATTAAAGCTTAACCAACCACTTTTACCTCATTCATTTTGTCGCCAATATCCAACTCATCCACCACATCCATACCTTCAGTAACTATCCCAAAAACCGCGTACTGCCCGTCCAGCCAGCCGGCATCAGTCTTTAATATATAAAACTGTGATCCGGCGGAATCAGGGTGAGCCGACCTGGCCATGGCCACCGCACCCCGTACATTTTTCAAATCAGGGTGGGTTTCCAGCTTAATTGTCCAGCCCGGGCCGCCGGTACCGTTGCCCCTGGGGTCGCCACCCTGCACCACCCAGTGTTCCACCCGGTGAAAGGTTAGCCCGTTATAAAAACCATCATTGGTTAATTTTAAAAAATTCTCCACCGTAACAGGCATTTTTTCCGGGTACAATTCCATGGTAATACTACCTTTATCGGTACTGATAAGTACTTGCTGCGCTGCCAAATTATCACTCCTCATAATTTTATCCAACCTTTATTATACACTAATGCCCCGGTTTTCATATCATCATCGATGATAAAACGCGGGCCCCTGGCAAAACAAAGGTATAACACCGCTAACCGGGCACATTTACACCGCTTTCTTTGCCTTTTCTGGGGGGTCGGGGTCCAAAATACTGGTAATAATCCACTTTAATATTGCCGTTGTAAAGCTTTCTTTTTTTAGTGGCCGGCCTGCCAAACAGCCTCTCAAATTGCGGGTGTGCAGCCAGTATGTAATAAGACCAGGTGTCCAGGCGGCCAAACACATGACCCATTTCCCTGTATAACCGCTCCACTTCCCTGATTTCCCCCAGCCGTTCTCCGTAGGGCGGGTTACAGATAATCTTACCGTATTTTTTGCTGGACCGCACATCGGCCAGTGGCAGGCGCTGGAAATGAATCAACTCTTCCACCCCTGCCTCACCGGCATTTTGGCGGGCCAGTTTCAAAACGTCATTATCTATGTCCGTGCCTATAATATCCAGGGGGCGATCATAATGGGCTAAATCGTGAGTCTCTTTTCTGGCCTGTCTCCACAGCTCCCTTGGAATGGTGGGCCAGCTTTCAGATACAAACTCGCGGTTTATCCCCGGTGCGATATTCTGGCCAATCAACGCCGCCTCAATGGGAATAGTACCCGATCCACAAAATGGGTCCATTAAAACAGTGTCCGGGTGCCAGCGCGACAATATAATCAATGCCGCGGCCAGCGTTTCCTTTAGAGGCGCCTGGCTGGCCAGCTCCCGGTAACCTCTTTTATGCAGCCCGGCACCGCTGGTGTCGATGGTTAGAGTAGCAATATCTTTTAATAAAGCCACTTCTATTTTGTACAGCGGCCCTTGCTCGGAAAACCACTGCTGTTTATATTTTTGCTTCATACTTTCAACAACTGCCTTTTTTACAATAGCCTGGCAGTCGGAAATGCTAAATAATGTGGATTTAACGGATTTACCTTCCACAGGAAACTCAGCATCCCCGGGTATTAATTCCGGCCAGGGCAATGCCCTGGTTTGCTCAAAAAGTTCATCAAAGGTGGTGGCTTTAAACTCACCAACTTTAAGGCGCACCCTGTCCGCTGTACGCAACCATAAGTTAGCCCGGCAAATGGCACCCCAGTCTGCGCCAAAAGTAACCTTACCGTTTTCCACCGTCACCTTTTGATAACCCAAATCCTTGACTTCCTTAGCCACCAGCGCTTCCAATCCAAAGGTCGCCGTAGCGATCAATTCAACATCAGCCATTTGAATCCACCCTTTATAATCATTTGCTAGAATAATTTAGTATTCCCGTTATTTATGGATTCACCTGCCTGGTTTATTGCCGTTAAACGACGGGCGGAACAAATCATTCTTGACGCTATTTTTCATGTCGACATTTGTTGTAAACCGTCATATAAAGTGCTAAAATATATTTAACCATTTATGCCTTTTTATTGCGCGCCCGGGCAACCGGGCTTTTATTTTTAAGTGCACCTTATAAAATCATTCCACAAAGGCAACGGCTTATCCCCACATATTTTGCAGGCGATGAATAATGGTCCCCGCCTCACGCACAATATCCTCAATAACTTCCTGGACTGATTTAATATCATTTATCAGCCCAACGCACTGTCCCATGGCCAGAGTACCATCCTGGATATCGCCGCTTAATAGGTTACTGAGCCCCCGCTGCCCCTTGATGATAGTAAGCAGCTCATCCAGGCTGGCCCCACGGTTTTCCATTTCTAGCACTTTTTCGGCTGCCGGATTTTTCATTACCCTGGCAGCGTTGCGTATAGAACGCTGGATGATCATGGTGTCAGTCTCCGAGGCGTTTACCATCCACTGCTTAAAATTTTCATGTGCCAGGCATTCCGCGGTAGCTATAAACCTGGTACCCATAACCACAGCCTCGGCCCCCAGGGCCAAGGCAGCCACAAGACCACGGGCGTCAGCAATGCCACCACCCGATATAACCGGTATAGAAACATTATCGGCAGCCCCGGGCGTCAGCACCATTGTGGTAACGTTATCCATACCGGGATGTCCACCGCATTCAAACCCCACTATGATAACCGCATCCGCCCCGACGCTCTCAGCCTTCCTGGCGAAACGCACAGCGGGAACCTTGTGTATTAGTTTTATCCCGGCCTCTTTCAATTGGGGGACATACTTTTCCGGGCTGCGTCCCGAAGTCTCCAGTACCGGTACTTTTTCCCGGATTACTGCTTCCATATACTGTGCGGTCTTATCCCCGGGAGTGAGCTCCGGAAGCATTGATATATTGACCCCGAAGGGTTTGTCTGTAAGTGCCCGAGTTTTGCGAATTTCCTCTATCAGTTCCTCTTTGCCGGGGTGCGTAGCGGCAGTAATAATTCCCAATCCCCCGGCATTAGAAACAGCTGAAGCCAGCTCGGCACGGGACAGCCATTGCATACCTCCCTGAATAATGGGGTACTTAATACCTAAAAGCTCTGTAACCCTGGTTTTCACTATTCCTTCCCTCCTGTCTTTCATCACCAAGGCATGTTTTCAGTTTTGCATGCGCTGGGTAGCATTTTTAAACGTCGTTTGCTTCGGTAAAACCATATTTTTCGCTGAGTGTTCAGCTATGCCTTATTTAAAAGGCCGGTCGGGCCACCAGGGATAAAAGTCCGGCATGTCTGTGCTGGGCTTCATGGTAAAATTGGGAGAACGTTTTAAATTTCGTCATCGGCATCAGCACGGTCAAGGGCATCGCAAAGCTCTATACGCATTTGCTTGGTATAGGCATTTAAATGATCGGGTCTGTTTAATGTAATCGTTAATATTTTCTCTGCAACCTCATACTTAATCTGTTCATACACGTAAGTATCCTCCTTTATTTTACGCTATGGCCTCTGACACCGCACCGGGGCAGAGGCATCTGAAACGCGGCCAATTAGGAACCATAGCACTCCAAATATGGCTAATTAATGAAAAAGGATAATAAAAACAGCAGCGCAGAGCATGTATCATGCCTACGCTTTATTGATAGTTTTTCCATGTTATATTAAAAAATCCTTCTTTAGGAGACGGTTCTCTTGCTTTGCTTCCTATGCCAGCACATCCACCAACCGGTTTTCTCTGGATAGCCAGTATCCCCTGGACAATAACCTTAGCGAAGGTATGGCCGTAAAGGTAATGGTAAACAACGTTAATAGCGGCTTATCTACTTTGCATCCCGCTTTCCCAAGTGCTTTTTCAAGGGATATAAATCTTTCAGCCACTTCCGGTCCTGCAATTTCGGAGGTGTATCCAAAAATGGGAAGTGATAACTCTTCCACTATTTGCCCCTCGCAGCAATAAACAATGCCACCTTGCAATTCACGGATCCGGTTCACCGCGGCAGCCATGTCGCTGTCATTGGTGCCCATTACCACCAGATTTCCCTCGCTGAAAGAATAGCTGCTGGCCAGCGCTCCTTTGTTCAGTCCGTATCCCTTGATAAATCCGGTGCTGCTTTCACCATTTCCGCTATGGCTGTTGATTACCGCTACCTTTATAACATCATTACTTTCGGAGATTGTTATTTCTCCATTAATCACCGGCAAATCCAATATCATTTCACGGTTAACAATGCTGGTAATTACATCTATGACGCGTACCTTGGCCATTGGGGAAGCTGCCGGCACACTGAAAAATTCAGGCTGTACCGGGTTAATCTTAATGCATTGATACACATCACTCGGAAAGTTTGATTTTACAGTGTTTACTAGCATCTTGCCATCCCGGGCCACCACTTTCCCCCGACAAATAACTAACCTGGGCTCGATTGTTTTGATATTGGGGATGATTACAATATCAGCGCATTTTCCCGGTGCTATCCCGCCGAGGTGACTCCCCAGGTGAAAATGTTCCGCCACGTTAATGGTGGCCATCTGGATAGCCGTTACAGGGTTTAATCCCAGGTCAACAGCCTTTTGCACTATGTAATCCATGTGACCGTACCGAAGCAGGTCAACCGGCCAAACACCGTCGGAAACCAAAATTGCTCTGCACAAAGCCAAGTCCATTTCAATTAAGGGACCAATTACAGTCTCCAATTCCCGGCGTATCGAACCTTCCCGAATCATGGTAAACAAACCCAGGCGCAGTCTTTCCCGCACCTCTTCGGCGGTAATGGGTTCGTGGCAAGAATCAACACCATGGGCTACCATGGCAGCTAATCTCTGGTTCTTGGCCCCCGCCCCGTGCCCCTCCACTGTTTTTCCCAGTAAAATGGCAGCCTCGATAATATTTATTAAACCTTCATTTGAATCTGTATTAAGCAGATTGGACCAGAATATCTCACCGGTGCCTATTATCTCCGGTCGCTGCAGCAAGCTTATAACCTCGGACTCATTAATTGCACGGTTTCCGTTTCCATTATCAGAACAAAGAAAGGATATCATTGGGGCAGTGGCAAAAAATCTCTGTGGTTGGTTTTTAAACTGATCGATAAAAGCATCAACACCCCGGATACCCATGGCATTGGAAGGGAAATAGCACTCGGTAATAGTGGTGGTAGTACCCCGGGGAAGGGAAAGTTTAACAAATTCCTCTATATTCATCGAGTGATCCATGTGTATGTGACCGTCAATCAAGCCTGGAATAACCAGCTGCCTTTCGGCATCGATTAATTCGGTCTCCGGTCCTTCCGGGAAGTCAAGTTTTGTTCCCACGTAAGCGATCCTGTCACCGGCAATAAGCAACTGCTGGTTTTCAAGAATTTCACCGGTATAGACATTTAATACATCACAATGATTAATAACCAAGTCTGCGGGTTCTTTCCCCAGAGCGACCCTGCCCAGACGTCTTATAAGATCAGCTTTTATTTTTATGCTCATAATTATGGAGGGAGCAATCTTTGGATTTATTTAGCGTTTGATGGTATTGCTCCTTCTTCCCTCCTCGCAATTTATTTACTTTATCCGGCATTGTCTCCATCTCAATGCCGGTGCAGCCATAGGCAGCATATATATCCCGTGTTATTTGTTTAACCAGTTCCTCAATTCCGCTGCCATACCCCTTTCATTCCACGGCACAAGGCCGTAAGTTTTAAGGAGAAGGTTATATCAACTCTTTTACGAATTCCACCGGCATTGAGATGCGTTTTGCGGTTTCTTCGATGGATAATCCTTGGCGCAAAAACCTCCGTGCTACGCTCTCCATAGATTCACCAACTTCAATAATGTGCTTATCAGGGTCATAAAATCTAATAACACGTTGTCCCCAAGGCTGTTCTTTTATCCCATGTATATATTCTACAGAATCATATTCTTTAAGCTTTTCAAGTAAACCATTTAAATTATCTTCTTCAAAATACAGTTCGCTACTATTAGATTTTTGAATTATGTCATTGGGGCTTAAACTAAGCAATTTTAGATAATGTGATTTTAAATGTATCGAAAAATCACCCTCAAACGTCAAATTTTCACCAAAATCATATTTCACTTTTTGATTAAGCACATTTACATAAAATCTCCTGGAGATATTAATGTCATCTACAACGATAAGTGGGCATATAAATTTCATTCTATCACCTTGGCTATTTGGAGAATAAGCTCCGCAATATTGCTATTTGGCGGTATATGGATAAGCTTATACTTACCTTCAAAAAGGCTAATCGTAAACATAATGGAAAGTCCTAATGTTTTATCAAGTTCTAAACTGCTCCCATTAATCATTAAAACGATAGATACGTTTTTACAGAATATACTGACCTAAAAATTCGACCACAGCTTTTCGGCTTAGAATAGCGTGAACGTTCTGATTATAGTAATCGCGCAGACACTTATAACAAGACGGCGAACACTGGCAATCGTTGCAGAGCGTATATGCTTGACGAATAACATTTCGGAACACATTCTCATCGTTTGAAACCCGATGGATATGCCCTGCTCCGCCGGGCACGCTATCGTAAAGGATTATAGAATACCTGACGTTTCCGTTGGAGGCATATAAGCACCCGTTGATATCTGTGCTTTCAATGTCCAACACAAGAGATGCCGCCCGAAGTATGGCGTATAGTGTAGATAACATCGTAGCACGATCAGCATCGTCCGCAAACGTCAACTGTACCACATCGGTCTTAAATATGTGTGAAAGGCGATATGGGTATAGCTTCGTATTGGAACAGTATTGCCCGTAGGAAGTCTTGTGCTCTTCTTCAACAACAAAATTCCTCTTTTTCTGTTCCTTACGGCTTTTCGAGTACCCGCAAAAACTGCAAACGCTAAATTCAGCGTCACAGCTTATCATCAATGAATCATTAGCGGTTGAATGAAGTACAACCTGCCTTTCTCCGAATTCAAAGGTGCGTACTCCTAATTCGTGGCGTTCTGCGTCGCCCAAGTAAATAATATCGCCGCGATGATACTTCCGCGGCTTCCGGCTTCCGGCGGGAACAACATCAGAAGCGTCTGTTCCAACAACAAACCCCTTTCGCGGTTCAATGTTCTTTTTCCACCCGCTGTCGATTGATGTCCCGCAAGCGACACAGGGCTGTTCCGTATCAACCGGCTTTTTGCTGAAATTGATAACTTCGCATTTCGGACAGGTAGCCGTGTAATAGATTTCCCAGTCGGCTGTCTTACGGCGGTCTTTCGCAATGTAGCGGCTACGGTATATATTACCATCAGCAACGACTTCTGCTCCGGGAGCATATTCAGATATGCCAAGCTGTAAATCGCGCTGTAATTCAACGGTCTGTTTAGTATCGTTAATGCTGTTCGGGCGCAGTTCAACGACATCGACAGGAAAACCATACTTCGGCAGTACGCCGGAACGGACAAGAAAGTCAATCAAGTCGGTTTTCTTGTGTCCATCACCCTCCGCTGTTGAACGCCGATGGTCTTTTAATAGACGTTCAAAACGCGCCGCTTCTTGATATTTCTTGTCTTTGGCAGCGATTTCTATTTGCTCAGTAAGCCACGTTGTTAAATCGCGGAAATCATTAACCGCAATGGTGAGCGTTCCGTTTTCTCCTACAAGGCGGTCTATCCACGAGAATGTACTCACGCCAAGCGTATCAAACAATTCCGTAGGGACGCACCGTTCTAAATACTCCATAATGATTTTCGGCTTTGCAGCAAGAAACTCGCAGAGCCGCTCAAATCCGTTGCCGTTAAGGAAAACATCGGCATCGTTGCTGTTGTATACGTCAATATTAGCATTGAAAAAGTAGGAGAACGCTACAGCATAGATATGGCGCAGTACGATTTTTTCGTTGCGTATCTCAAAAGCCGGGGCCTTTATTTTGCCTGAAATCATATCGGTGGGTCGTGCAAAAAACGTGAAGTCGTGTGAACCCAATTTTGCGTAAGTCAGCGCAAACGCCGCAGAGCGCAAATCGCGCCCGGCGCGTCCCGCTCTCTGCACATAGTTGGCAGGCGATGGTGGTGTGTTACGTAAGAAAATGGTTTCAAGAGAGCCTATATCCACGCCCATTTCAAAAGTCGTTGAACAGCTTAACGCGTTAATCTCGCCTTTTAGAAATTGCTCCTGATACTTACACGCACTATCCTTTTCAATCTGTGCCGTATGCTCGCGGATATAGAATGCCGCAAGGTCATCTTTGGAGTACAAAGTAGCATAGTGGTTATCCTCCTGCAATTTCAATGGTGAAACCGCTGATAATTTGCCATTACAACGGGGATAGGCACATCTGCCCTTAAAGTTCATTGTGGTTACTCTTCCACACATTTCACAACGATATATTTCACCCTCGGTCGGGACGGTAATTACAAAATCCTCCGCTGAAAGGAATCTACCTTCACCTTTATTTTTAGGGGTTTTCAAAATATCCGTCAATAAATCGAAGTAGTCCCCGGCAATTTTATATGCCTCGTCATCAGTCACTCCCAACGTGGAGACTATGCGGCGTAAACGACCGTTAGGATAAAACCGACCATTTTTATGCGTTCTCGGAAGCCAACCCATAATAGAGCCTGCTTTTTTGCCTGTTTTGCAGCGCGTAACAAATTTCCTGAAAGAAGAATAGAAAATCATCTCCAAATCTTCGCCGTCGAGCGGGGATTTTGTCGGCTCTTGTATTGCGCCGTGAAATACTACGTCCATAAGTAACAAGTCCAACAAAGTCTTTGCCTCGTCATTAGATATGTTGTATTTATCCGCAAATTTAGGGGCAATATCCTTGTTGCAGGTGGGAAGTATCGAAACTGCGCCAAGCGATGAGAGACTGCTCGGACGACGAGCGGCGTACATTTCGCTTATCAGCGCAATCCACGCATTGCGTCTGCTTTTAGGCGTTAAAGTTTCATTCTTATCAAGTGTTGCGAATGTCTTGTTCACATCAAAGTACCGCGCTAACTCATCAGCAAACGTACTCAAAGTCCACGGTTCGTGCTGCAATTCCGCACGGTGCTGTTCAGCGACATACCAAATGCCGCGCCGCCGCAAGAAGTCCTTATAGCTTCTTTCCATATAAGGCGCGAAAAAGGCGGCATCACCGCGACTGTCGGAAAAGCACAGAAATCGGCGTGTCCTGTCATCAGGCATATTCTCATACAAGGCGGTTGCAAGAACGGCGGTGGCTGCTTCGCTGCCAAGATAAAACCGTCTGAGTTCCCCGTATGAGCAGGCAGGGCAACGTACCAATCCGCTATCCTTACTTTTCGCGGACCTTGTTACGTACACACCGTATTCTCTCATACAATTGCAAACACTCTTGTCACCGATGTGACGTATCGTTCCGCATTTCGCACATAGGATATATTCATCGGGTTCAGCTTCTGTTTCATCATCAGTCAGTAAACCGTCAGAATCGTCTTTTAGGAGGAAGTATTCAGCACTAGGGTCAAGGCTGTTTTCAGGTAGTTTCAGCTTGCCGCTTTTTTTGTCAATGACACCGATGACTGCAATACGCCCACAGTCTGTACATACGGCACACTCAAATGCCAGTTGCCCGTTCATCTCTGTTTCCGGGGTTAACGACATCTGGAATGGCGCAATAAGGGTTATGTATGCCCCTTCAAGCGCACGGACGAACAGATGATACCTTGCTCGCACGAGCGGCACACCGTCCTCATTAACCGCACGAACACAAGCGGCGATTAAACTCACCAGTTCTCGCTCATCCATATCAGTCTTTTCCGCTAACTCGGCAAGAGTAAGCGGTTGTTTGGAGTTAGCCCTAATGATGTGGTATTGCTTACTGCCGTTGCATACATCGAACAACTTGTTATCCGGCGTATCTGCTAACGAAAAGATCTCTTCTCTTGAGAGTTCTTTCGTAACGCTGGGTATCTTGTGGACAATGGCAACAGAACGGATGATAGTTTGAAAATCGTGACCACAAAGGTTTTTACCGAACGCTAAAATCTGCGGGTCGCTGTTCTTATCGCCCAAAGTTGCGCTCGTAAGTATATATTGCGGGCTTTGGCCTTTCTCAGTAAGGCGTGTTTCAACGCGTCGCACCAGCATAGAGGCCTCTATTCCAGTCGCGCCTTTATAAATATGGGCTTCGTCCAATATGACAAATCGAAGTTTGGCATTACGGAAAACATCATCATCATTCGGACGTATGCACATATATTCCAACATGGAGTAATTGGTAATCAGAATGTGCGGCGGCTTTTCGCGCATTGCATCACGCGATACACATTCGTTTGGGAGCGGGTCACATCCATAAGTGTTTCTATATTTTAGCAAACCGTCTTCCTTTTTATGTTCGGTGTTTCCGTTGTATACTCCGAAAGTAATGTTACTGTCTTGGAATATCTCTCTCAAAC
The DNA here is from genome assembly GCF_000233715.2 of Desulfoscipio gibsoniae DSM 7213. GTDB lineage: Bacteria > Bacillota > Desulfotomaculia > Desulfotomaculales > Desulfallaceae > Sporotomaculum > Sporotomaculum gibsoniae. The sequence continues at coordinate 3,819,387 of NC_021184.1, forward strand.
GCTTTACTTGATCGTTAATAAGAGCGTTCATAGGATAAATGACAATGGCGCGAACTCCATCGCCAAGTTTGCCGTGACCTTCTATTTCGCGCAGCAAGTCATTGACCACAGGCAGGAGGAAACACTCCGTCTTACCAGAACCAGTACCCGTTGTCACAATCATATTGTCGCCATTCAATGCAGCGTGGACGGCATCTTCCTGATGAACATAAAGCGGTCGTTCGAGCTTGAATCCGCGTCCCAATGATGTAAATAACGGCGACATTATACCGCCAGCAATAAGTTCCTGAATTGTCGCCCCCGTTTGATAGGCATCACCCAATTCTAAATATGGTCCTTTCGATATAACTCCGTCTTTCCGTAATTCTTCTTTCAAAAGCGCGGAATATTTAGAGTCGGAGACAGAGAGGGTTGTCGCGACGTAATCAGCGAAGGTGTCCTTGATGGCTCGCGAGAGCGTTACGGGATTTAACATTTGCGGATCTCCTTACTGTATTTTATACTCGAAATAATCAGGGAAAGTGAAGAAACGAGCAAGTTTAGGCGGTGGGTCGCGGTGTTTGAATAATTCCGGCGTATACTCAACACTCTTGTCAATGAAAAGCCCCTCGCCCTGGTCAAACGTAATATGCAGACGACAGGCACTTTCGTTTACGAGGTATATATCAACCGGATTTAAGTCGGTGAAATGCCGCTTGCCGTTGCGGGTTAAAAAGAACAATTTACCCGTATAATGCGGATACTCTCCGCATAAATCTGTGTATCCGAGATTTTCCTTGCCGATAAAGGCAATATCTTCTATGAAGAAGGGCTTGATGTCAACGAAGTTGCCTTCCTCAATAACCCGTGATACCCGCAAGGTTTCTCCTCGGAAGATTACCTCTGACCTATTGCCGAATATAATCGTGTTTTTGCTTATACAAACTTCGCTTTCGCCGAACGTCGTATCGGTAATAGCGAAAACCTCATACTCATATTGCTCTGAAAGCTCCGGGAAATTAATACTGAGTACGCGCTCACCCTGTTCCACGAAGATTATGATAGGCGCGCCGTGTTTTGGCCGAAAGGATATTTTCAGTTTTGTTGCGCTATCTCCTATAAAGCATTGGGGGTTAAGCCACGTTAAAACTCCGCTGTTCAAATTGAAAAGCGGTGTGGATATTAGGCATGGCTTAAAGGCGATGTCAAACAGATGATGCTTATTCCCTGCAATAAATAAGTCTACCGACTGATTATCTGACGTTCCGTCAACCGCCTGTACTGCGTTGCCGATAGCATACTCAAACCCGCCGGGAGCATCAGCTTTGAGCAGAGTATTTCCGCCAAATGAGAGCGATACGTTCAAGGTATCCGTGCAATTTACCCTTAACTTCGACGACGGCGAAAGCAACCCTCTCCATACTGCGCTTTTGGGGAGTGGCTGACCGTCAAGAGATAACTTGATTCGAGGGATTTGTACAAATATTTCACCGTCTCCGAACGCTACTTTTGCTTTTAGACTGCTATTAGTTAATGAAACTTCAATTTCTTCTCCATTGATTTGAAGAGAGAGAGTGCCGCCATCCGAGTTTTCGAGATAATATGGCTCGTCAAAGCAGACTTCAAAGGTGTCAACAATGCAGAACCGTACCTCGTCTAAAATTCTTTCTGCCTCGCCGTCATTCAATGATACCGTATAACAGCCGTTCTCGGTAGGAGCTTCCACTGTATATACGTCATTGTCCAAGGCTTTGACGGAAAGATTATCTCCCTTATTAGTTCTGGCGAAAAGTTGATTGCTCCGAAATTGCCCAACCGCCACAATAGAAAATGTGCTGCGAGCATAAATCGGGTAGTTGATTCCGTCAACGACATAATCCGATGATGACTGCGGCAGTATAAAACGCAATGAACCTATCGGTGGGCGAGAGCAACACAACAACGTACTGTTGACGTATACAGAGGCTTCGCCTTGCAGATAAACATCATATAGCTGTGCAAAATATAGACGGCGTTGTCGTTCAACATCACCTTGGAAAGTGACGCTTGCGTTCTTCGGGGCGAACAAGAGGTAATTTCCCTCATCAACCGTCTTGCTCGTCAAGACCTTGTTGTCACGGAACAAGAGCGCACCTGCTCCCAGATTTTGCTCCGAGGAGTATATTTGCTTCCCATCAACTGTTAATTCGACTCACATATCAAGAAAATCTACATCGCTCAAATCTGAAAGCGGGATTACGGTTTCTTCGGAAGTACACGCATAGTCATTTCCGTAAATACCTATTGATTTCCTGTAAACGTCAACATTACCTGAATAAATCGTGATTGTAGGATTGTCGCGGGTATTCAAACGTATGGACGGAACTCGCAAAGCAGGTTCACAGTCCTCGTCCAGTATATATCCTATATGGATTTTACCGTATGAGAAAGCAATATCAGTTGTGCGCTTATGAATGGGCGTATTCCGTTTAGCGGTTGGTTCAGTAATTTTGCCGACGTACCACTGAGTGAGTAAGACGTTGGTGTAGTCGTTTTCACCCAATTCATCTCCAGAAAGCAGCAGGTCAATTTTTTGAAGCAGCTTTGTTAAAAAGGTTCGCATATAAACCGGGCGTTGCGTTAAAAGCGCACGAATCCCCGCTTGGATACCGCTCACATTTCCTCGTATGTCATCGTCTTGCTCAATTGTTGCGCCCTTGCAACGGTCGCGAAGCACCTCTGTCATACGGTCGATTGCGGGGTCATCAGGATAAACCGAACAATCTAAATTATTCTTGTAAAAGCGAAGCAAAAAGTCACATAATGCAAAGAAACTCTTGCTCGGAGCGATTGCGTGTGCCAATACGGTTGAATAATAGCTGTTATCACCGCTTGCTTCTTTAAGGAAAGCACGGTTGTAGCGTTCACAAGCTTTCTTAACTGATCCGGTCAGTATTCCATAAAGCGGCTCTGAATTCTTATAACCGAGTTGCTCTGATATGTAAGCCCAAAATCCGCTGTTTTCAGTACGCTCCCAACTTTTAGCGTACTGAATGACAGTCAGGAGTATCGCAAGATGGGCAAAATCTCTCAATTCTCTATAATCAAGGGCGAGTTTAATTGCTTTAAGGGCCGTTTTTTCAATAACCTTAAAGTTCTTATCAGAGATAGTCACTGTTCCTAAAAGTGGATGCGAAGCAGCGATCGTGTTCAGATAATCTGATATGGTTTGCTTTTCTTTAGGCGTTGAAACGTAAAATATACGCATATCGTTTTCCACTTTAATGCTCATAAGTACCTCCTTTGCAAAGAAAATACCAATAGCGCTTTGGAATAGTCAAGAAAAGTATAGTTTGAAAACACACAAAATCCGATTTTGCGGAACCAAGGTGTGGTGACGCACGGCAACAATGATTACATAACCTATAAGTGTGAATATAATCGCAAAGTTCAATTAGCTTTACCGGTCGCTACACAACATCTGTATGAAGTGGATAAAAGCCATATTGAATAGGTTATTTAATTTTTTAAAATTAAGTATCTCATTATTGCTATAATCACAAGTATCCTTAGCTTCCAATTATTAGCCTAATGGATGGATAGCGGAGCTGATTTATGACCTGCCACATACCCGTTGCATTAAACGAATGTTTATGTAAATTACTAAATATTACTTATTTAAGCATTTAATTAAAGTTGCAATTGTGTTCCAATTTATCTTACTAAAAAATGACTCTTTTGACACAGAATGATAAATTGAATCCAAAAAAGAATCAATCCAATTATAATTTTCCCATCCGAAACTTGACAATAAAGAAGTAATTTTAAATTTTACATATAAATCAAATTCCACATGATATACGACATTAGCTAAATAATTTTCAAATCCATGGATTGATAGATAATACTCCATAAATCCAAATGGTAATACATCATTACATCCATCAAAATTAACTTTCATACTAATATCAAATTTATGGTTTTTAATTTTAATTTCATTTTTATTTGTTCTAATAACTTTACTTTTGTGAGGCAATACTAAAGAAAATTTTTGATAAGTACCGCCCTCAACATCAAGGATATACCATTCTTGTTCTTCATTTTCTTGCTCAATATCTATAAAAGCAGCCCTGTCTCTCATGGGTTTTGAAAATAATTCAAGAAATCTATTGCTCAATAATACGCTTGGAATATGTTCCCTTTGAAGAACTGAAATATCTTTGTTTTTTTCCATAGGATACCGAAAGTAAGTAATAAGGTGAATCGATAACTTTTTCAATAAAAAATATTCTAATGCTTCTCTAATTATATCCATAGAACGAGGTTCTGGTGTCTTTAATCCATCTTGAAGTTTTAATGGCTCAATATTCCATATAAGTTCTAAATCCTTATTTTCTAAAAATGCTCTATCAAAATATCAACCAATCTCACTCAATCCATATCCTTCTATATTAACAATCTTGTTTTCAAGCTCATTCAAGATAATAAATCCTTTATATAAATACCTTTTTCCCCTCCTAACAAACGCTTTTAAAGATATATAAATAACCGATAAGATACATATTAGCCCTCCAGTGCATATTCCTAGCATGGGCTTAAAGCCTTCAATTAACGTAATGCTACTTGTAGTTAAACTTATACCAAACCCCAAAAATACAGCAACTATAACCAATTCGACAAATTTAGACCTACTTAATAGCAGGTTTAATACTGGTAATCTATCCTTTTCCATCTATTACTCTCTTTCACATTATAAACATTGCACTAAACCGCTGGCGCGGTAATTCCTTTAATGTTTTTTTAAGCTGTGTAATTGGAAATGATACTGTAAAAAGTCAGTTCCTTTTTCATGGTTCTCCTTTAAAATAAAGCTAATTTAATTTTAAAGGAGATGTTCGAACTATGACAAAAGAAGAGGTTTTAGCCAAGCTAAAATTCGATGTAGAGCTTAGAGGGTTAAGCAAGCATACCCAGGCCGAATACTATACCAAAGTTAAACTTTTTCAGGACCACTTCGATAAACCTGCAACTGAGCTAGGTGTAGAGGATGTTAGGCAGTTCCTTCATTATCTCACTACAAAAAAGAAGCTTGCTCCCGAATCGGTAAACACCTACAATAGTGGCCTCCGCTTTTTGTATGGCGCAACTTTGAACGTTAATATTAACCCTAGGCAAATCCCTCGCCACCGTAAACCACGCAAACTCCCTGACATACTTACCCAAGAGGAAATCCAAGCCCTTTTTAACGTCTGTGACAATTTGCGAGATAAATGCATTCTTATGACCCTCTATGGGACTGGACTTCGCCTAAGTGAAGTGGCCTCCCTTAAAGTTTCAGATATTCATAGCGATAAAATGCAACTGTTCATTCGCAATGCCAAAGGCGGTAAAGATCGTTATGCCCTGCTTTCTGAAGCTAATCTTGAGATTCTTAGAGTCTACTGGAAAGCTTACCGCCCCAAAGAGTGGCTTTTTTACAGCCGAAATCATACCGGCACCCATATAACTCCCAGAGCTGTACAAAATATCTTCCATAAATATGTAAAGAAAGCTAAAATCATTAAAAACGTGACAGTCCATACGATGAGACATAGTTTTGCAACTCATCTGTTTGAATCCGGCACAAGTATTTACCACATCAAGCAACTCATTCATATCCTACCGAGTGGCTTTATGAAAATCAGACACTACGGTTTGCTAGGCAATCGTAACAAGACAGCCAAACTGAAAATTTGCAAACAGTTAACCCATACACCTCTTTTAACCAGAGAAAAATACTCTACGCTTCAACTCATCCTAAAACTAACTGGAATAGATTTATCTAAATGCCCTAACTGCGGATCGGAAAAACCCAGACGGTATATGAGCTTGGGTAAATCCCCCCCCTATCAATAACAAAACAGCATATGTTTAAAAAATTTGCCCTATCATGGGGAGGGGGAAGCTATGTCTATTTCAGCATGATTAACGCTGCTTTGATACATTTTGCTATCAAGTTTTCCTTAATGCCATCTAAAATTAGACGGGAAAATAGATATTTAATCCCCATAGCGAGTACATCAATCAGCGCGGTTTCGTGCAATGTAATTATCCAAAGTTAGGGCTAGCAGCTTCTCCACCATAATCTGCCGCTAACTTTACTCAAACTCTGAAGTCGGGTTTGAGCTTTTTTACGCCTAACTTCGGATAATTTGCTAGACATTAGTTGCAATATAAAAAACCTGAACAAATTTGATCTTTTGTTGGATAAAAGACAAATAGCCAGCATTCACGAGGATGCTGGCTCTAGCTGCTAATGCATAATTCGCCAAATGGTCCTAATTTCCTTTAATAAAATAGAAAATACAGCTTTTGGACAGGTTTTGAACAATCATACTGCCATTTGACGAGCAATATAAGGTTATTAAATAGATCTGGGGTTTGATCTTCTTTTAGTGACTTTCGCCCGGCAGGGCCGAGAGATAAGGATTTCTTTAGCTGAGTTAATAGGAGCTCTGCATTTGGTTTAAAACAATGTAAATCAGATTTTTAAACACTAAGGAGGGGTAGAATGTCAATTGCAGGAACTTTTGATATCACAGTAAAAACACCAGTAGGTGAACAACTTGGCGTTTTCGTATTTGTTGTTGAGGGAGAACTATTAACTGGTTCATTAACTACGCCTAAAGGCACTGTTGATTTATCAGAGGGAAAAATTATTGGTAATAAGTTGGATTTTTTCACAAAAATCACTACTCCAATGGGTAAAATGAAAGCCCATATTAAGCTGAAGTATTTTCATCATTTGGTATGTTAGAAACGCAAAACCAGCTAGCCATCGCAGTTGGTGCAGTTCATCCGGATTTTGAAAGAGCTGCTGATGTAGCACGAAAATCATATGAAGCGGGCGTAAAAGTTCTTAAGGCGGGTACGACTTTTGGGGATGTAGTTGAAGCCATGAAGGCTCCGATGCGTGAGGTTAAGAATTGTTGGCATGTTCATCCACTAATACATTCGATTAGCCCGTTTGGTTTAATAGGTGTAGGCGACAAGATGCTTGATTTGCCTGAAGCTAAAAACTATGGTAGCAAAATATTGATGATCCCATCAATGGGGTTAGAAACAGTTCTAAAAGCCGGTATGGTATTTGCTTTTGAACCTAACTGTGCCATTGGTAAAAAAGTAGTTAACTTAGGCGGTACGGTAATTGTGGGTGAAGATGGTGGTATTGAGTTAAATAGTCTCTCGACTCGTTTAACGCGCGCTAAATGGTAAAACCTACACAATTAATCGTAATCATTAGAATTGATTGACTTAAGATTTGTCTGGAGGTTGTGTGACTTGCACAGGGCATTATTAATTTTATCGGTTAAATTTTTATTAAAAGGAAGTGGGATGTTTTCAATAAAGTAAAGATACAGGCTGTCCAGCTCGAGCAGCCGCTCATGCAGTGCTGCCGTTTGCCCGATAAATTCCGCCTGGTTGTCAAAACCTATTATTCTGTAAAAGAAAACGAGGCTGCCGCTGTCCCGGGCGCGTTTATTTAAGGGTAACAAAATATCATTATATATATCAGACGATTGCATTGGAGCCGATTGCACCGGCATAGTTTGCTTGTTTCTGCTAATCTTCATCAAAAAACTACCCTTTCCTATAGAAAACTATCTGTTTTTAGTATCTCATGGTCTGGCTAATCTACCAACACCCTTAATATTACTTTGCTTAGAAAAGCCTGCATAAAACTAAATTCGGTGAATATCGCTGCGGATTCTGCCTTTTTTTGATATATTAATGTAGGAGTTAATTGTAGGAGTCAGAATTCAGTAGTCAGGAGTCAGAATGAAAGAACAGTCTATTATTTCGAAAGTATTCTGACTCCTGAATTCTATTGAGGTAATAGTAATGCAAATGTATGGTAAAGAATTTTTTACACAGGTTCCGGACAATTTTTTTTCAATATTTAGCCGTAACCTTAAAGAAATTTATGTGGATTTAATCTTTTTGATCTACCAGGAGTATAACAAAAGAATTTATACCCTGTCACGGGATCATGTCGTCGATTTGTTTTCTGAATATTTGGAGGGCCTGGGAGAACAGGCCTGGCAGGTTGAAGAAGGGGAAGCAGCGGGGGAAACGGCCAAAAGCGCCCGCGAGCAGGCCCTGCAATATTTGCGCAGGCTGGTGGATACGGGCTGGCTGAACCTGGAGCCCGAGCCCGATTATACTTTCAGAATATCCATTCCTGATTACACCATTGTGATGCTGGAGGCGATGAATAAAATCCGTACGGGTTACCGGGTGGAGTTTAAGGGCAGGATACTCAGCATCTACCAGAACCTCAGCGGCAGTGAAGGATTTTCTTATGTGGCCCTGCAGCAGGCCTACGAATCCACGCAGGAACTGATTGACGGCCTTAAAAGTTTAAACCACAGCATTAAAAACTATACCGAGAAGCTGCTGGAAGCGAAGGACGTGCGGGCTATCCTGAGCCAAATTTTTGATGTGTACCAAACCAAGATCCTTGGCGAGCAGTACTACAGGCTTAAAACTTCGGAACATATTTCCAAATACCGCGTCGGTATTTTAAAGCGTACCAGGGAATGGCGGTCCAACCGGAACGAGCTGGTCAGGCAGGCCGGTATTATGGTGCGGGAAAAACGGGTGCCGGATGCGGCAACTGCCGAAAACCTGATATATGAATGGATTGAATACATAGATGCTTCTTTGGGCCAGGAAATGGACAGGCTGTTAAGTGAAATTGACCGGCGCAATGCCAGGTATGCCAGGTCGGCGGCCGACCGGCTGAGGTTTAAGCTGCACCAGGGGCGCGGAGCCGGCCGGCATATTTACACGGTGCTGGCTTACCTGGGACAGTTGGCCAAAGAATCGGGTGAAAAAACACTGGCTCCCGGGGAAATAACCCGTTCCATTGCTCTTTTTCCCCAGGTGGCGGTGGACAACCAGAGCTTGCGCAAGCCCCCCGTGGCGCGGCAGACCCATAAACCCCAGCCGCTCCAGGCTGCCTCCGTATCCGATGAGGTGCGCCAAAAGCAGCTGCTGCAATTTGGTTCAAGGGTGGCGGAGGAGATCACGGTGGGACAGTTAAATAATTACGTGGATAGTATTCTGGGCGAAAGAGATATCTGCCCCATTGAGCAGGTACCTCTCAACAGCCGCAGCCAGTGGGTGAAGCTAATCTATATTATTCTGTTCAGCCAGTCACCCGTGGCAAGCTACCGCCTGGAAGGGGAAAGGAGCGAAACCATCGCCATCAGGGATGGGGCAATTGAGGTGCCCAACCTGGTGATAAAAAGGAAGGGGAGCAAACGTTGAGCTGGTACCAGGAGTTCGAGGATTTTTCCAATAAGGATAAAGAGACTTTCAGTAAAGCAGCTAATTTGCTGCTCAGCCAGAACTTTCTGGTATATGACCGGGAAGAGGACAGGCTTTGTTACCGGTTTGTAGAGCGTTATCTGGATATCTTCAGCGAATATTTTGCTTACTCCGGCTGGGACCTGCATCATAGCAAACGGTTCTCCGTACTGCAGCTGCACAATCGCTATGGCAGGAACAGGTACCGTTTTACCCTGCAGGAAACAATAGTTTTATTTATACTCAGGCTGCTTTATGATGAAAAGCAGCAAGCTTTGCGGCTGACCCAGGAGATATTGATATCGGGTGAAGATATCCAGGGTAAATACATGGCTCTGGAGATCAAAAACCGTTTGCCGTCCAGGGACGACCTGGAAAAGGCCTTGAGGCTTTTCAGCAGTTTTTCCATTTTGGACTTAAAGCGCGGGCAGTGGAAGGACCCTGACGCTGTCTATTTATTATATCCGACCATTCTATTAGTTGTTGACGTGCCCAGCCTGGAAAGGCTGGCGGACTGGATAAATGCAGGCGAAGCAAAGGGGGACAAAGAGGATGCTACTGACCGGGATCAAGCTGATTAACTGGCATTACTTTACTAACGAACACATTCCAATTGCGGGCAGCGCCTTGATCACCGGCAACAACAAAGCGGGCAAGTCCACGCTGATTGACGCCCTGCAGGTTGTTCTTGTCTCCAATATGCGCAAGATTATGTTCAATGCCGCTGCCTTTGACGAAAAAACCGCCAGGGACCTGAAGGGTTATTTGCGTGGCAGGACCGGCACAGAAGGCAGGTACACCTACTTAAGAGGAAACGATGAGGATTTCTCCAGCTATATAGTGCTTGAATTTACCCGTTCTTCCAGCAATGAAGCTTGCTTAATCGGCGCGGTGTTTGACTACTACTGCGACACCGGAGAAGAAGATCACGTATTTTTCAAAATTGAAAATTGCAGGCTGCGGGAGCATCTGTTTTTACAGGACGGTTACCCCCGGAACCGGGAGCAGTTTGTCCGCTACATGAAGTCCAGGGGGCTTAATTTTCGCCAGTACCGCAATGACCTGGAAGGCTACAGAAACGATTTGCGCCAGCTGTTTGGCGGGATCAAGGAGTCTTTTTTTTCGCTTTTTGTTAAAGGTATTTCCTTTAAACCCATTACTAACCTGAGGACGTTTATTTACAGCTACATTTTGGATGAGCGGCCCGTGGATGTGGATACCATGCGGGATTACGCCGAAAGATACCGCCAGATGGAAACCCAGCTGTTAAACACCGGCGCTGAAATTATGGCTCTGGAGGAAGAATGCCAGGCGTATGAGAAAGCTGAGCATTTGAGGCGGCGGGAAGCAGCGGGCCGCTATATGCTGCACAGGGGAGACTATGAGCAAAAAGTGCAGGAGCTGGACGAGGCACAGCAGCAGTGCCAAAAATCGGAGGAACGGCTGCAATGGCTGCTGACTGAACTAGGCACACTGGAGGCCGGTTATAAAAAGTTAACCGCTGAAAAAGAACAGTTAATCGAAAAAATAAACGGCATAGCGATTGTGCGGCAGGAAAACAAATTAAAGCAGCAAATCGCGGCTTTAATGGAACAAATCGCCAGGTTGGAACAAAAACAGCTCAACCTGCTGCAGCAGGTCAAGGCAGACCTGCGGGACAGGGAAAAGCTGGTTGATATTTTAAGCCTGCTGCAGGCCCCCGGCCAATTAACGGAAGCGCTTAAAGAAGACGAACGTGCCTGGAAGATGTTCCTGGAGGCGGGGTTCTTCCCGTCCGACCCGGATAAACATACCCGTTCCTGGAATGAAAGCATGAAATGGCTGATCGTACAGGCAGCGGAACTCAAAAAACAGTGGGAAACCGTGCAAAAGCAGGCTCAGGAACTGGCTGAGGTTATTAGAAACCTGGGAAAAAACCGGGTACTAAACAATGCTTCGGCCACCATGAAATTAAAAAAAATGCTGGAGGAACAGCTTACCCCCCGGGAAGGCCAGAGCCGGGTGCCGGTGGATATTCTTTGTGAAGCCATCGACATACGTGACCGCCGCTGGCATAATGCCATCGAGGGCTATCTTTCCACCCAGAAATTTGATCTTTTGGTGCCGCCCGGCTATTTTGACCGGGCACTGAGCATTTACGAACGCTATAAATTTACCCACGGCATGGAAAACGTGGGTTTGGTCAATACCGACAAGCTGGTCAAGGAGGTTAAACCACCGCTCGCGGGAAGCCTGGCCGAGGAAATATCAGCCGATAAAGAGCACATCCGCGCTTACGCCAACTGGCTTTTAGGCGGTTTGATAAAATGTTCGTCAGAGACGGAGTTAAAACGACACAAGCGGGCTATTACCGCTACCTGCATGGTGTATCAGAATTACACCGCCCGCCAAATTCCCCGCAAACGGTATGAGGTGCCCTATATAGGAGCGCAGGCGGTAAAACTGCAGCTGGCCGTAAAACAGGAGGAATTAAGGAAATGCCGGCAAGAGTTAACCCTGCTGAACGAAAAAATCAAAAAAAGTGACAGCGTTTTAAGCTTGAACAGCGATAAGCATTATCTTTACCAGCAGTGGTTAACGAATTTCGAGCAGTGCAAAAATTTAGACCAGCTGGAATGGGAACTGGTACAAACAAAACAAGAATTGCTGCACCTGGACCGTTCGGAACTGGAACTACTGGAAAAGGCCAAAGAAGGTAAAGAGCTGGAATTACAGCAGTGTGAAAAAGAAATAGCCGGTTTAAACACAGAAAAAGGCCAGGTACAGGCCAAACTGGAATTGCTTGAACAGCAGCTGCGGCAGCTTGCCGGTGAAAAAGATGCCGCCTACCGAAAATATCTTGCTTACCTGGATACACTTGCAGATGAATTAAAGGAAACCTGCGAGGCCAAATGGGAGCGGGAAAGCCAGCAGCGCTCGCCTGCGGAACTGGCGCACAATTATTATATCAGTATTCAGGGGCTGGAAACCAAAATTAAAAATAATATGGACCAGGTAGTCAACACCAGGCATGATTTTAATAAGAGATTTGATTTTTTAGCTGATGTTACCGCCGCCGATAACGAAAAATATGCCGAAAGGCTGCATTTTTTAAAGGATATTCACCTGCCTGAATACAGCAAAAAAGCCGGTGAGGCCCGGCAAAAGGCGGAGCAGGCTTTAAAAGAGCACTTCCTGTCCCGCTTGCATGAGGCCATCAAGCTGGCCTATGAAGAAATAGACGAACTGAATTTTGCGCTGCAGGATTTAAAATTCGGCAGTTATTCCTACCGGTTCAGCCTGTCCCCCAAGCCCGAACTGCGGGAGTTTTACGAAATGATCGAGGGATACCAGCTGAGCTCAACCGAGCTACTTTTTAGCACGGTGTTCCAGGAGCTGTATGGTGATAGTTTTAACCGGCTGTTTGAAGAGATCACCTCCGACAGCCGGCAGGATAAATTGCAGGAGCTTACCGATTACCGTTCTTATCTTGATTTTGACATCATCATTACCGATGACCGGGGCAACAAAACCTATTTCTCCAAGGTGTCCCGGACCGAATCGGGAGGCGGGGCCCAGATTCCCTTTTATGTGGCCATTTTGGCTTCCTTCTACCAGGTTTACCACCTTTACCGCAATAAAGAAGATACCCTGCGCCTGGTGGTTTTTGACGAAGCCTTCAACCGGATGGATGCCGACAATGTTGAGGAATGCATGCGCTTTATCCGTAAATTGGGTTTTCAAGTCCTTATCGTCGAGCCAACCGGTAAAATCCAGCTGGTGGTGCCCTTTGTCAATACCAATATAATTGTGATGCGGGAAGGCTTCAACAGTTTCGTGGAGTGCGTAACCTGCAGGGAGATCGAGCAGTGGGTTGAACATGAACAGCAGCAGTCAATGGCAGCCAGCAGCTAGTGTTTTACGCAGCGCCTTTACCATCTTGGTGCCATTTCATATTGTTTTTGCTTATGCTGTAAAACGAAGCATGGATTTCAAAATTAACCCCCCTGCCTCGTTTTGAGCAACTCAAGGATATTAATGCATTATCCACAATCCATAAGGGAACCTCTGGCTATTTTAAAACCAATTTTAACTTAGAAGTTCTTTACTAAAATACACTGGAGATTACTGTTGAACTTCATATAAACCCCAGATATCATTCAAGGCTTTTTCAAGTTTAATAGCTTTGTTTAATTGAAAATCTGAAATGCCACATAAAACAGCGTCATGATTCTCGGTCGTTAAAACCCGGTAAAAAACTTGTTGAGGCCCTATAAACTAACTGTTATAAAAAACTATTGAACGATAACCATAATCATTATTATAAAGAGGTGTTTTAGATAAATTATATTTGTTTTTAGGATTCTTTAATGAAATAATAGCAAGCGTGTTCTTAGATTCATTAGAACCTATGTATGAAAGTAACGCAAAGTTATTCTTGATTTCGTGTATGGAGATAACTTGAAGACCTTATTTCTAAGAGGAAGCGCAGGAAGAAGCGGAAATAAACTTGTAATGCTTGGACTTATTTAGTCAAATGTATGGAAAATAAATACTTTGGTAACACATCACGCCAGTTAAAGTTCAATAATCATATCTATATTTGGGAGGTACCTGAAATATTAAAAAAACGTACTTATTTGCTATATTACTATTTGTTACACTTTTAACAGTTTCGTGTACGAGGCCAGCTTCTGAAAGTGATAAGCATACGGATTCCATATCTCCAACCACAATGAATGCAACACCGGAGCCAATGCCGCTTACTCCGCAGGAAGAGTATATTGCTCTTGTTGAAAGCTATATTGATGGTGCTTCATTTCAGCAGATGGACGAAAGCAGAACAAAACAAGTATCTGATATGCTGATGGGACATTACGATATCATAGGGCGAACAGCAGGAGATGGCATGGATTATTACTTGGCCGTCCGGCGTAAGGATGCTCCCGTATATGATGATTTTAGCAGCATTGATATAGGATATTTTTCAGAAGCCGGTGCAAAGAATGAAGTTCTTCAAATCGGCTATTACGATAAGGATATTAATTCAAACATTCTATATGAGCTTGAAGGCTATGATCTTCTTGAGTTACCTTTTGGGAACGAAAACCTTGACTGCTTTTGCTTCAGTGAAAGCAAAAGCTCCGATGAATATGCAAATCAGACATTCATTCTTGCATTTACGCAAAATGGAAGAGATCGGCTTGATTTTATTAGAAAAAACGCAGGTTTGTCGTTATATAGCGCAAATTCTCCCTGCATTGAATTTTATTATCAAGACAAGGATACCATAAATTTCTATTCATCGCCATACTCCTGTTTCATCAACATAAGCGGCAATGAACTCGAAGAAATTAGCAGCCTATTCTCCTCTTCGGAGGTTATAGATAATGTAAAATCACGACAAGATGCATGGAAGTATCTGCATACAGAAGACAGCTCCATACGCTCAACAGGTGCCAGACTGCATATAGACGGGAAGCAATATGAGTTTATGGGCAATAGTAATTCAGCAGGCTATATCATGTCTACTATGGATGAGCAGGGATTTATTGCCCTTGAATACAACGAAGCCGTATATAGCTTTGTTATGGATAAAATAAAGAATGTCATGGAAATAGACTACGGAAGCTTTGATGCACAATGGTTTAAAATTCCTCTCAAGAGTGCCAGTATTGATTTCCCGGAAAGTGTAGAGCAAGCCGATGGCTCCTATACCACTGATTTGCGGTCGCAGACCGTAAATGATCCGGAAAAGCTCAATGCGTTGTCAAAGCTCATGGATAGAGCGATAAACAGTGAGGAGATATACGGTTTTTCCGGCTGTCCTTACATTGCTTCGATAAAGTTCACACGCGAGAACGGCAAAATTCTGCGTGTATTTATCGCTACCGATTCCTGTGATTCCATGACATATGATGGAAGGATAGGTTTCGAATATGGTAAACAGTCTGATATGGCGGAAATTTTTGGTGAAGCTATGGCAGATAGGTTGCTAAATTAGTATTTTCTAATTTAGCTTAGCAGGGGAATGAAGCATTATGATGAGCTTACAAATCCTATCTTATCAATAGGGTTGATGCAAAAGAAAGAGTAATCCCGCAAAAGCATCTAAACGGCTTCACTACCCTTGCAGGTTTGCTTTAAAATTAAGCCGTTACGCCTATCCAGCCAGTCAAGGGCCGACTAGTATTTTGCTGACGCAAAATCTCCACTCTTAAACCCTTGACTGGCTGAATTTTTGCCGTGTCATGGCCTTACCGAAAACGGGGAACAGGGTGAGGAAAATCGGCCCCGTTTTCGCCCATACCATTGTACGGCAAAACCGGCTTCGCTACGTTTGTGGCAATTGGTTGGTTTATGCGGTGGCTCTGCCCCCGCGCCCCCGGCCTCCTCCAAAGAACAGGAATAGGGCATATGCTCCACGGGCGGGAGGCGTTGTCAATGGGAACGTGGAATAGCGGACGAAACGGAGCATATGCTGCGAAAGCCCATTGACATAGGCCGGAGCCTCACACTGAACCGCAAGGTTCCCATGTTCTTTACATGGGAACCTCTGCCACACGGCGAGTGGGGAGAGTTCAAGAGGAGGAACACCCTCTTGATGC
Source organism: Desulfoscipio gibsoniae DSM 7213 (assembly GCF_000233715.2). Classification (GTDB taxonomy): domain Bacteria; phylum Bacillota; class Desulfotomaculia; order Desulfotomaculales; family Desulfallaceae; genus Sporotomaculum; species Sporotomaculum gibsoniae. Next base: position 3,835,283 of record NC_021184.1, read on the forward strand.
TCGGCGGGACTTCGGGTCAAATTGGCCCGAAGTTCGGACGATAGACGAGGGTTCCATATACGCTCTGTCCGCTGATGAAAGCGGACTGTCATTTGCGGTTTCCCCTGCCGCAAACTCCCGCCCGCTTTCCTGCCGCTTCAAACGCCATTGCCCTCCACGGCGGCAATGGCATTTTTGCGGCAACGCCGACAGAGCGTATAACATACTACACTTTGCTCCGCAAAGTCGTGTGCCAAAAGGGGCGTTGCCCCCTTTGGATACCCCCCTTGCGGCTGCGCCTTGCAAATCATTGCCGCTTACCAGCGTCAATATTTTGCTTCGGCTTACCGCCCAATAATAAAGCGTCATGCCCTCATATTCGGCATGACGCTTTATTATTGGAAGCCCTGTTCGGGCTTTACTATCACAGGCAAGGTAAGCGTGGATTGTAGGGTGGTATCTTTAACTATGGGAACCTCCAGTTTCCCATTTGCTTACCGCTGGCGTAGAAACGCCCACCGCATTGTTGAGTAATGAAATTTTCCTTGGTAATAAATGGTGCAGCAGTGGTTAGAGGGTTCACGAGCTTTGCTTTAATTTGCTAAACTGTTAACGTGGTGAGGGACTGTCCCCTTGTGGTAGGTTTTGGGAATGGCGAAAGCCAGACCCAGAACCTACCGAGCATTAATCTTGGCTGCACCGTTGGGCATGATACTATATTAGGCAATTTTGCTAGCATCATGCCAGGTGTAATGATAGCAGGTAGTGTAAAAATAGGTATTGGTGTTTACATAGGCATCGGGTCAAGTATTATAAATGGAGTAAACATAGGAGATTGGTCGTTAATTGGCAGTGGGGCTACTGTTGCTAATAGCATACCAGACCATGTCTTAGCTATAGGCGTTCCAGCCAAACCAATTAAAAATTACAACCCATTATAATTTTATTAAAGAGTTCTCTCCAATGAGCATCGATTAATTTTCTGTTGCTTACGCCATTATTGTGTTCTTAAATAAAAAAAGCCCACCAAGTAGCGTTATAAATTCTAATACGCAAACTTGGTGGGTTTGCTTTAATTGCTTGAATTCCGGCCGGTGCACTGTATTTATCCATTCACTGACACCCAGTTTAGGCTGTGGGTCACATAAACGGTTAAGAACCATGGCAAAAGCGGCCTCTTCAAGGGGAGAAGTTTTTTCGGTGGAATCCCAAAAAGTGCGTAGCTGCGGCCCTATGGAAAGTTCCTCCCACAAGCAACGGAAGACCAGAGCTGGACCCCATTGTTTGGTCCATTCTACCTTCAGGTTTTCAGGACGGCTTTTAATCCAGGTTTCCTTGGAAAATTTACTAAGATGCTCTAAAAGGTTGTCGATCTCGCCTTCTTGGAGTTGTTCCAGCCTGCCCAAGTTGGCAATGACTTTTTGCCGCACTTTACCGTTTTCACGATAACCTTATACTATTTGAACATATGTACGGACTGTGCCGTCTTTATTCTTGTTAGTGGTTTTGCGAATATACATAACACTATTATTTTATCATGCAACCTTAGGAATTAACAGACAATTACTGTCAGGCGTGACACAACACTTTTTAAAAATTTCGTTCGCCAAAACCCGCAAAGCCTTAATTTTACTGCATTCTTGTTTTTGGAATGGGCCAAAAATGGGGTTTGGGTGTCAAACTTGAGTTATATTTTTTCCCACTACCACAAGGGCATGGATCGTTTCTCCCTACCGGCTTTGAAGGCCGATTAGGCCTTTCAAAATTTCCTCGAGCACAGTAAGTTTAAACAAGTTTAAGCCTGACCCCATTTTATCCAAAGAAGGAGACTGACAATGAACAATATAATAGAAAACATATTAACAAGAAGAAGCATACGTGCTTTCAAAGAGGATCAGATACCGGAGGAGGATTTAAATACTATTCTCATGGCAGGAAGCTACGCCCCGAACGGGATGGGAATGCAGAACTGGAAATTTACCGCTATACAAAATGCGGCTGCAATCAAAAAGGTCAATAAGGCTATCCGCCAAACCCTTTTATCTATTCCGGTTGTGCCGGAAACCCACCCTTATGTTGTGAGCCTGATTGAAAAAGCGAAAGACGAGAACGCGGACTTCCTGTATCATGCACCTACCTTTATTATTGTCTCTAATTTAAAAGACGACGGGAATTCCATGCCGGATTCAGCTTTAGCCATCGGCAATATGATGCTGGCGGCACACTCCCTTGGCATCGGTTCCTGCTGGTTAAATCAATTGCCGGGACTTACTCATATGCCTTTAATCCGTGAGCTTTTGACAGACTTGGATATTTCGGAAAACCATATTGTATATGGATCGGTTGTTATAGGCTATGCAGCAGAAGAATCTAAACCAGCTGCGCCACGCAAAAATGTCATACACATTATTCGCTAGATGCATAATAGCTTGACCAATTTTAAGAAGGAAGTGGGGGGGGTCGGGTGTTTTTATTAGCTCATGAACTAAAACTAGATAATTAAATTTCGCCGTATAAGTCATCGGCTTCGGACCACTGTTTGCCAATGTTAGTGTTGCTTTTGTCCCAGTAACTGAAATTGAATTGAACGGCGGCAACTTTTGAAACAGAGCCATTATGATTTGCGTTGCGTCGCAGACAGGCGCTGGATTGCGGCGCTTTGCAAGGGCATGGGCAGGTGGCCGATGCGTACTTCGGAGTAGACACTATTGCTCTTTATATTGCACGATATGACAAAAAGGTGCGGGGTTACGAGGTGGTGCCCGGAGCGGTGCGAGATGCCGAGGCCAACGCCGCGCTAAATGGAAAAGTGTATACCTTATCGCCGGTACCGCCTTTTATCTTCCCCGCTGCTTCCTTAACCCGAAACCGCGAAACAGCCCGGAGATACGATCAAGGTCACGATCAGAGAAAGGGAAAGGCAGCATGAAAAAATATATTGCCCTCCTTCGGGGAATCAACGTAGGCGGCAATAACAAAATATCCATGCAACAGTTGAAGGAGGCGTTCCGGCAAGCTGGTTTCACTGATGCGCGGACATATATTAACAGCGGGAATGTAATCTTTTCGGGCAACGACAGCGAAGATGCGCTTCAAGCGGTATGCGAGGCGCTGATCTCGGAACAATTCGGATTAGGCATATCCGTTACGATTATCTCCGCTGAAGAACTCTCGAATGCGCTTGATCATGCGCCGGAATGGTGGAATATCCCGAACGGCGCGAAGCATAACGCCATCTTTGTGATACCGCCCGCCACTGCGGAGGATGTTTGCACCGAGGTTGGCGAAATCAAACCTTAATATGAAAAGGTTGGCAAGGTGATCTTTTGGTCTGCGCCTATGGAAACCTTTTCGCGAACAAGATGGTCAAAGGTTTCCGGCACCAAGACATACCAAAGCATAACCGTAAGGAACGCAACTACGGCGATCAAACTGGCGCAGCTCGCCACATCCACACAATAAGACTTTTCCCCACCAAGGGGGGATATCAGCTTCACCCGCCATCTCTTTGTATCCTCAAGGCATGTGGAATGCGTTTGCCTGCTTAAAAAAAAACACTTAGGGGAGGAAATCATGAATAAAATAACTTGTATCTGCCTGGGCGTTCGCGATATGAAACGCTCGATCCGATTTTACAGAGACGGACTGGGATTTCAGACGGACGAAACTGAGGATAACCCCCCTGTAATCTTTTTTAATACACCGGGAACAAAATTTGAGCTGTATCCTTTGCCGCTTTTGGCGGAAGATATTTCATCCGATAATCCGCCGCCGTTGGGCACGGGCTTTGCCGGAATTACTTTGGCCTATAATGTAGAGACGAAGGACGAAGTGAATGAAATAATTGAAATTGCAAGAAAGGCCGGCGCAACCATCGCAAAAGAACCCCAAGATGTGTTTTGGGGAGGGTATCATGCTTATTTTTCCGATCCCGACGGATACTATTGGGAGGTAGCCTGGGGCCCCCGTTTTAACTATGATGAACATGGGATGCTTGTTTTTTAGACTATATATAAAATATATATACAGCGCTATTCTGCCGCCAAAGGGCTGCCTGATTCAACCGGCATCTTTTTTAACCGTTCAAAGCATGTAAAAACGGCCTGCTTGCTGGTCAAAACATAATACTGCGGGGGTGATTAATATCACATGATCACACATCCGGCTTTTACAGACATATTAATGCATTCGGATCAAGAATTAGCCGATATACTCGGTATCCGTATTATAAGTCGAAATACGATTTATGAATGGCCGTTATCTTGTATGCAGAAGTTAACGCTAGATAATGGGAAAAAACTGATTTATAAATCACAGCTTCCTCCAACTGTTGAGCCCGATTTTTATGAACATGCCGTATCAAAATTGCTGCCCGCGTACCAAGTGATTGGAAAATTTGGTAATTGCAACACCATGATAATAGATTGGATTGACGCTCCGTTGCTCAGCGATAGGCCATTATTTAATCAATGGGCATCGGAAGCAATTGAAAATATTCTTATGTGATAAAATACTCTGCCGCCAGGGCCCTACCCATCTTTACCCGTCATCTTTTTTGTATCCTCAAGGCACGTTGAGGTGGCTACGCTGCTTACAAGGAGCAATACGATGCAGTAAGCATTTAGTGCCACCCATGCAAGGATTGCCCAAGAAGGCGAGTACTAGGTGTGAAGGCTGATTGGATGCAATCTACTGCTGAGTCGGTAGTATTGATGTCAAAAAAGTAAAGCTTCGCAATGAACTGACACAGAAAGCGATTGTCCGCGAATGTGCTGAATGGATAGGAAAAAAGGTCCAAGCTGCTTTCGAGTAGAAAGGATTTGAAGATGGGGAAAAAAACATTCTTGTTCAATAGAATTGCCGCTGTTTACGGTCTCTTTTTTAATTGGCAAGTGAGGAACTACCGCAACATTTTCGATAATGCCAAAGAAGAGTTGGATTTTTCCAACTATCAAAGCGTCATCGACATAGGATGCGGCACAGGAGCATTATGCAAGGTGCTTCAAGAATATGGTCTGGGGGTGACCGGGCTCGACCCTGCCGAAGCTATGCTGGCGATTGCTACAAAAAAGGCCGGAAAAACAGAACCGAACGAACCGTTTATTCGGTTTATTCATGGCGATGTGCTTAACGGGCTACCATTCCGTGATAAAAGTTTTGACCTGACCATATCATCTTATGTTGCCCACGGGCTTATGCCAAAGGAGAGGCTGATCCTTTATAATGAGATGAGAAGAGTTGCCAGGCATACAGCTGTTTTGTTCGACTATAACGAACACCGTTCATTGATTACCGACATTGCAGAATGGCTGGAAGGCGGAGACTATTTTAACTTCATAGGGAACATCAGGGATGAATTGATGAATCAGTTCGGCAATCTTAAAGTCATTATTACCGGTAAGCGTTCTGCGATTTATATTTGTAAAATTGAGTAATGCATAATTTAGATCAGCTTGGTTGGAACTGAACCTCCCCACGGCTAAAGCCGGCTTTACGGCGCTTTTCGGTAATCTGGTTGAACTTTATTGTAATACGGCGATCAAATAGTTTTTCCCAGGGCATTTAAAAAATACCCTGGGAATTTCCAATTAAGTTATATTTTTATTTTTCCTCTTATTTTTTCAAAAGTTTCCCTGGACATTCTGACCTCATGAACTAAAACTAGATAATTAAATCTCGCTGTATAAGTCATCGGCTTCGGACCACTGTTTGCCAATGTTGGCGTTGCTTTTGCCCCAGTAACTGAAATTGAATTGAACGGCGCAACTTTTGAAACAATGCCATTGTGATTTACGTTGCGTCCATTATCTTTGTGAATTTATTAACTATCGCCACCTTTTAGCAGGATTGAATATTTATAACGCTTTATGTGGCATTATAATATATATTTTCCCTTAAAAGGAGTAACTTATGAACGCTAATGATACTAAAATAAGTAACTATCAGGCCGCCATGCTTACTCTCGGCACTTTATTGTTGCCTATAATCTGAACCATGCCGATGATCTCGTTTGGCGGTGCCAAACATGATGTTTGGTTGTCAGCGGTTTTAGCGACCACTTTGGGTTTAGCTGGTGGTTATTTGATAATTACCCTGGGCCTGAGATACCCTTCGCAAACCGTCATTCAATATAGCCAGCAGATTGTCGGTAGATGGTTAGGCGGATTTATTTGTCTATTATACATAACTTTTTTTTTACTAATAGCTACAATGGCTACCCGCGACTTCGCAGAATTATATTTAACTTATATCATGCCCGAGACCCCTATCTATATCTTTACAGGTGTTATATTACTCATGGCCGCTTACGCCTCAGTAAACGGCTTAGAGGTTATTGCTCGCATCGCGGAAATTTTCGTTCCCATCATTCTCTTTGTTACTGTCTTAGGTATTTTGTTTAATATACCGAACATGAATTTTTTAATGCTGTTGCCGGCACTGGAAGACGGCTGGCGACCGGTAATAGTCGATGCCATTGTGGAAGTACCGTATTTAGGCCTAGTCGTTTCCTGGCTGTTCCTTTTGCCTTCATTGAACATAAAAACAGGAGCCAAGAAGACCCTCCTGTTATCCATCGCCATTGTCGGTTTGGCTATGTTTCTTGTATCTATTGCAATCGTAATGGTTATAGGACCAGACATTCCGGTTCGCTCTAATTACCAGTTTTATACCATATTTCGTTTAATCAATATAGCTAATTCTATTCAACGGATTGAACCGCTGTTCTTAGTAGCTTGGACATGTACCGGTTTTTTGACAGCTACCTTTTTTTACTACGCCACGGTAGCTTCCATCAAACAATGGCTGGGCCTAAATACCTATCGCCCACTCATCTTACCAATAGGCGTTATTATTTTTAGTCTCTCCATTTTAATGTTTTCTTCTTACATAGATTTGAGAAAGTTTTTTAGTTTGGAGCTATTTGGAATGATAGCTATACCTGTGGAGTTTGGGATTCCATTGTTACTCTTAGGAGTAGTTTACGTAAAGGAGAAAATTATAAAGTAGTACTACCCCGTTAGCTTAAGAAACCACACATTTTAAACAAAATGGTCTAAAATAAAACTAAAAAAATTATGCTCATTTTGCCGGTTTAGAGCGATATATTATAACCGCCATTCTTATTGCAAAAATACCAGTAAAAGCAATAGCAGTTCCAGCCAAAGAACCCCATAATCTGCCCGTTTGACCCCAACAAAAATACGGAATAACCACTAATCCAAGCATTGTTCCCACACAAATGCTTAAAGAAAATTTTAACGCGTTTAACAGTTCTTTTTTGTATTTTATCAAATAACACCCCACAAAATATAAATAATCATTGATTTGCTTCACACTTATCTACTAATGTTCATTATAACCTATTTCTCCCTGTGGGACATCTTTAACATAATGTTCAGCGGGTTAGTTTATTCGTTGTAAGTGAAACAAATAAACAATTTGACAATTCCACCCTGTTCTTTCAATAATAATTAAGTTCTTATTTGCTTGGAGACACCTGCAAATCTTCACCGGCTAACTTAGTAGCCTTATAAATTATACCGTTGTCGTAACTTTTTATATCAAAATATCCATTATAAAAATTCCATATATCTGATTTATTTGAGTATTTTTCAAAACTGTCCAGTATTTGATTAAATAAAATTATTGCTTCATTTTCTGTTGGATGCTCCTCCATCATAAGTCTAAACTTTATATCTTTTTTTCCATCAAAGGAAGATGATGTTGTACCTATCTTCACTGATTGTTCAAGGAATTCTTCCGATTTCCCAAGTATTTCACTTACATTGATGTCTGGTTGTTGACTGCAAGCAATAGTTAAAAATAATAAAACAACTGGTATGGTAATATAAAATAGCTTGGTTCCTTTCATAAAATCCCTCCTCTGCTAATTATCCTTATCTTAACATTTTTATAACCTCCTTACTAACAGATAAGTACACTTGGTATATTAATTGGTTTTAGTAAGGGTTAATTTATTTAAAAGTATTATCACGCCAGTTTTCCAGAACTTAGCCATATTTTTACATTTGACTACAAAGGCCGATCATCACTACTTTTAAAGCAAATTAGTAATAATTGTTAGTTAAATTATTATACCCTAACTAGCGTGATAATGTAATATTATCACGCTAGAGTTATCTAGCGAGTCATTTTCCTCCGTACTTTTCTATATCTTTTCATGACTAAAGTCACGAGTATGCGGCCAAGTTTCATCAAAGTTCCCCCGATGGCGCTGCCCAAACCAGTGGGTCAGCGTGTCAGCATCAGTTAGAGAAATATCAGTCAGTCCAAAACTAGCCTGGGAAGCCAGATCCAGATCAAAGCTCATGAAACCGGCCCGGTGCTGCCAAATTGTATAACTAGTGGAAAAAGACTGCACACTGCGGTTTGGAACAATGAACGTAGTCCGGGCTAAACTACGGGAGCGTACCGCCAGCATATTACCTTGCACCCCCCAACCAGCGCTTTTATATCCCCAGAAACCCCAGAGTGCTCCCAATATTGGCAATGCCAGGGCAAGTTCCCCCCGGGGCAGCCAAGCCAAGACCGGCAGTACCAGCAAAATCCCCGGAATAAAACCCCGTAGCACATAGCGCCGCATAGCTTTAAAAGGCAGTGGTTGCAAAGGGATTTTTATGGCAAATTCCGGTAGAAACTCCCCAAGTAAAGACTCCAACTCCTTTTGCCGGGCCAGCGGCCATAGTAGCGTCTTTTCGTGACTTTGCGGCCCATATCCGGCACTTTCCACATGCAATGTAAAACAACCCAAGGGCTGGCGCAGCACTCCCTCAACCAAGCGAACAGCCTGAATACGTCCCACGGGTATGGATACCTGACGCCGCTGCAGTAACCCATAGACAACTTGAAGTTTATCGCCGGAGCGGGTCAGCGTAAAACCACCGTATTTAAAGACCATTCCCAACGTGGCTAATAGCCATAACGTTAAAACTGTAAACAAAATTAAATACATCAGGTTTACATAGCTCCAAACCCAGTTAACATACTGCTGCCAATTGAGTTCCAATCCTATATCATCAAGCAAGGCCCAGGCCCCGGAGAACAAGGAAACCACCAGTCCGAGGGCACCACCGGAAGTGGCTCCAAACAAAAGCAACTCCTTAAAAGAAAGCCTTTTTAATATCGCTGCACCGCTAACACCCTTTCGGCCTTCCTCTACTCCAGATAGCAACAGACTCTGACGAAGTTCCCGAGCAACCGGCATGGAAAGAGCATATAAAATAGCTTCGGGCTTTTCCCCACCGGCTGTTTCCACCTGCACAGATACCACATTAAACAAACGATGCCATACCCCTTGATTGAAATCAATGGCCTGAATACGTTCACGGGGGATCACGATCCTTTTGCGTACCAGCACCCCTTGTTCAACAACCAAAGCCCCGTTCTCCACCCGAAAGGTAAAACGAAGCCAGCTAACCAGGCCCCAGGCCAGAACGACCAGTATAATTACCGTCCCGGTGACAAACAGCCAGAACGGAGAATATCCCCTTTGTAAAATCCGGGTAACGAGAAAGATGACCAGTGGCAAAAGGAAATCCTTTAACAGCTTGAACGCTCCCAATAGAATCCCCAGCAGGTGCAGGCGGCGGGGCTCAGATATCATCATTGGACACCCTGGCCAGACTGGCAATCCGGTCCCGGAGCTCATCGGCCGCTTCCTCCGATAGGGCAGGTATTTGGTGGGTGCCTGCCGCCGTAGAGGCGTTCACGGTTGCCAGGCCATAACGGCGCATCAATATACCCTGTGCAGTATCTACGTGTTGAATACGGGTCATGGGAATTAAGGTGCGTTTGATAAACCAAACCCCTCTCTGCAAGTAAATTTCCTCCCTGCTAACCTGGTAACGCCAGCGTTCCCAGCGCAGCTGGGGTAGTACCGTTACTTCAAGCCCGCCATATATCACAACTGCCGCCACCGGCAGTATTGGCACCCAATCCGGCCAATGAAACAATTTAACCAGTAATAGCGCCAGACCAATACCCACCGCTCCTAGAGCCAAAGCCTCTAAAAACCCGCTTATTCTCCACACCTGCACAATTCGCCTATCAATCCGCTCGCTGGGTTCGGAACGCAATTTTTATCCCTCTCCTTAACATCCTCGGGTGTACCATGATTTAATATAACATATTTTAGGTAATGTTGGCAGCGTTCGCCTTGTCAGTAACAATATATAACGGTGATATAGGCACCGACAGTGTCGGTGGCAAATGCAAATCGTTACCGACATTGCCATTGGCGTTTAAGTTCTCGCTTTAAAAAAGAGCCCCTGTTTAAGGGGCTTTTGAACAGCATGCATTGCCAATTAAAAGGGGCCATTTGATTATGAAAAAGGGGACCACCTAGAACAAAAAAATAAATTGACATTATTTCAAGAATGCAGCACTTCCTAGACTATTCCTCCCCCTAGGGGGAGGAATAAACGCACGTTCGGTTAGGGTACCGAAGCAAAACAATGGGTGCTATCATTTACCACATGGTATAATCAGGAACACCGGCACAGCGGTCTTAAATTCCTGACCCCAAATCAAAGACATAATGGGCTCTCGGAACAAGTTTTGTAGCATAGAAAGCAAGTTTATGAAGCAGCTAAATTACGGCATCCGGAGAGATGGTCAGGTTCAATCAGGGACTGGACATTAGAGGAGATTGTTTGGCTTAATCCTGAGCGTGTTATGGAACCAGCATCCAAGGAAAGTGTTTGGAAAAATAAAAACATTGCGGTCTCCCGAGGGAGGGTAAAAATGTCCCCTAATCACTACCTATAGCCGCCGCTTGCGGTCGGAGCGAAGCGGAGAGTCTTGACCCATGTGCTAGACTTAATAGGCCCGACCGTATTTTGTCAACATCACATTATTTCACAATATATCCGTCATTAAAAAGAGGTTATGCATTTCAACATAGCCTTATAAACCTTTACTTGATGGCGGATTTATTAATTTGTTTTTTAAGTTTATGTGAATCCAAAGTCATCAAGATTTTTCAAACTGATGCCTTTGGATTTTCTTATTTGGAATTGCTTTTTCAGGATTACTCATCAATAATAATAATATCATCTATAAAATGCCAAAAAAAATCGGGCTAAAAAATGCACTTTTTTAACCCGATTTTTGCTCATTTTTTACTCCGAAACCACAACATCTTGTGGCCAAAGCGCCTCATTTCTCCTTTTGACCACAATTCGTCATCAGAACTATACTCTCAACGTGTGTTATCACAGGGGGGTGATACATTTTGGCTATAATTTTCCTTTTTTGCGTAAAAATATTCCCCCTTAATATCTTTTTTTACCAAGGAGGGTCTTTAACTAACCATTAAAAAACCAACCCTTGCTCTTTAAAACAGCAGCATACCCCTATGGGGCCCAGGATATATCGCCTTAAGTCCATCCCAGCTCAGACACAAGGCTTTTATCATAATTGTAGTATTAAAAATACTGTATCGCACTACAGCAAATGACATATTTCTGACCTTGCTTATGATATTTTATATTTGAAACATTGTACATGTGGGGCTCCCGCTATCGAAAGGAGATGTAAAGGCAGTTATGTTCAATAGTCAATCAACCGAAGGTAATGAAAAAGCCCCTGACGTAAAGCAAGCCCGACCACCCTCAATCTCTCTTCCCAAAGGTGGTGGCGCAATTCGCGGCATTGGCGAAAAGTTTGCCGCCAACCCGATCACCGGCACCGGTTCCATGACTGTGCCCATTGCCACCAGCCCCGGCCGGTCCGGCTTTGGGCCACAGCTTGCGCTCTCTTACGACTCCGGTACGGGCAACGGACCTTTTGGCTTTGGTTGGAACCTTTCACTACCCAATATCACCCGTAAGACTGACAAGGGGCTGCCGCAGTACGACGATGCCGGGGACTCCGATGTTTTCCTGCTCTCCGGCGCGGAAGATCTTGTGCCGGAGTTCAAAAAGGATGCTGATGGCAATTGGGTGATCAAAGACGGCAAACACGTCATCTTTGATGAACCAATCACGATTGGCGATGTAGCATATCGGGTTCGTCGTTACCATCCCTGCGTCGAAGGGCTGTTTGCGCGCATCGAGCGCTGGACTAAGGTTTCCGATCCCACTAACGCATCCTGTCCCGGTCATATTCACTGGCGCTCTATATCCAAAGACAACATCCTAACGATTTATGGCAAGGACGAAAACTCACGTATCTATGATCCGGAAGATTCCCAACGCATCTTTACCTGGCTGATCTGCGAAACGCGCGACGACAAAGGTAATGCCATTCTCTATGAATATAAACAAGAAGATGGCGCCGGTGCCGATTTGGCCAAAGTTCACGAGCATAACCGGGGCGACCGCAATGACTTACGCCGTAGTACCAACCGTTATCTAAAACACATCCGTTATGGCAATCGCAAGCCACTGCTGGATAACGAAGGGCACCGACCGCGTTTCCTGACCGAAGAGCAAATCCAGAAAGCCAATTGGATGTTCGAGGTTGTTTTTGATTACGGCGAACACGACGCCAATACGCCAAAGCCCAATGATGCAGGCCAGTGGGCCTTCCGCGCTGATCCGTTCTCCACCTACCGTGCCGGTTTTGAAGTACGCACTACCCGCCTGTGCCGGCGGGTTCTGATGTTCCATCACTTTCCCTATGAAAACGGTGTTGGCAAGGACTGCCTGGTACGCTCCACCGACTTTACCTATTCCCACGAAGCAGAACCTGACCATACCCGCAACCCTGTCTACACCTACCTGCTCGCCGTCACCCAGTCCGGCTATAAGCGATACAACGGAGGTTATTTAAAGCGCAGCCTGCCGCCGGTTGAGTTTGAATACAGCCGGCCCATCGTTCAGGACACCATACAGGACATGGACGCCGAAAGCATGGAAAACCTGCCTGTCGGGCTGGACGGCGCCTCCTACCAGTGGATTGACCTGCACGGCGAAGGCATTCCCGGCATCCTGACCGAACAAAGCGGCACCTGGTTCTACAAGCGCAACCTTAGCCCGGTAAACTTGACACCGGGCAACGGCTTAGCTCATACTGAAGCGAAGTTCGCGCCCGTCGAGCAGGTTGCCGTAAAGCCCAATCTGCCCCTGGCCAATGGTGCCCAGTTCATGGACCTGGCCGGTGACGGCCGGCCGGATTTAGTGGTGCTGGAAGACCCCACGCCCGGCCTTTACGAACACAACGGCGCTAAAGGCTGGCAGCCCTTCCGCCCCTTCATCTTTCGCCTCAGCCGGTCCACCCGCGACCCTAATCTGAGATTCGTTGACCTGGACGGCGACGGCCACGCCGATGTGCTGATCACTGAAGACGATGCCTTCGTTTGGCACGCCTCAATGGCCGAGGAAGGTTTCGGCCCGGCCCGCCGCGTCGCCCAAACCCTGGATGAAGAAAAAGGCCCTCGTTTGGTCTTTGCCGGCAGCAGTCAGTCGATTTATCTCGCCGACATGAGCGGTGACGGTTTGACCGACCTGGTGCGCATCCGCAATGGCGAGGTCTGCTACTGGCCAAACCTCGGCTATGGCCGCTTCGGTTCCAAGGTGACAATGGATCATGCGCCACACTTCGACAACCCCGACCAGTTCGACCAGCGACGCATCCGCCTGGCCGACATCGACGGCTCCGGTACCACCGACATCATCTACCTGCACCGCGATGGTGTGCGCCTGTATTTCAACCAGTCCGGCAACAGTTTGAGCGAACCGCAGGTGCTGCGCGTTTTTCCCCGCGTGGACGACCTGGTCGCCATCAACGTATTTGACCTCCTCGGCAGCGGCACTGCCTGCCTGGTATGGTCATCACCCCTGCCGGGGGATACCGGCCTGCAAATGCGCTTTGTAGATCTGATGGGCGGGCAAAAGCCGCACCTGCTGGTCAAGACCGTCAACAACCTCGGCGCGGAGACCAGGGTGCGTTATCTCCCATCCACGTACTTTTATTTAAAGGACAAGCAGGAAGGAAAGCTATGGATCACCCGTCTGCCCTTTCCGGTGCATGTAGTTGAGCGTGTTGAAACCTACGACCATATCAGTCGGAACCGCTTCGTCACACGCTACGCCTACCATCACGGCTATTTCGACGGCGAGGAGCGTGAGTTCCGCGGCTTCGGCATGGTCGAACAGTGGGATACGGAGGGAATGGCCGCACTGGCAAGCGACGGTATGCTTTCTGCTGCGACTAATAGCGACACCGCTACCCATGTGCCCCCGGTGCATACCAAAACCTGGTTCCATACCGGGTGCTATCTCGATAGGGAGCACGTTTCGCGCCAATTTGAGGATGAATATTACCGCGAACCTGGTCTTGATGACCAGGAATTCCGGTCGCTGCTGCTACCCGATACCGTACTGCCCACCGGCCTGACGCTGGAGGAGGAACGGGAGGCCTGCCGTGCCTTAAAGGGGATGATGCTGCGCCAGGAGGTTTACGCCGACGATGCCCCTCCCGGGTCATCCGTGACCATGCTCCAAAGAGCCGGTACACCCTACACCGTCGTTGAACAGAACTTCTCAATCCGCGCCCTGCAGCCCCGTGCCGGTCAGCGCCATGGGGGTTTTTTCACCCATACGCGTGAAACAATTACTTACCACTATGAGCGCACTCTGATGCCGGTACTAAACGGCCAAATCGTTGATGAGGCTGCTGCAGCGGCAAATCCCGGCGTTGAGTGGATTCCTGATCCACGCGTTCAACATACGTTGAACCTGGAAATAGATGAGTATGGCAACGTGTTGAAGGAAGCTGCCATCGCCTACGGTCGCCGTTTCTATATGCCGGACCAAGCGTTCCTGTCGCAGGACCACGACAATCAGCGACTCATCCACATCATCTACACCAAAAACCTTGTCACCAATGCCATTGACGACTTTAAAGTATACCCTGGTGACTACCGCACCCCTCTTGCTGCGGAAACATGCACATATGAATTGCGCAAGCCCGAACAAGAGAAGAGCAGCAATGAACTGACCAACCTCTATCGCCTTGATGATATGTTAAGTTATTGTAACCAGGCATCAGACGGTCAACACGACGTCGCCCACGAAGATATTTACTTTGCCAGGGCAAAACAGGCAGCAGCCGAAGATGTAAACGAGGAAGAAAAGTACTTTCGCCGCCTGATTGAACACGTCCGTACGCTGTACCGGCCGGACAACCTGGGCATGCCTCAGAACAATCCGTTAAAACTCCTTCCGCTGGGAGAACTTGAGCCGCTGGCCCTGCCGGGCGAAACCTACAAACTTGCCTTTACCCCCGGTCTGCTGGCGCAGGTCTTTCAGCGCAACGGCCAGCCCATGCTGCCTAATCCCGCCGATGTTCTGGGCGGTCAGGGCGCCGATCAGGGTGGTTATCTTTCCAATCAGCAACTAAAGTACGAGGGGAGCTTTCCCGGCAGCGACCCCGACGATTGCTGGTGGATCCTCGCTGGGCGTGTTTTTCTGTCACCCGACCGCGACGACAACGCCGCGCAGGAACTGGATTTTGCCCGCCGGCATTTTTTCCTGCCGCGGCGCTACCGCGACCCCTTCGGCCAGACGACCACTGTTACTTACGATGACTATGACCTGCTGATGGTAGAATCCCGCGATCCCTTAAACAACTGTGTCACTGTGGGCGAGCGCCTGCTTGACGGCACCCCGGACCCCGCCAAGCCCGGCAATGATTACCGCGTACTACAGCCCACGAGAATAATGGATCCCAACCGCAACCGCACCCGGGTCGCCTTCGACGCCCTGGGTATGGTGGTGGGCACGGCCGTAATGGGCAAGCCGGAGGAGAATCCGGGCGACTCACTCGACGGCTTCGAAGCCGATCTGCCGGATGCCGTGCTTGACCACCTGGCCAACCCGTTTACTAACCCGCACGCCATTCTTGGCCGTGCTACCTCGCGTCTGGTTTATGACCTGTTCGTCTACCGGCGCACCAAAGACCGGCCCGAACCACAGCCCGCCGTCGTCTATACCCTGGTGCGGGAAACCCATAACGCAGACCTGGAAGCCGGAGAGCATACCAGGATCCAGCACAGCTTCTCCTATTCCGACGGCTTCGGGCGGGAGATCCAGAAGAAGATCCAGGCTGAGCCCGGACCCGTTCCCAAGCGCGATACCGACGATAAGATCATTGTGGGCGCCGATGGCCGGCCGTTGATGACCGAAGGCGATACCAGCCCGCGCTGGGTGGGCAGCGGTTGGACTATCTTCAATAACAAGGGCAAGCCGGTTCGCCGGTATGAGCCGTTCTTCAGTGCAACCCATCGCTTTGAGTTCGGCGTGCAGGTCGGGGTCAGCCCTATTCTGTTCTATGACCCCATCGAGCGCGTCGTAGCCACATTACACCCCAATAACACCTATGAAAAGGTGCTATTCGATCCGTGGCAGCAGACGACCTACGATGTAAATGACACTGTCGCGGAGTATGGTAACGAAACCGGGGATCCGCGCACCGATCCTCACATCGGTGGTTACGTTGCCGGTTACTTCGAGAGTTTGCCGGTCGTCCCGGGCCGGCCCAGGAAGACATGGTATCAGCAGCGCCATACGGGTGACCTCGGCCCGCACGAACAGAACGCCGCCAACAAAGCGGCCGCTCATGCCGGCACGCCAACAACGGCTTATTTCGACACGCTCGGTCGCCCCTTCCTTACCGTCGCTCACAATAAAGTGGTATGCCCCAACCACGAACTTGACGGTACGGAAGACATGTTTAGCACCCGCGTCGAACTGGACATCGAAGGTAACCAGCGCATCGTACGCGATGCTATTAACCAGAACGGCGATGCCCGGGGGCGCATCGTGATGCGCTACGACTACGACATGTTGGGCAACCGCATCCACCAGGCCAGCATGGAAGCGGGCGAACGCTGGATGCTGAACGACGTGGCCGGCAAGCCTATACGCGCATGGGACAGCAGGGGCCATATCTTCCGCACCGAATACGACCAGCTGCGCCGTCCACTGTGTTCCTTTGTCACCGGCGCCGATCCGAACTACCCGGACCAGGAGCTGCTGACCGAACGCTTAGTCTATGGTGAGCAGCACCCGAAGGCCGAAATGCGTAACCTGCGCGGGCAGCTTTACCTCCACCTCGACCAGGCCGGGGCGGTGACGACTGAAGCCTGTGATTTCAAGGGTAACCCGCTGCGTGCAACGCGCCGCATAGCCAAGGAATACAAGCAGGCGATTAACTGGAACACTGTGGATACGGCTCTCCCGGCCAACATCACCGATCTACTCGACCAGAGCGCACTGGAAGCTGCTCTCGCGCCGCTGCTGGAGGCCGATGTATACACCAGCAGCACTACCTACGATGCCCTCAACCGCCCGGTGACATTGACCACGCCGCATACGCCTGCAATGCAACCCAGCGTCATTCGCCCCGGCTACAATGAGGCCAATCTATTGGAGCGGGTGGATGTTAATCTGCGCGGGGCCACAGCCAATGACCAGCCGGTGTGGACACATTTCGTTACTAATATTGACTACGATGCCAGGGGCCAGCGCAAGTGCATAGACTACGGCAACGGCGCGAGCACCTCTTACGAATATGACCCGTTTACCTTCCGTCTGGCACATTTACTTACCCGGCGCAACGCCGTCGCCTTCCCTGACGACTGCCCGCAGCCGCCTGTGGCCGGCTGGCCCGGCTGCCAGGTACAGAACCTGCATTATACCTACGATCCGGTGGGCAACATCACCTACATACGCGATGATGCTCAACAGACTATCTATTTCCGTAATAAGCGCGTTGAGCCGGGTGCCGGATACACCTACGACGCCCTCTACCGGCTGATCGAAGCCACTGGACGCGAACACCTGGGGCAGACGGGTGGCGCGGCCAATCCGCCCACGCCGCACTCTCATAACGATGCCCCCCGTGCCGGCTTGCTTGGCACCGGGATATCCGGACGCTTCAGTCCCTATGACGGCGGAGCTATGGGTAGGTATATCGAACGCTATGTCTACGACGCCGTGGGCAATTTCCTGACGATGTGGCACTACGGTAGCGACCCGGTCCACCCCGGTTGGAGTCGGACCTATACTTATGGCGAAGCCAGCCTGCTTGAACCGGGCAAACAGAGCAACCGCTTAAGCTATACCATGGTCGGCAGCGGTAATACGGGCACCGAGCGCCTTGTCCATGACGCCCACGGTAACATAATCCGCATGCCGCATATGGGTGGCGCACACCCCGCCCCCAACATGCACTGGGACTACCGCGACCAATTGCGCCGGGTTGATTTGTCCGGAGGGGGCACGGCTTATTACACTTACGACGCTGCAGGCCAACGTGTGCGCAAGGTATGGGAGAAGTCGGCCAACCTGGTTGAAGAACGTATTTATCTCGGCGGGTTCGAGATTTACCGGCGCCGGCGGGGTTCTGATTTGCTGGAGCGTGAAACGCTGCACATCATGGATGACAAGCAGCGCATTGCCCAGGTAGAAACGCGCACTGTCGATACGGCCGGCAACGACCCCGCACCGCAGCAACTCATTCGCTACCAGTTCGACAACCACCTCGGTTCGACCGGCCTGGAGCTGGACGATCAGGCGCAGATTATCTCCTATGAGGAGTATAGCCCGTATGGCAGCACAACTTATCAGGCTGTTCACAGCCAAACCGAAACGCCCAAGCGTTACCGTTATACCAGTAAGGAGCGGGATGAGGAAAGCGGGTTTTACTACCACGGAGCCAGATACTACGCGCCGTGGCTGGGAAGGTGGGTGAGTTGTGACTCCGAGTTGGTTGATGGTCCCAACCTATTCGTCTATGCCCGCACTAGCCCCACGAACCTGGTTGATACCAATGGGCGCCAGAGCAAGCCACCAAAAGTTAAGATTAACGACGTGGTACCGTACGATCAGCGTTTGACAGATCGCTCAAGTATTGGCGTCAACCCACAGAAGGACCACGTAATCTGTCAGGGTAAACAACGTTTAATCAACCCTGACATCGATACCTCGAAGCAGCTCACGGTAGTCCAGGAAACCGGGGCGGCGAAAGGTAATGCTCCCGCAAAACCTCACACCCAAGTCACGTTCCATGACCCGCAAGCCGACGTGAAGGAAATCAATCGACTACGGGATCTTAAACCTGAAGACTGGACTAGTTTTGAACAGGAAATTGTCTCGCCAAGCCTGGAATCAAGATCCCGAGCAGGCTATTCGCAATCTTCTACCAACATCGCCGCACTAGACGAGATTGGCTCAATGTTCGAAGTAGACCAGCCTAACAGAGCCCCGAACAGTTCGGGGCCCAAACTCGACTGGAGCAAGCGAACTGAACCAAAGGGGCCTCCTGTTGATCTTAATACAGGAAATGTCATCAAAACCGAAGGAAATGCGCCAGGAGTCAGCGACGGCAAAACTGCGTTAAAGAAAACAGGTACAGAGACCCTTGAGAAAGGCGGCAAGACAGCGCTTAAGAAGATCGGGAAAAAAGCACTCAAGGTTGTCCCATTCGTCGGCATCGGTGCCGGACTTTACTCGGCAAAGGCCGAGGCCGCGCAGGGGAATTACGGGACAGCGGCCTTGGAAGTGGTCGGCCTTGTCCCAGTCGCCGGCGATGTTGTTGATGCCGGGCGGCTTGGTGTGGCTATTGGAGAGGCAGGCAGCGAACTTCTCGGAATAGACACCGTTGCCGCCGAACATGGTGAGAGATTCGAGAATGCGGCGAAGAGTATCGGGTTAGGGGATGATGCATCAACAATTATAGGTGCCACTGGTGCAGCCCTCAGTTCAATTACCGTTGCCCCTTCAATTGCTTTGAAGAGGAAGGTCATGGGGTGGTTTGACTAAGTGTGATAGCGGACTGATCACGGTTATGGAAAACATAAACCACCCAAACAGAACAAGGCTCGTATGGAGGAGGAATACGCTATGAACAAAATTACCTTTTTATTGAAACAGGGGATGAAAAGCCCGGAAGTGGGCAACCTGCAGGACGCGCTGCAGCTGTTGCTTAATCGGGGCGTCCTTCTGGCCAAGGACGAAGCGGCCCGCCGGGAATTGTCCGAAGCGCTGCGGCGTGAGCGGAATGAACAAACCTATGGCGAGACCACCTCCAAGTTGGTGAGTGTGTTTCAGGAAGAACGCAGGCTGCAAGCCGGGGGGGAGGTGGATGAACCCACCGCCATTGTGCTCAACGCGCTGCTACGCGAAATGGGGGTACTGGAAGAGCAGCCTGCAAAAAACACCGGTGCCTATCTTGATACCAACTACACGGTAGTGTGCCGCGCCGTGGATGCCGGCAGAAAGCCAATTGTCGGTCTTCGCATCGAGGTCTTCGACCAGGATCCGAAGTCACCCCATGACCCGCTCGGCGAGCCGGCGATTACGGACGATGACGGCATGGTTACCTTCCGCTACAAGCATTCCGACTTCACCGAGCATCCGGGCGAGCAAGGCCCTGATCTGTATTTCAAGGTGCATCGAGGTGAAGTAATGCTCGAGTACGTCCTGCAGGGTATCAACAACGACAAGGGTGTTATACGAAAATTCCAGCCGCAGCGCGAACCCATCATCCTGCGCGTGGACAAACACCACGTCGTTACCGGGGTGATCATGCAAACCAATGGGCTGCCCGCCGAAAAGCTGAAACTGTTCGTTCACCATCTTGCCTTTGGTGGAGAAGCACTGCTGCTGGGTTCACCCACAACCGATGTCCGGGGGCGGTATGTACTTGCATATAATCCGGGAGTCGGAGCAGTCAACCTGGAAATTCGGGTGCGAGACCCGCAGGATAAAGAGAAAATGATTCCGCTGATGAAACCACGTTTTGCCGTCGCCGGGTTCGAGGTGTTGAACCTGGTCGCCCCATCCGCGCCTCTGGCAGCGGAATACCGGCGTCTGGTAGCCGACCTAACACCCCATGTCGGCCAAATTTCCAAACTGGCCGACGCCCGGGAAAATGACGAACGTCAAGATCTTACGGTACTTAACCGCGCCACCGGCTGGGATGCCCGCCTGATCGCGTTAGCCGCCGTATCCGAACGGCTAAGTGCCGATGCGGAGGTAAAGCTGCCGCAAGAAGCAGTGTATGGTCTGATGCGCGCCGGTCTGCCCTCGGACAAGTTACTATTGGCGCAAGTGGAGCCGGATGTGATCGAACTGGCGCTGAAGACGGTGCGCGACGCAGGCATTGTGAACTTCACCGATCAAGAGATTGATGAGTCCAAGGCAACCTTCGGGGCATTTGCCGCCAGGGAACGACTGAACATTCCCGCGCCGGGAACGCTCTCAACCTATGGTCAGCTGCTCAACGCATCCACTGCCTTCCCCGACAGCGATAAAGGGCAAAAGGCGCGTGAACTGTTCGCTGACTTGTATTTTAACTATCAAGGTGATGCTGCCCGGTTCTGGAAAAAGGCTGCCAAAGCCGGTTTGGAAGACGGACAAATCCGTAAACTGCAGTTACAAGGCAAATTGTCGTTTCTCGCCGGCAACAGCGTGGAAATGACCAAACGACTGATGAACAAGAAAATCGATGAAAAACCGATTAACGACCCCGCACAACTGGTGGAAAAAGACTTCCATCGCAGCGAAGCATGGTTGAAAGAAGTTTTCGAGCAGGCGGAAATTTCACTGGACCGGCGCGGCAAATTAACCGACGCCGACAAGGAAAAGCTTGATCAACTAATTCCTACGGCTTATGTCGCCGATAATGTGGAAGAGCGCTTGCGCGCCTACACCGAGGACATGTCCCGCAAGGTGCGTTTAAGCTATCCGACGCAAGTGGTGACAAGGTTGATAGAAACTGACGACAAATTTAAATCACTCGCTTACCCTGACACGGTAAAACTGCTGAAAAAAGCAACCGGACAAGGATTCCGGCTGGGCACAACACCGGTAACCGCCTTTCTAAAAACCCACGACGGAGTTACGGCGGGCATGGCTGCCCCCGCGGTTCAATCCGCCCAAAAGCAATTGCAGACAATTCAGCGTGTTTACCAGATCACCCCCGATAACGAGGCGATGCCGGTTATGATAAGCCTGGGGATGACTTCCGCTTACGACGTAATGGCATATACTGAAGTGGATTTCGCAGCGCATTTTAATGCCAAATACCTGGAAATATACAAAAAACCGGCCGCAGCCGGTTTGGCAGGTTTGATCTACCGCAAGGCTAAACAGGTGAGCAGCGTAACCTACAACCTGTTTACCATCGCCAAGAAACTGGACAACGAACCACCGGTAGCCGGCCTATCAGCGTCGGTAGAGGTGCGCGAAAGCGTGCGCAATGAATTGATCAAACAGTTCCCGACCATGGAATCACTGTTCGGGTCAATGGATTTTTGCGAGTGCGAGCACTGCCGCTCGGTGCTCAGCCCGGCTGCATACCTGGTAGACCTGCTGCAATTTGTCGATCCCGAGCCGGGCGTGTGGGGGAACTTTTTGGCGCTCTGGAAAGCGACACACAACAATCAAGAGTACACTGTAAAATACAAGAAGCCATACGACGCCCTCATCGAGCGGCGGCCTGACCTGCCTTACATCCCGCTTACTTGCGAAAACACCAACACGGCGCTGCCCTACATCGACATCGTCAATGAGATCCTTGAGTACTACGTCGCCCACGGGCAACTGGAGGAAAAGGCGGCGCACGATACCGGCGAGGCAACCACGGAAGAACTGCTGGCCGAACCACAGAACGTGATTCGCCAAGCCTACGACAAACTACGCGAGGCGAGTTACCCGCTCAATCTGCCGTTCGATCTCTGGATCGAGACCGTACGCCGGTTTTGCAATTATTTCGAGATGCCTCTGGCGCAAGTACTGGAAGTATTCCGCCGGAGCGACGAGCTGTTTGTGCCGGCGCAGCCCTTCGATCGTTCCGACATTTTCATGGAGTCATTGGGTTTTTCGCCGGCGGAAGTATCCCTCTTCACCAACCCCGATCCGCTTTCTAGTTGGCACCGGCTGTATGGTTTCAACACGGCGGCCCAGGCAACGACCGAAGCCATCGATGCAAGCACCGGCCAGCGTATTGATCTGAACTCCGCCAAAGCTTTGGCCCGGCGCCTCGGCGTGACCTACAAAGAGATCGCCGAGATTGTCCAGACCGGATTTATCAACCCGAAGCTGACCCGCTTGCACTTGCTCTACAAGCTGGGAGTAAGCATTAACGACGCTCGCTTCTATCTCGAGCACAAGAACGATCCCGCTCCCGTATCTGTTGAAGAACAGAAGCGGCAACTTGAGGTGCAAGCCTTCGCGCAGAAACTTGCCGAACTCGCAGAGACGTTCCAGGTAACCACGGCGCAGTTGGAGGCCAAGCTGCAGGACATCCCGTTCGACAAAATTCTGGTGCTGGCCGATACCGATACCGGGTGCAACTTCGACCTGACCACGCTGCGCTACGCCGATGGCAGGAAAGCCGCCCCTATTGCCTTTCTGCGTATCAATCTCTTCGTACGCCTGTGGCGCAAGTTGGGCTGGAGCATCGAGGAGACCGATCGCGCGCTTAGTGTCTTCATACCACAATCCGCGCCTTTCGATGATAACCCGGCCAACCTGGCCAAGCAGCCGCTCAAAACCGCGCTGGTTTACCTGGCACACCTCAAGGCATTGGACGAGAAGGTAAAAACCGGCAAGCAGAGCCGTCTTAAGCTCATCACCCTGTGGTCGGACATCGACACCACCGGAAAAAATCCGCTCTACGCGCAGCTGTTCCTCACCCGTAGTGTGCTCAAGAGCGACCCCGTCTTTGACCATCCGCTGGGGCTGTATCTAACCGACGCAACCGTTAAACTCCAGGATCACGTACTGGCCGTACAAGGCGCGTTAGGGCTTACCGCCGACGAGATCGGCAGCATCCTTGCAGATGCCGGGAAGTCTCTCGACGCGACCGAGTTGACACTGCCGAACGTCTCGCTGCTCTACCGCTATGGACTTCTGGCGAAGGCACTCAAACTATCGGTGCGCGAACTGATCGCGATTAAACAGTTCTCCGGGCTGGATCCGTTCAAACCCTTACACCCCGATCCGCTGGCTACCATTGAGGATGATTATCCCTTCTCCCAAACCCTGCGCTTCGTCCAGACCGTGGAAGAGGTCAAGGACAGCGGGTTGAAGATCGAAGATCTGGACTACCTGCTGCGTCATCGTTTCGATGAAACCGGCAAGTATCGCCCCAACCGCGATGGTATGCTGGCCCTGATCAAGACGTTGGCTGAAGGTATTCGCGCCATCCGGACCGAGCACGCCGTGCCGGACGATCCAGGCGAGATAAGCGAAGAAATGCTGCGGCAGAAACTGGGGCTTGCGCTGCCGCCCGGTGTCGTCGAGACCTTCCTGGCAATGATGAACGGCAGGGCGGAGTTCAGCGCCGCCAAATCTGGCGTGGAACCGGAAAACAGGCTGGATCCGAAAACGTTTGAGGACGAGGAGCGCATTCTCAGCCTCAGTTACAAGGAGGTGCCACACAAGGAACAGAAACTCACCTTGCGCGGCGTGCTCTTCGCAGACCAAAAGACTGAGCTGGAAACGAAATTCAATGCAGTGCTGTCAGAACCTCAGATAAGCGCCTTCGCTGAACTTCTTGGGAACGTTCAAAAGCAGGCTCGCGATTTCTTCGACAACCAACTCAAAAAACAAAAGCTGCGCTTGGAAGGCGAAGCAGGTTTTCTTGAAGACAGTGACTTTAAAGAGCTTTTTTATCCATTGAAGCTCTCGAAGAAGATATTGCCAACTGACACGCCACAAGAAGTCAACGCTAAATTGCAGGAGAATGAAGAGATCGAGCAGGAAAATCAAGCAACCTTGCAGCAGCGACGCTGTCGCATTGCCGGGGCATTTCTGCCCTCCCTTCAGCAGCGCCTTATCCGTCAGTTTATCGTCCGGACCATGACGGCATATACAGGCGCCGACCCCGTGCTGGTGGAGAGCTTAATCACCGACGAACGGCTGCTGGCGGTGGCAGCAACCAAACCATTGCTGGCATCGTTTGAGCCGATTGGTAAAAGGGGCGTCAGCGCCGAATACTTCGATTCCAATGACCTGTCGGGCACAGCTCAGGCAGCCAAAGCAGTCGTGAGCAGCGCGGACACTTCCTTAAAAGATACGCATGACACGTACGGCAACCCTCTCAACACGGCCAACAGTGCACGGTTCGAGGGCTACCTGGAAGTCCCCACACCTGGCGCCTACCGTTTCTATATCGAGCTGGACAAGCAAAACGCCGAGGCTGAGCTGCAATTCGCCCATCTCTCCAATCCGGTGTTTTTGACCGGTTCTGCGGGCGCCGATAACGCGACGCTTGGCGAACAGCCGGAAGAATTTCTTGAATTGAAGCCGGGCATACCTTACTGCTTCAGCTTGGAGTTGAAAAAGCTGGGCGGCGGCGGGGCGCGGCTGCTGGTACAGGGCGAGACCCTGCCGAAGGACGGGATTTCACAGTTGACTCTCTACCCGCTCAGCGCCATGGTCGGGGCGGAACAAGCAATCCTGCTGCTGACCAAAGCATTACAACTTGTGCAAGGTCTAAGCCTTAGCGAACGCGAAACGCGTTATCTGCTAACGCACGCTTCGGACTTTGGCAATGTGAATCTAAGTCAACTTCCGACCCGAGCGGTTGGCGATACGCCCACAGAGAAAGTCGCGACCACGGAACGGTTCAAGCAATTTCTGCGTCTGGCGTCTTACGCGCGGCTCAAGCGTGATCTTGCCGCCACAACCGACGATTTGATCGACATTTTCGAAGCTAACGGTACTGGTGATCCGGGCAATGTATACCCGCTCATCGCCAAACTGACCCACCGCGACGAAGCAACTGTCAAAGACACCGCCGAGGCGATGTTCGCCGCTCCAGGATTCGAAAGCGAAAAACCCCTGGTGCAACTGTGGCAAACCCTTCAGCTTGTCGAGCGCTTCGGCGCGCCGGTGGCCTCTCTGTTGAAGTGGACCCGTATCGCCGGCGCGGGCGTGACGCCCGGGCAGCGCTTTGCAATCGCCCGCGAATTTAAGGAAGCGCTCAAGGCCCGCTGCGAGCCGGAGACATGGCAGCGCGTGGCCCGGTCAATCTTTGACAAGCTGCGCCAACGCCAGCGTGACGCACTGGTGTCCTACGTGATACACCAGCACGGCTTCGACCGCATGGAGCAGCTTTACGAATACTTTCTTATCGACCCCGGCATGGAACCGGTGGTACAGACCTCGCGCATCCGCCTGGCCATCTCTTCGGTGCAGCTGTTTATCCAGCGCTGCCTGCTTAATCTGGAGCCGAAGGTTCATCCATCCACCCTTAACTCCAAACACTGGGAATGGATGAAGCGCTACCGCGTGTGGGAAGCGAACCGCAAGATCTTCCTCTTCCCCGAGAACTGGCTTGAGCCGGAGTTCCGCGACGACAAGACCTATCTTTTTGCCGAACTCGAAGGCGCCCTGCTGCAGGACGACGTTTCCAGCGATCTGGCCGATGACGCCTTCCTGAACTACCTGAAAAAGCTGGATGAGTTGGCGCGACTGGATATCGTGGCCATGCACATAGAGGACAATGCAGATCCCACCCGGCGTACTCTGCATGTGTTTGGCCGCACTTACAGCCGGCCGCACAAGCACTTCTACCGCCGCTACGCCCATCAAATGTGGACGCCCTGGGAACCGGTCAGCGCCGAGATCGAGGGCGATCATCTGGCGCCGGTGGTGTGGCGCGACCGGTTATATTTGTTCTGGGTGACGTTCTTGGATAAACCTGTTGAAAATTCACAGCCATCCGGTGCCGGCGCAGACACAACGCTGGATCAATTAAAGCTGAAAGATGCGGTTACAGAAATGCAAACCATTGCCGCCGACAAGACGATTGAAATAAAACTGCATTGGAGCGAATACCTGCAGGGAGAATGGAGCACGAGCGAGTCGGGCGAGTTTGTCCCGGTAACACAAGGTGATACAGCGGTTACCGTGCCTATGAAATTTAAACCAAGCCAGGCGTTGATTCACGTGTCCAAAGCGATAGATGAAGCAGGTGAGGAACTGGGAGTGCATATCCACCTCGGCGCCCCTTTAAACCAGTCCTTCTACCTTGCAGGCCGCAACAGCAAACCGGAAAGGAAAAATTACAACGAGAACGGATCAAGGGGCGCCCTGCCTGAAAATCTTTACAGCAGCGCGAACAATCCATGTGCGAATCGTTATTCGGGCAACGGCGAGCTTATGATCGAATTCCAAGAACTGATCACTACCGAACCAGGTAAAACGCCCCCCAAAGAAAACCGGGAAATTCTTGCGGCGGATAATCGTCCGCAGGGCGGCGCGTATACGCTCCTTCCTTGTGACAACAACCTCACGGCGCTGGGCGTTTCCGAGGAGGCATACCAGGGCGCGGCGAATCCCAATGCAGTCAAGGAAGCCATCGAAAGAGGTCTTGGAGAAATTGCTTCGCTAATTAAGCCGGTCTTTTATCAGGATAACCTGCACACGTTGTTCGTCGAACCCAATGTGACCGAAACAACGATTGAGGAATGGCAGGAATGGGTAGCAAGAAAACCCAGACCCGAACCCGGGTGGAAGAAGCCAGGCTGGTGGAAAGACATCGTTGTGATACCGGATAAGCCCTGGCAACGGCCCTTCTCCGACCCGAGAGACCCGTTGCTCGCCTATGGCCGGGAATCACTGATTAATCCGGCGCCGGAACGTGACTGGCTGTTGAACCCGGGCACCGTGCTGGAGTTTGACAACGTGTTGATCGGCCCGGCCGGTCAGCCGGGATTAAAAATAATAACCGAAGAAGTGAATAAGGTTACGGCGGAGGGTGGCACGATTGTGAACGCCAACCCCGGCGGTAGCCTAGCATCGGGCGGCGCGGTTGTACTGGCGGACGCCACCGCCCATAAACAGAGCGGCTTGATGCAAGCTGCCGGTGGTCTGAATATAGTGGGCAGCGCCGGTTTTAACTCGGCGCTTGAGAAGAACTTCAATGAATTGAACCGCGCAGGCTTCGGTGCAGGTATGTCCACAACCGGAACCGTCAGGCGCTGAGATAAAGGAGAAGATAGCATGAATTATCAAACGCCAACCAAACACTTCCACGGACTTTTTGAGAATGAGCCGGTTGTTTTCGCGACAAACCGCAAATACTTCATCATTCAGGAGCGTGAAGTCAGTTATCGTTTTTACCTGCATCAACATCCTTACGTGCAGCAGCTGGTGCAGCGCCTGCTCCGCAAGGGTACTGCCGGGTTGCAAGCGGCGGATACCGAGTATGT
The DNA here is from genome assembly GCF_000233715.2 of Desulfoscipio gibsoniae DSM 7213. GTDB lineage: Bacteria > Bacillota > Desulfotomaculia > Desulfotomaculales > Desulfallaceae > Sporotomaculum > Sporotomaculum gibsoniae. The sequence continues at coordinate 3,863,457 of NC_021184.1, forward strand.
GCCGGATGATGACTCCGGCAATCCACGCCCCGTGCTGTTTGCGGAGTTCTTTGACGCGTATGAACCAACGGAGCTGGTGCAACGACCCTATCCGGTTAAAGAACTGGACTTCACCTCAAGCGGCGCCTACTCCGTTTATAACTGGGAGCTTTTCTTTCACGTGCCGATCACGATGGCAATCCACCTGAGCAAGAATCAGCGCTTTGCCGAGGCGCAACGCTGGTTCCATTTCCTCTTTGACCCCACCGACGACAGCGAAGGCCCAACACCGGAGCGCTTCTGGAAGGTGCGGCCATTCCAGTACACCGATGTAAGAAAGATCGAAGAAATCCTGGTCAATCTTTCCATTGGGGCGGACGAAACGCTGCGCAATGAGACCATCAACAGTATCAATGCCTGGAAGGATGCGCCTTTCCGCCCCCATGTCATTGCCCGCTACCGCCAGCAGGCTTATATGTATAAGACGGTGATGGCGTATCTGGACAACCTGATCGCCTGGGGTGATTCACTGTTCCGGCAGGACACCGGCGAGGCCATTGACGAGGCACTGCAATTGTACGTTTTGGCCGCCAATATCCTTGGACCGCGGCCACAGGCGGTACCCAAGAAGGGTACCGTGCGCGCACAGACATACGCCAATCTGCAGAATGATCTTAAACAATTCGGCACCGTGATGCGCGATATGGAGGCAGACCTGCCCTTCGACCTGATGCCGCTTCCCACTGACGACTCCGGTGAAAACGACCGGCTGGCGACGCTGCGCAGCCTGGGCAAAGCGCTCTACTTCTGTGTACCGCGCAACGACAAGCTGCTGAGCTACTGGGACACCGTTGCCGATCGTTTATTCAAGATCCGCAACAGCCTCAATATCCAGGGTATTTTCCGCCAACTCGCCTTGTTCGAGCCGCCTATCGACCCGGCCATGCTGGCGCGTGCGGCCGCTGCCGGTCTGGATGTAGGTGCGATCGTTAACGGCATTAATCAGCCGCTGCCGCTGGTACGTTTCCAACTGCTGGTGCAGAAAGCCGCTGAAATTGTCCAGGAGGTTAAATCGCTGGGCAACAACCTGCTTTCAGCCATGGAAAAGGAAGACGGCGAGGCGCTGGCTATCCTGCGTGCCAAACACGAGCGTGTGGTCATGGAGATGGTCGAGCATGTGCGCTACGGCCAGCTACAAGAGGCGATTAAGTCCAAGGAAGGCTTGCTTAAATCACTGGCACTGGCCGTACAACGCTATATCTATTACGAGCGGCAATTGGGCAAGAACACCGATGAGATCAACAAGTCGATCCCGGAACTGGGTGAGCTGGACAGGGACAGCCTGGATAAGATGAAGTTCACGATGGAAGAATCGGAGGTGGCACCGCGCGAGATCCAGGTGGATATTGCGCAGGAGTTAGGTGACTCGGGTGGCAAGATCATCAGCAGCTATGAACGAGAAGAAATTGCCAAGATTCACGCAGCCCGTGAATTAAACGAAGATGCGGCAACGAAAGACAAGATTGCCACTGGTTTGAGCCTGCTTCCAGAACTTGGTTTTGATTTTCATTACTGGGGTATAGGAGGCCATATAAGTTTCGGAGGCTCAGCGCTCTCACGAACAATGTCCTTCTGGGCCAGCTTTGCGAAAACTGATGCCGATAAGAAAGCCTTTGAGTCGGGCAACGCAGCAAGAATTGGCTCTTACTCCCGCCGGGAGCAGGATTGGGTCTTCCAAAGCAACCTTGCGGCCGGCGAGATCACCCAGATTTTCAAGCAACTGCGCGCCGCGCAGATCCGGGAAGCCGTCGCTGAGCAGGAACTGAAGAACCATCGCCAGCAGATAAAGCACGCCGAAGAAATTGAGTACTTCCTGAACGAAGAGGGCACCGAGAAGACCGGCAAGAAGACCAATAAAGCGCTTTATGCCTGGATGAAGCGCGAGGTCAAGGGCTTGTATTCACAGTGCTTCCAATTCGCCTTCGATATTGCGAGAAAGGCCGAGCGTGCCTTGCAGCACGAGCTGGGCAACCCCGAATTAAGCTATATCCAGTTCGGCTACCTGGCCGGTAAAGAAGGCCTGCTGGCCGGGGAGAAACTCTACCAGGACCTCAAGCGCATGGAAATGGCCTATCATGACCTCAACCAGCGCGAATACGAATTGACCAAGCACATCAGCCTGCTCCAGGTTGACCCGTTCGCGCTCATCCAACTGCGCACCACCGGCCGCTGCACGGTGCGGCTGCCCGAGGCGCTTTTCGACATGGACGGCCCCGGCCACTATTTCCGGCGCATCAAAACCGTTGCGGTGAGCATCCCTTGTATCACCGGTCCTTACGCCGGCGTCAACTGCACCCTGACGCTACTGAAAAGCAGCATCCGTAAAACACAGGTATTGCGTGATGGAATGTATGCCCGGCAGGATGCCGAAGACGATCGTTTCAGTGATTACTTCGGCAGTCTGCAATCCATCGTCACCAGTTCCGCTCAAAACGATAGTGGTTTGTTCGAGACCAATCTGCGCGACGAGCGATATTTGCCCTTCGAAAACTCAGGCGTGATCAGCGAGTGGCAGCTGCAACTCCCGGCGGATCCCAGCAAGGATGACCCGGCACAGTTCGATTACGACACCATTAGCGATGTCATTTTACACATCCGCTATACCGCCCGGGAAGGCGGCGAACTGCTGCGCAATGGTGCCGTCGCAAACATCAAGGAGCTGCTCGCCAGTGGCCAGGCCGCCGGTTCAGTGCGATTGTTCTCCGTGCGCCATGAGTTTCCGACTGAATGGGCTAAATTTAAGAGCCAGGATCACGAACCCAACCAACGATTTGAACTATCGATCAACCTCCGGGAGGAGCATTACCCATTTTGGAGTCAGGGCCGCCTGAACAGCATCGCGCGTGTGGACATCCTGGCCCGGAGCCCAGAGGCTTCAGTCCAAGTCGCCGACAAAGCCGATGATAATGATACTGCCAATATAGACACACTCCTCAAGGATGCAGCCCTGGGCGGTCTGCTTGTCGGCAAGCTGGTTAATATAGGAATGCCCGCTAATCCGGTGGCAAAATTGAAACTCTTTTTCAACACTAGTACAATGGCCGACATGTGGATCGCAGTGACCTGGGGCGCGTAGCATCGCCAGTATATTAAAAAATATGCATTGATACGATATAATTCATAGATTCATCTCCTCTGCTATATCTTCTTTGCTATTAGGAATTATCCAAATCCTTGCTTAAGAAGAAAAGGGCTACGGAATTAATCCCGCAACCCTTTTCTTTTTTACTGGGAGGCGATACCTTTCAGTTGGCAGTAAACTTTTAATTTCTAAAATCAGTTACTTGTTAGCAACCACTAATAATCACTCGCAGTTAAACATTATACCATACACTGTGATTTAGTTTGACTCCATAGCCAAAACTGGTTTCTGAGGTATATTCTTCATCTCATAAAATAGCAATGTGGATGTCAGAAGTACGGCTAAAGCATCTGCAATTGGTGCCGTTCTCCAAACTCCCTCAATTCCCCAGAAGTTGGGCAAAATCAGCAGTAGTGGAATAAAGATAAGCACCTGCCTTGATAAGCTGAGGATCGTCGATTGTATTGGTTTACCTACAGCCTGGAAGTAACTTGAACCCAGGATCTGGAAGCCCACAATGGGGAGACAGGTAAAAAATATTACCAGAGCGTGAACTGTCAATTGGGTCAGGGCAGTATCCCCTTTGCTAAAGAGTTCTACAAGCGGTGTAGCAAAAAATCGAATGGAGACGAAACCAACGACGGCCATGACCGTACTGGCCAAAATTCCTTTTTTCAGTGCTTCTTTTACTCTATCGTAGCTCCTAGCTCCATAATTATAGCCGATTATAGGCTGGGCTCCCTGACTGATCCCGACAATTGGCATGATTAGTATCATTCCCACACTCATGATAATGCCAACCGCTGAAAGGGCTAGATCTCCACCATAGGACAATACGATTTTATTTAAAATTGTTTGCTGAATACTATTGGCTATTTGCATGGCAAAAGGTGCAAATCCAATGGCCATAATTTTCATAACAATGGAAATCTGAGGTTTCATGTTTATAAGTTTAATTTTAATTTGGCTTGTTCCCCGAAGGAAATAACTAATCACCCAAATCGCTGACACGATTTGACCAATAATAGTTCCCAGAGCGGATCCTTTGATACCCATCCCTAGTTGGAAAATAAAAACATAGTTTAAAACAATACTGACCACACCACCAATGATTTGGGTGAACATCGCAAACCGGGGATTTCCTTCGGCCCGGATAAAGTTATTTAATCCAAAAGAAATTGCTCCCGGTACGGCACCCAACATAATAATATGGATATAATCCCGGGCGTAAGGTAAAACCTCCTGACTGGTAGCACCAAATAACCTTAGGATCGGATCAGAAAATAGAAAATAAATACCTGAAATTGTTAAGGGTAATAGTATTAATAAAAGAGTGGCATTACCTGCTATCTTATTTGCTTCCTCTTTTTTTTGTTCTCCGAGACGAATCGAAATCATTGCCGTGGCGCCAATACCGATCAGCATGGCAACGGCAAATAAAAGAATCATAATCGGGAGAGCTACCGTGACGGCAGCAATAGCGAGGAAATTCACACCTTGACCCACAAATATGCGAGATATAATATTGTAAAGGGCATTTACTGACATACCGATAATTGCGGGCAATGAAAATTCCAAGAGCAGCTTGCCGATATTTACATTCCTAAGGTCTAAATTTTTTTTCATAAAATACATTAACCTTTCTTTATAGCTTCTTTATATTTCTTTCATAAACTTAACCGCGTATTTTAAAGTTGCAAGAAATTGTTGAATTTCATTTGAATCAATATCGTGTAATATATCATCCATTTTTCGGGCACAAAAATCCATGACGCGATCCATCTCTTCCCTCCCACGAGGGCTCAGGCATATTAGAGTTTTCCTGCGATCCATGGGATCATCCGAGCGGGTCACGAAGTCCTCCTTTTCCAGCAGGTCGATCAGTGTGGTAAGACTACCTTTTTCGATATCAAGCATTTTACCAATCTCGGTTGAGGTTATGTGATCTTTTTGGTACAAAATATTTAAGATTTTTATATGGTTCTTTTTTAAGCATGGCATACAGTTAGAATCGTGATATTCTTGTCTAAGGCGAAGAAGAAACTTTTCGTGAAATAACCCCATGAAGGCAAATAATAAGTTTTGGATCTCTTTTGCTGTATCAAAATTTATGTTCACCACCTCCATAAGCAAATATTTTATTTCCTAATTCGTATTAGCTATCGATTAAAATGTTAGAATTCTAACATTTTAAATATTTAACTATTATAGTTGAAAAGATATAATGAATCAATAGGGCGGGGATGAAATTACAAATACTTTTGCCTTTAACTAAGAAAATAAAAACAGCCCTTGCCCCTCTTTATGAGGAGTAAGAGCCAACTTCACTTTTAACTTTAGTTTTTTTATTTCTTTTTTTTGTACCTATACGGCTCCATGGATAGCCCGGTTATTTCTGCCCCTTCAATTGCCTGCAAGTTGCGGTTCTCCTGCCTTCCTGATATTGCAAAGCAAACCTTTGAACTGAGGGTAACCCATTATCGGTTCCCGGCACTGGCAGTCCGTCAACCTGTTGCAATTGGCTTCTCCATGCCAGCCGTGAGGAACAAGTACCACACCCTCCATTATTCTTTCATCCACATGAGCTTTCATCTTAACCCATCCCCGGTCAGTCTCAATGATAACATCATCTTCGTGCGACACTCCATACTTCGCAGCGGTTTGCGGGCCTATCTCAGCCTTGGGATATGGCTCCTCAAGTTGAAGCGCTTTGATATTATGCAGTTGACTATTATTATAAATTAAGGACCTTGTCCCGGTGGATAGTACCAGTGGGTACTTATCCCCAAGTTCTTTCCAGAGTGGTCCCTGGGGACTCTTGCTGGGTTCCAGATAAGTCGGCAGAGGGTCAAACCCCACGTCCTTATAGGCCTGGCTATATATTTCTATTTTACCGGTCGGCGTGGCAAAAGTTTTTTCATCAATCCCGTAGGACCTTTCTTTATAATAGACGCCTCCCCTGTTCTGGCTGAGGGTTTCAAAATCAACCCCGCTGGGGGCAATTTCTTCGGCTACCAGTTCCTCATCGGACTTCCAGTGGAACTTATCGCCTATGCCGCACGCTTGAGCAAGCTCAGTGTAGAAAGACAGAATGGATTTGCTTTCATAATAGGGCTCTATAGCCTTCTCCCTCAGCATAACATAAGGCATGCTATGGCATACGTTATAGTTATAGGCAAGGGAACAGTACTCAAGCTGGTGGGCAGCAGGTAAAACATAATGGGCTTCTTGGGCTGTCTCCGACATAAACATCTCGTACACCACGAGCAGGTCGAGCTTCCGGTATGCTTCCTTAAGCGCATTGGAATCAGGCATTGTAACCAGTGGATTGCCGCCGACAACAATAAACGACTTCAGTTTATCGGGGATACTCTCAGGAACCATGTTCTGGACAGCATAAGGGCTCGTTCTACCCCATAACTCATAAAATAGCGGATACTTATCAGCCCCGAGGGGTTTTCCCTCGCAGGGAAGGCTGATATTGGCCAGCCTTAACCTGGGACTTATAACCCAACCCCCGGGAACGTTGATGTTTCCAGTAATGGACTGGAGTATTGCAATTGCCCGGTCCGTCTGGCTCCCGTTGGCGCTTTGATCCTGGGTACAGGTGCCCTGGTAGATACTGGCACCCTTCGTTTTAGAGAAAAGGCGGGCCAAGGCCCGTATATCATCCGCCCGCACCCCGGTAATCCCCTCGGCCCATTCAGGGGTATACTGCTGGATGTGGGGTACTAGCTGGTCAAAACCATAAGTCCATTTTTCTACAAAATCAGCGTCATATAGCTTCTCATTGATAATCACATTAATGAGTGCAAGGGCAAGGGCTCCATCCGTGCCCGGCCTGATCGCCATATACATTTCAGCTTGATCGGCAAGGGGGATTTTCCGGGGGTCGATTACTACTACCTTGGACCCTTTTTTCAGATTCTCCTTGATGCTGAGCGATAGGGGAAAGTCCGAGGCATCCGGATTGTGCCCCCACAATACGTAAAGAGATGAATCCATTTCTTCCACAGGGTATTTCCCGAAAGTTATCTGTCTGCTGCGAATTCTCATCCGGTAGCAGATGCTCTCAACGGAAAAGAATTGCGGAGAATCCAGGGCAGCCCTGAACCTGTGCGTTAAGGAAACCATCTCCAGACTCTCCACACCAATGGAGCCGCAAAAGAAAGCGTTTACAGAAGGGCCGTACTTTTCTTTCAGGTCGTTCAATTTGAATGCTATCTCTGAAAGAGCCTGTTCCCAGGTGATTCTTTCCCATTTCCCGTCTACTTTTTTTAAGGGGTACTTGAGCCGATCGGGATGATATAATTGTTCAATCATCGCCTCGCCTTTGGGACAAAGCTCTCCCTTATTAAGAGGATGGGATTTCAGCCCGCTAACTTTAACTACCCTGCCGTCTTCAACGGTCACTTCCGCCCCGCAGCTGTGATAACAAAGGACACATCCTGTATAAAACGTTTTCCTGTTAGCTGCTGTCATTTTTCACGTCCTCCTTGATTTTTAAATTAACTTACCGTATTGCAATTATATGTATAAGCAAATTCTATGCCACTTCCATCAGCACCCGGGGCAAGTGCAATAGAAATAGGCGGAATGCCATTAGGCCTGGCCTCCCGCCTATTAAAGTTACCATAAAAATAGTATCCAGCTTGTGCAATTGTAGCGTCGCTACAAATGTATCGGCGCTACAATTGTAGCGCTAGTAACAATTGACTATTAAAGCAATTAAGGACATCAGGTATCGTAATCAGTCATAAATGATTTATTTCGATGTAGCCCATACTTCACTAACCTGCGATACAAAGTGGTCCGGGCAATACCTAATTTCTTTGCAGTATATGAAATATTTCCCCCGTTCTCATGCAGCAACTTAATAATTGTTACTTTTTCGTTTTCAACGTTCACTAACTCAGCTTTATTTGAATTAACATTACATTTAAGTATACTCCCAACCTTTTGCACCTCTTCCGGCAGGTGTTCTGTACCCAAGGATGAATCTATAAGGTAGTGAAGGGCTCTTTCTACGGCATTCTGCAATTCACGAATATTGCCGGGCCAATCATAAGCTTTAATTAATGGCCATAAGCCCGGGGCAATATAGGTAACAGGCTTTCCTGTCTGAGCACAAAACCTTTCTAAAAAATGCTTAAACAACAATTCAATGTCCTCTTTGCGTTCCCTTAGCGGCATTAAACGTATTGAAAAAACATTAAGGCGGTAATACAGGTCCTGCCGAAAATTCCCCCGTTTGACTTCTAAGCCCAAATCTCGATTGGTTGCGGCAATTATACGCACATTAATGGGCAATACTTTATATCCGCCAATACGTGTAATTGATTTATGTTCCAAAACTCTAAGCAAGGTAGCCTGTTGTTCCGGAGGCATATCCCCGATTTCATCAAGAAAGATAGTTCCCCCATCGGCAAGTTCAAACTTTCCCGGACTACCGCCCTTCTTGGCGCCGGTAAAAGCTCCTTCTGTATAACCGAATAATTCACTACCAATAAGGTCGCGGGGGATGGCTCCGCAATTTATCGCCACAAAAGGCCCGGAGGATCGCAGGCTTTCATTATGTATGGCTTGAGCTAAAATATCCTTTCCGGTACCGCTCTCACCAAGTAATAACACGGTAGCATCACTACGAGCAGCAGATTTGGCCTGGATTAAGCAGTCTTTGAAACCGGGATCTTCACCGATCATATTTTCAAAAGAAAACCTGGCAACAGCCCCACTCATTCTTTGAGCCAATTTCCTTACGCGGTTCATTGCTGTCAGCAGCAAAACAGTGCCCTCGTTTTGCCCATCCTGTGCCCGGACCGGACGAGAGGTAACTGATATTTTGGCTATACCAAAGGGTGTGACGATGTCTTGTTCAAGGTCGGTAATAAATTTCTCGCCCGTTACAATAGATTCCCAGTCCTCACCACCACCTTGCAAAACTTCGCGCACATCTTTGCCGATAGTCAATTCAGGTTTAGTAAACAGCAGGTCAGCAGCAGCGTGATTCATCTGGATTATGGTATGACTGCGGTCCGTTGCAAGGATTCCCTCCGAGATTGACTCCATCACCGCATCCCTAAACCTATTAGCCACATTACGTTCCAACCAGGCTTTTTCACTTGCCATCTGCCGGGTAATCGCGTCTGCGCCGGCCACAACCATACCCAACGTATGGGGATGCACTTTTTCATAAGATCCGGTCATGTTGAGCACGCCAACAATTGTTCCGTCAATACCATGAATTGGTGCAGCTGAGCAAGTCGAGCGATGCGAACAGACACAATAATGCTCATAGCTAAAAATTTGCAGCGGCTGACCAACAACCAGTGCGGTTCCCACACCATTTGTACCGGCATTCTCCTCGCTCCAACTGGCCCCCGGAACAAAATTCCCCCGGGCAATATCATCAATTACCTCTTGATCACCTAAAATTTCCAACAATATGCCCTCAGTGTCGCTAACGGTGACTATAAAGCCTGACCCCGCAACCAAACGATATAAAGTTGTCATTACCGGGCGAGCTATTTCTAACCAATCACAGTTCTTTCTCTTTTTCTCTTCTAACAATTCCTGGTTTTGGGTTTTATAAACATACTTTTGAAACGGGTTGACCTTAGCCTGCCGGCATCGTTTCCAAGATTCAAGTATTGTAGGCCTGACATGTCGATAGTTATCCTCTTGATCATCTACAAAAGCTTTCCAAGCGGCCCTTAATGTTTCTTGATCGGGCACCACTATATGCTCATCCTCTCTACCCAAATGCCTTTTCTGCGGTTATGAGAATAAAAATAATGATTATCTCATTTGCCCTTTATGCATCTGGACCCGAGTTGTTTTTAATTTATCTAAATATCTTAATCTCGGAATAATTTCTTTATGTATATCACATGCAGCAGATTTTCCTGATGCAGTACCGGTCAACAACAATTTATCATGCGGACATCCCCCCTGACAGGTGGTTTTAGATTCACATTCTTTACATTCGTCAGGGATGCCCGGTTTTGCAAGATCATAATGATATATGTCACATTGTATTTTACTTAAAGGATCTGGGTCAAAAATAGTTCCGGTTTTAAATGAATGGTCTCTAATACATGGCCCAACCGTTCCATCGGGAAATACTGCAGCAATTCTTTTTCCACAAGGATACGGAGAAGATTCAAGATCCCATAAAGGAATTAAAGTATCCAACAAGAAAGTAGTATGAACATCATATCCCTTAACGATATAATTTTCCAACAAATCACATAATTCATGGTATCTCTTCAACAATCTTTTCTTGTATTCAGTGTCTGACTCTTTAAATAAATTTTTTTGGTACCTTAAACGATATCCATTTTCTAAACCGAATCTTGTTATATCAATAATTCTATCCAAGTTATAATCATCCATAGTAGCTACTATTGTTTGGCCAATAACATTTGATCTTTCACCAATTATCTTCATTCTTCTCGATAATTCTTGAATACTAATATCCGTAACATTTGTTGTTATCCATCGGATACCTTCAAGATCATCCCAATTTACACTATCTACCAAATCACCATTTGTATAAATATTTCCTTGCATGATGCCATTAGTATTTTTATCGACAGCATCCATAATTTTCTTAATTCTATCCGTTCTTAACAATGGTTCTCCGCCAAGGAAAAGAATGGTATTAACTTTAACATTATTAACTTTCCAAACCTCTGGAATCCACTCTAATAGTCTTGAGAATGTGTTCTCATCCATTTCCGATTTATTATCATCACCAACCTGATTAAAAGCATAACAATAGTCACATCTTCTTGTGCACTTGTATGATAGGAATAAAATGAACCAGAAGAGAGGAAGTTTCCCCCAACCCCCCTCTCCCTTCAATCTTCCATCATCAATGGAATACATTTTTTTTAATTGTTTAACATGTTCAGTTACTCTTCTCATAATTTAAACCTCGTCTTTCTATTCTTTCTGTAGGTGTTTTTCATATCATATATGCTGAAACTTTTTCTCCCGCCGCAAGCATACCTTGGCCGGGTGGTATATCCACAAACAAGTTACAATCTGCCATTGTTCTCAAAATACCCTGCCCGGTAAGGATTTTTGCCCTGGCAATGCCTCCTTCAATTAAGAGCCTGGCTGCCTTCAACCTTCTTGCATCACTTTTATGGTAATCGCTGGATAGAATAACCTCTACCTTACGTGGCAGTACATCTTTATAACCCATCATCTTTTTCAAAACCGGTTTAACCAACAGCTCAAAAGAAGTAAATGCAGCTCCCGGATGACCTGATAAACCCAGGATTAATTTACCGTCTTTCTTTCCCGCCACAAAGGACTTGCCGGGCCTGACAGTTACTCCTGAAAACAGGCTTTCAACCCCCGCTATAACCAGGGCATTTTCAACCAGGTCATAATCCCCGGCTGATACTCCTCCCGTTGTAATGACCAAATCCGCTTTTCTCAAGGCGGCATGCACAAGATCAGCTATTTTTGCCGTTTCGTCAGGCACAATTCCCAATGGAACAGGTTCTATCCCAATTGTCTTGAGGAGAGCTGTCAGGAAATACTGATTGCTATTATAAATCTGGCCGGCGCCAAGAGTTTGGCCTAGCCCTGCCAATTCACTGCCTGTACTGATAATAGCAACTTTAACTGCTGAATGAACAGGTATCTCATTAAACCCTGCCGCAGCCAGCAAACCAAGCAGGGACGGGGTGACAGGCGTCCCCTTGAAAACAACATTTTCACCGGCTGTTATTTCCTGGCCGGCTTCGGCTACATTAGTATCCTTCAGAACCTGGCGATAAACCAGGATATCCGCTCCCTCCCGACAAACCTCTTCATATTTGACCACCGCATCAGCCCCCGATGGAATGGGAGCACCCGTCATCACTTTAATCGCCGTCCCGGACGAGACTTGAAAATGAGGATTTCTCCCAGCCGCCACTTCTTCAAGGACCCGGAGTCTGACCGGGGCATTATCCCCGGCATTTTCGGTATCCCGACCTAGAAGGGCATACCCGTCAACTAAAGAACGATTAAATCCTGGTATATCTTCCTGAACCGTCAGGTCTTCCCGAATTGTACGTCCCAAAGCTTCCATTAAAGGCAGCCGATCCCCCGGACAGACGACCGCATGCTGCAGTAAGAGATCACGGGCTTGTTCCAGGGCTAAGTTCCTTCTCCAACCATGGGGCAAGATGGCGTAATAATCTTTGGGGATATTGATATTTATGAAAGCCTTTTCGGGACCGCCCAGTGTTTTTAATAATTCCTCTTCGACATAGTTAGTCTTGACCATGGGATAAAACATTTTTACATAGCCGGCTTCTTCTTTCGTAGCTTCAAGCTGAATTAATGAATTAACGCTTTCCAGTATCGGTGAACCGGTCATTATTCTCATTGCCGTCCCTTTTGATACTTGTTTACCGATAATGTAACCGTCTGCTTGTATTTCTCCTATAATTTGAAGCCTTATAGAATTCCTTTTTGATGACCCAAGTGCGCCATCCGGGATTATTGCATAACCTTCCATTGCGGAATTATCCGCAGGAGTTATCAATATATCCGGTACAATATCCTCATTTAAAACACGATTGGATGCTTCCTTGGTAGAAATGTTGCTACAATTTAGAGAGCCAACAGAATTTAGAACAATTTTTTGCGCTTCTTCTTCAATGGATACCGTTAAATTTTTATTTCTCATTTTGATACTCTCCCCGCTGCAAATCTGCGGAATATTTTTACAAAACCGTTCCTCTCTTGTATTTCAAACTAAATTACAGAATCAGCGTTTTCCGGCACCGGAGCGCCATCATTTTTTCTCAATGCTGTTTATTTTGAGACTGTTTAACATAATGATACCGCCTGGTTTTATAGATTATTTATTGATGCCCCATGCGTGTCGTCTGCATTATTGCTTAACCGGTCCCTTTCCTGACAGGTTTGGAGAAAAGCAAAATGCCGGGCGGTTTTGCGAAAAGCAAAGCTAGCCCGGCATAAATGCCGCATCCAGGTCTCCTTTTCGCAGTGGAAGGCACGCCGGTTTCCCAACGTACCCTTACGGCCAATAAACCGTGGCATCAATGCTTTAGGCTATCTGGCTCGGAGAGCACACTATAATATTATAAAAAGTATTTCTTTAATCGTAGAGTGAACAAGGCTTTACCATAAAAGTTTAAGCGAGTTTCCCTTGTTTTACATGGCTTCTTTACTCTTCCTGATAACAGCTCTTTCTCCCTCAGGAATAGGAGGCGGAACAGGCCCGCCGGAAATCCTGGTCACGGCACCAAAACGAGGTGGGCAAGCTTCAAAGCAGGTTCCGCATTTGATGCATTTATCCTGATCAATTACATGGATCTGTTTCTTGGCACTTATGATCGCCTCTGCAGGGCATCTTCTCGCGCAAGTCATACAGGCCTGGCACTTCTCGGGGTCAATATAGTACGAGATTACTTCACTAAATAGCTTATCTATTTCTTCACTTGTGAAATGCCCGTCGTATTCTTCCGGGTTCCCAAGACGTGCCGCCAGTTTTTCCTGCTTGACCACTTTAATGTAGGGGACTAGCTTTGTAACTTCTGCGAGTTTGGCCTGAAGTTCTTTTTCGTCTATGCCTTCCCCTTTGGCAAGTGGCCCTAAGTTCTTCACCTGCTTGACAAAATCGTTAACAACTTCGGCAAAAAGGTTTCCCTCACTGCCGGACATAAATTCGATTCTTAATCTTTCGGGGTTTAATCCCAGGTGTTCTATTATTCTTCTACCCAGAAGCACCATGTTTAGTGCGTGGTAATTTCCATGGGTAATATAGTTACATTCACCTAAACGGCAACCGCCGATAAATACTCCATCTATTCCATTTGAGAAGGCTCTGAGTACATGTGCCAGGTCAACTCTTCCGGAACACATGACCCGGATAAGTCTCATTTCTGTTGTATATTGTAGTCTGGACACGCCAGCCAAGTCAGCAGCGCCGTATACTCACCAATGGCATACAAAACCCAGTATTCTTGGTGTAAATTTATGTCCTGTACTCATTCGTCCTCACCACCTTTGTTTGTAATCCAGGTTCTATTCTCCTACCGCCGCGTCAATTTGTTTTATGATTTCTGCTTCTGGTATTACGACGTCAATTTGGCTCATTATTTCTTTGTCGTTAAAGTGTTTGAGTGTAATAGCCCCTGTCGGACACTTGGCGTTACAAAGACCATCTCCTTTGCAGAGCACAGGATTTACTACTGCCTTTTTGCCCTGTCGTGTTTCGCGAAGTTCTATGGCGCCATAGGTACATACCGAGGAACATGCTCCGCAGCCCATGCATTTTTTCTCATTTACTTCGCATACTGAGCCCGAGGCGACGACTGTGTCACGCGAGAGCAGCGTTAAGACCCGGCCGGCTGCTCCGTAAGCCTGGTTTATGGTTTCCGGTATTAGCTTGGGATAGTGTGCCAGTCCACATAGGTAAACGCCGTCTGTGCCGAATTCTACAGGTCTTAATTTGACGTGGGCTTCTTTGAAGAAGCCGTCGGGGCTCAGGGTTACTTTGAATAAATCGGCTATTTCTTTGGTTGCTGCAGATGGTATGACGGCGGCTGCTAATGTGAGTAGATCTGCATCTATTTCCAGCTTTTTACCTAAAATCAGGTCGGTTACGGTTACTTTTAGAACGGGCCGGCCTTCATCCGATTCGCCGGCTTCTACTTCAGGTTTATCCTGCGGCTCGTAGCGGATGAATCTTATGTCTTTACTTGCCGCTTCACGGTAATAATCTTCTTTGAGTCCGTATGTTCTCATATCTCTGAAAAGAATGTAGATGTCCATTTCGGGGTTTAGTTCTCTTAGTTTTAGGGCGTTCTTTATGGATTCGCTGCAGCATACCCGGCTGCAGTATTTTCTGTCTTCGTTTCTGCAGCCCACGCATTGGATCATGACTAGGCTTTCGGCGTCAATGAGCCTTTGGTCTTGTCCGGCGATTTGTTCTTCCAGTTCCAGGTGGGTCATTACCCGGTCGTCTTCTCCGTAAAGGTATTCGGTGGGTTTGTATACATCTGCACCGATGGCGATGACGGCTGCGCCATGTTTTATTTCTGTTACGCCCCGGTCGGACTTGACTTTGGTTACGAAGTTGCCGATGTAGCCGGTGGCTTCCATGATGGTGGCGCTGGTATATACGTGTATCAGTGGGTTTTGATATACTTTGCGTTCAAGTTCACGCAAGTACGATTGTACATCCAGGCCTTCCAGGGTATAATGCAGTTTTCGCGCGATTCCGCCCAGGTCTGTTGCTTTTTCGATCAGGTAGACTTGATGTCCCTGGTTGGCTATGGAGAGTGCGCAGTTCATGCCGGCTATACCGCCGCCTACTACTAATGCGGTTTTGTTTACCGGCAGGTCAAATTCTTGTAAGGGTTCTAAATGGGTAGCCCGCGCCACCGACATGCGGATTATGTCTTTGGCTTTTTGGGTGGCTGCTTCTTTTTCTTTGGCGTGAACCCAGGAGTTATGTTCTCTGATGTTGGCCATTTCGTAGTAATATTGGTTTATTCCCGCTTCCCGAAGGGTGTCCCTGAATAACGGTTCCAGGGTCCTGGGGGAGCAGGCGGCGACTACCACCCGGTTGAGTCCTTTTTCTTTGATCATGTCTGTTATTTCCTGGGCGGAGTTGGTGGCGCATGAAAACAGTTGTTCCTGGGCGTAGACGACGTTGGGTAAGGTTAGTGCATATTCTACTGTTGATGGTACGTTTACTATTCTGGAGATGTTAGCTCCACAATGGCATACAAATACTCCTACCTTCGGCTCTTCTTGGGAGACATCCTGTTCCGGAGGATATATCCTTTCTTTAGCCAGATTTCCCCGCCTGTAATCCAGGAGTTCTCCGCATTGGGAGCCGGCTCCGCTGGCGCTGAAGACTGATTCGGGTATGTCTGTAGGGCCCTGGAAGGCTCCGCTTACAAATATCCCGGGTCTGTTGGTCTCCATTGGGTTGACGGGGTTGATTTTGCAAAAGTCATGGTTGTTTAGTTCTATGCCGAATTTTTTGGCTATGCCTTGCGCGTCGACCGGGGGATTTAATCCGACTGATAGTACTACCATATCGAATTCTTCTTCTTTTACTCCATCGTCGGTGGTGGAGTAGCGTACTGTGACGTTTTTGGTTTCCGGGTCTTCGCGCACTATTGATGTGTAGCTTCTGATAAACCGGACTCCGGGCAGGTTGGCTGTTCTTTCATAGAACTGCTCAAAGTCCTTGCCGTAGGAGCGGATGTCGTTATGGAATATGGTGCACTCGGCTTCTGCGTCGTGGTCTTTGGTTAAGATTACGTGTTTTTGAGCATAGGTGCAGCATACGGCTGAACAATAGCTGTTGCCGCCCGGGGTTACTTGTCTGGAGCCGACGCATTGGATCCAGGCTATTTTATGGGGATGTTTTTTGTCCGAGTTGCGCAGTATTTCACCTGAGTATGGTCCGGTGGAGCTCAGCAGCCGCTCAAAGTCCATGCTGGTTATGACGTTCTCGAATTCGCCGTAGCGATATTCCGCCCGCTCTTTTGGATCATAGGGTTCAAAGCCGGTGGCCAGGATTATTGCGCCTACGTTTATTTCTTTGGTTTCCTGAGTTTGGTTAAAGTCGATGGCGTTGTTTTTACATACGCCTTCGCAGATACGGCATTTATTTTCTTTAAGGTATAGACAGCTTTCGTCTATATAGGCGACGAGTGGTATAGCCTGCGGGAAGTAGATATGGACTGCTTTGTTGTTTGATATTTCCTGGTTGAATTGGTCCGGGTATTGGACCGGGCAGTATTCTACGCAGGTTGTACAGCCGGTGCATTGGCTCTCGTCGATATATTTGGGCTTTTTGTTTAATGTTACTTTGAAGTTGCCCGCTTCTCCCACTACTTTTTCTACTTCGGTATAGGTGAAGACTTCTATGTTTTGATGCCGGCCGACCTCGACCAGCTTGGGCGAGAGTATTCACATGGAGCAGTCGTTAGTGGGAAAGGTTTTGTCCAGCTGGGCCATATGGCCGCCGATGCTGGGCGCTTTTTCCACCAGGTAGACTTTAAAACCGGCGGTGGCCAGGTCTAGGGAGGCCTGTATGCCACTGATTCCGCCGCCTACTATCATTACGTCGCCAAAATTACTGTCACCTCGGCTTTTGCAGAGTTGCTCGATTTTTTCTTTCAATAATTCTTCCACTTTCTATCACCTCATCTCATCAGGTTTTATGTACCCGTACCGTACTTAATCTGTTGAGCAGCCAAGACGCTCCGGGTGGGTAAATACCGCCAGGCGGTCGCCGCGGGCCTTGCCAACCAGGGCAATGCCCATATCACGCGCTAGCAGTATAGCGTTCTTCGTTGGTGCATGCCGCGAAACAACAACGGGCACCTGCATCTTTGCCGCCTTGAGCAACATTTCGGACGATATGCGGCCAGTGATCAGCAACAATCGATCTCTGGTTGATATTCCATACAATAGACATTCGCCCTGGATTTTGTTCAAGGTATTATGCCGTCCGATATCCTCAGCTACTACCAGCAGGTTCCTGGTATCAGACAGAGCTGAAGTGTGCACACCGCCACTGTGCGGATATAGCACCATCTGCTCTTGAAACTGTTTCATCAGTGACAGCACTTCCAACGGTGTGACAACAAGATCTGATTCAACCTTCTGTCCCTGAGTTTTAAAAACCGAACTACCACTGCATCCAAGTCTCTTTAACGCCGGCAATTCATACCCCGAGTTGTTCAGCCTCACATCGGCCAGCGATTCCTCCTCACTCACCCGTATGCTCGCCACGTCGCCAACACCTGAGATAATTCCCTCCGCATAAAGATATCCCAGGACTAGATAATTCAGCTTGGCCGCAGTGCACAGGATAGTGACCAGTGCTTTCTGATTGATATAAATTGTAAGCTCCATCTCACTGGGCACGTAAACTGAGGTCCTGGACCATCCCTCGTCCGAAAAGTAATTACAGACAACTTCCGCTGCCACGTCCTGCATATCCAATTCGCCAATTTTCTTCTGGATGTCTTGCCTTTCCATCATTAAATCACCTCTTGGATAACCTCCGTGATGTCTTTTATCTGGATAACATCATCATAATTCAGGACTACCCTGCTATCCTCAAAGTTGGTGATGCAGTAGGGGCAGGCTGTAACCAATTCTTCAGCCCCAACCCCAATAGCTTGCTCTAGTCTTAGGTTGGCAAACCTTTCAGACATTGGTGTTTCCATCCAGATCCTGCCTCCGCCCATACCGCAGCAAAGGCTATCTTCCCGGGATTCAGGCAGCTCGATCAGTTCCAAACCGGGTATCTTCTGTAATACTCCCCGCGGTTCGTCATATATGCCATTGTGCCGGCCCAGGTAACAGGGGTCATGATAGGTAATTTTTTTAGCATATTCTTTACTGATCTGAAGCCTTCCCTCATTAATCAGTTCGAATATATACTGGGAAATATGCACTATCTCAAAGTGCACATTAAATTCGGGATACTCGTTTTTGAAGGTGTGATAGCAATGAGGGGAAGAAACAAGGATTTTCTTGACCCCGTTGTCGATAAAGGTTTTGATGTTTTCCCTGGCTAATTGCTTGAATATATCCTCATTGCCTGTCTTGCGGATGCTTTCACCGCAGCAGTTCTCCCCGGCGCCCAGTATCCCGAATTCTACCCCTGCCTTGTTGAGGATTTTGGCTGTGGCAACAGCTACTTTCTTTAATCTTGCGTCATAGCTTAAGTAGCAGCCGGGGAAATATAATATTTCCATCCCTTCTTCGAAGGTCTTTACAGAGTGACCTTTGGCCCATTCCGCCCTTTTGGTGCGATCTTCACCAAAGGGGTTACCATCTGCGGTTAGGCCTGCGCTTACGGTGCGGACAGGCTTGATGGCGGTGGGAAATACACCATATCCCGTGGCCATCCTGCGCAATGCGATCATGTTTTTAATCTGCTGTACGTCCCTGGGGCATCTCTGAACGCACTTGCCGCAGGTGGTACAACGCCAGATCTCTTCGTGCTCTATTTCTGTCAAACCAAATGTTGCTTCCCGGATTAGTTTGCGCATACTGAAATTTCTTACCTTGTTCCAGGGGCAAACAGTATCGCATTTTCCGCATTGGTAACAGAATTTGACGGCGTCGCCACCGCTCTCTTTTATTTCTTCGATGACCTCTCTGATCGGGGCTTCAATCTCCACGAGTTTTTACTCCCTCCCTTCATTT
Organism: Desulfoscipio gibsoniae DSM 7213; assembly: GCF_000233715.2. Taxonomy (GTDB): domain Bacteria; phylum Bacillota; class Desulfotomaculia; order Desulfotomaculales; family Desulfallaceae; genus Sporotomaculum; species Sporotomaculum gibsoniae. Next base: position 3,882,799 of record NC_021184.1, read on the forward strand.
TAATGTCTCAGTCCTTCTGTGCCATTTGCAAAACAGTTTCTGCCACTTTCTGTAAACCATATTTGTTTACCAATGCTTGCAATCCTATCTCCATATCCCCCAGATTTACTTCTTCTTCGACTTCTTCTTCCCTTTCTTCGTAAATCAGAACATCATTTAAACACACCTGAACACAGAGCGGCTTTTCTCCTGGTCCAAGTTCTTCACACATATCGCATTTTAGAGGGAGACCGGAATCGGGCTCTTTGAATAAATCTCTGGATGGGCAGGCAGCCCTACAGAAGCCGCACTCGTCGTATTCTTTTCCGTCAATTATATACTTATCTCTACCCATGCATTCGGCTGGAGCATATTCACCGGCAAATACCGGCAGCCATATGTCTTTTAGCCGGTGAGTAATCACCTGAATCCGGGACCTGGCTGGATTATTGCTGCTATATTTCGGTGTAGCGTGAAAAAAGGAGCAGGCTACTTCGCAGGCCCGGCAGCCATTGCATTTATCTGCATCAACTTTGATTGTCTTGATCTTCTTCTTAATCCTGGCCATCTTTTAATATCCCCCTCTTTTCAAGGTCTTCGGCTACATAACCCAAATCTAATTCTTGTAATCTTTCTTTAGTGGGAATACCGTCATAATTCCAACCCTTGTATTTGTAATACGTAGTTAGCAAATTTTCTTCAAGCTCGGGAAATCTGCGCCGCCAGTGATCCTCGGGCGGTTTCTCATCAGCCCTCGTCATACCCCTTCTATTGTTAATTGCTCTGTGTAAATTACGGCTCCTGTTAACTATTCTCTTTAGTCCGTCTTTGTCTATATCCATTCCAGTGGCCGCCGAGATTATTTTTGGATAGTTGTGGATGTGGTAAGGGGGCTTGAAAACAAACGATCCCCACCCGGCGCATAACCCCAGGGCGTCATCAATGTTATGCAGCATTTCCATCCAATCTACAATTTCACAGGCTATTTCAGGGGTCGGGTAATATGGATTTGCGTTTTCTCCGCGCGGTTCCCAGTCCAATAAATATTGCTTGAACTTTTCATCGGGAACCTGGATCCAATCCTTTATAAACTTCTCCCTGTCCTCTTTTTTGGTAATAGCCCCCTGGGGAAAGTTGCCTTCAATTTGGGTAATGCTTATCTTTTCGTTAGTAGAATACATAAGATAGTACAGGGGATCCAGCATGCCCAACTTGATATTCATTTGCTCGTGTTTCTTAATGGTATTATGATCAAATGCTTCTGCACCATTGCCAATCTTGCGGGCTGCCCAATAAGTACCGTCGGCCAAAATATCACCAATTCCTTCCCGGCGGACAATTTTATCCAGCAGCCAGAAAAATCTTCCCTCATTATCGGATGGGCAACCGGCAAAATCCGCATCAGTCAAAATACCGGCTTCGTACAACTCAACGGCGAAGGCCATAATTTGCGGGGTTGAAAATGAATCTACCCCATATTCAGTAGCCTTCTGCATTATTTTCCAGGAGAAATCAAGGTTATCTACATAAGCTGCCATGGCATAGGTAAGTTTAGAAAAGCATTTCATCATGAATCTTGGCACATCTTCGAAAGCTATTAAGGCTCCGCATTGCTGCGTACAGTTAAAGCAGCTAATCAAACGCTTTACCGCCGACTCCTGACTCTTAGACCAACTCTCCTCGATTTCCTTGGTCCAAAAGTCTTTTCTCCGGTTGCGGGCATTTCCCCAGGCGAAACCTGTAGTATGCCACTCTTCATCAGCGTATTTCATCGCTTGGGGCGAGCCAATAATGGCGCCATGCTGTGGTGAGTGCACCGCTATCTTAAGGTTATTTTCATTCCGTAATTTTACGAATTCGAGCACCTCACCCATAATAAGTTCCCTAAATTCTTCTCCCCGGGCAATGTAAACGTCCTTTGTTCCCCGGACAGCTATCGCCTTCAGGTTTTTGTCCCCCATAACGGCGCCTCCTCCGCCCCGGCTGGAACTTGACCTTGACTGTTCAATGGAAGCCACAAAAACCCGGTTTTCACCAGCCAGACCGATAGCGGCCGCCTGGGCTCTCGGCTCTTTCATCTCATCTCTTATTAGATCTTGCGTTTCAACAGCACCCTTGCCTTTCAAATGTGTAGCATCACGTATTTCTACTTTGTCATTGTGTATCCATATATACACCAGCTTGGGAGACTTGCCGCGAATGATTATTTTGTCATAACCGGCATACTTCAATTCCGCCGCCAAAAATCCCCCCATCATTGGATAGGCCAGTAAATCCGTCTGAGGAGAAATGAAGGAAAAAAGGGTACGATTAGCGCTAAAAGCTGGTGTGCCACATAAAAGACCGGAACTTACTATCAGTAGATTCTCAGGATCAAATGCTTTAGTTTCAGGGGGAACCCTGTCCCAGTGTATCTTGAGGCTGGTACCCAGGCCTCCCAGATGAAGTTCCGTTAATTTCGGGTCGGTTTCCACCTTCTCAATGTTTCCTGTAGTTAGATCAATTTCCAAGTTATATCCTGTCTCTGCGTATCTCATCTTTCACTCCCCTTAGTATTTTTACTAATCGGAAAAATTGCCTTAAAATTACATGAAATCCCCCCTGCAATCTTTTTTGTGAAGTTGATTGTTTTTTCTATCTAGGCATTAATAGCGCCTTAAAAAGTCTCATAATACTAATACGGTGTTATGCTTTTTTATGCATAACGAAAGGTGGTGTACTTACCCCCATAAGCCCCAAACAGCTAAATCGAGTGCGATATGCTTTTTTAAGCATATCGTCTGGTTATAATAGCGGCATGCTTTTATAGCATACCGACTGGTTATATATTAAGCAATTTTCGCCAATCATCCTTCAACTTTGAAATTTACGAAAATTTTAATTCTAACATAATTGACATAGTTCACCAGCCAAAATATTACTATTTAAAATAGGGATTTTTTAAGCCATATGTTTTTTTAAGCATATCGACTGGTTACCTCAACAGTTACTTTTAAAGCCAAAGTAACTACTGCAAATATGTCTGACCTGTCAATTAAATCACATCAGCCATTATCATCAGTTGGCTTTGCCAAAGATCTCTCACATGCCCTAGTGCATGGTTAGCTTAGCTTTAAGTATTATAAAAGGAAAAAAGATTAAATATAATCGCTAAAAAGCATGGAAGATTGATTAACCAGGGGATTAACAATTTGATTAACCCTTTTGATCTACCTCTGCTCATACTTTTTGGTTAACCTTTATGCTAGATTTAGTTTTCGCTATCCTTTACTTGACAGTGATGTTTCGCTTGCCCCCAACCAGATAGGCACAGCGCATAGCAAATTTGCCACGGAGTTTCAGCTTATGGACAAGTTGTTTAATATGTTTAATTCCCTTTGCCAAAACCGCAATCAGGATAACGGCAGTTATGGCAATTGGAACAAAGCCCCCCATGCCCCAGGGCAATAATATCCCTGCGTTCTATTTTTTCTCCGGCCAAAACCCGCGGCGCTATCAAATCAAAAATGCTGCTCAAAAACTCCATTCTCCCACAACAAAAAAGACCGGGGTGCAGCAAAAACACAGCACCCCGGTCTTATAAAAAGACCAGGTCACATACTGCGTTCCTTTCCGCACTGGGAGGCTTGACGGTTTCCCGTCAAACCCTATCGGCCGGATAATCATAGCATTGCTTTAGACAAACCGGCTCGGAACAACTATTCATGTAAATTTATATAACACTTAAGCCCATTCTTTCTTGACTGGGAACAATACGTGTAATATCGTGTCACAACATACACACTGCTTAGATATCGGGGTTTTACGCTGTTAAACTGCCTCCTTAATTTTCTCAATTTTAATGGCGCAAACCTTATACTCACCTGTTTTGGTAATCGGGTCCACTGCACCGCTGGTCAAAGCGTTGGTAGGGCTTTCCCCGTAGTGGAACGACATCCAGACCATGCCGGGGGGAACCCGGTCGGTTACCCTGACTTTGGAGGTAACCTCGCCACGCCGGGAGGTTACCCTTGCCGTGTCACCGGTAATAAAGCCCAACCGGGCGGCATCTTCCGGGTTAACTTCGGCATATTCCTCCGACCACATGCTGGCAATGGTAGTTGAATAAGGCGTGGTCACATTATAGTGATACAATATCCGTCCTGTGGATAGCAGGTACGGGTATTCCCGGTCGGGTATTTCTGCAGGGGGAATATGCTCGATGGATTGGAATAAGCCCTTGCCCCGCACGAAAGCATTGGCGTGCAAATAAGGCGTTCCCGGGTGGTCAGCGGTTGGACATGGCCACTGCAGGCCATTTTTATCAATCCTGGCATAGCTTATACCGCCATAAGACGGCGTGAGTGATGCCATTTCCTGGAAAACATCTTCGGCACTGCTGTAGCCCATGGGATAACCCATCTTTGCGAAAAGGGCAGTCAAGGCCTGCCAGTTGGTTTTGCCCGGCAGCGGTTCAACTGCTTTTCTAACCCGCTGTACCCGGCGCTCGGTGTTGGTAAATGTCCCGTCTGTTTCCGCAAAGCTGGCAGCGGGCAGAATTACATCGGCATATTCCGCAGTTTCCGTAAGGAACAGCTCGTGCACCACCAGGAATTCCAGCTTATCCAGCCCTGAGCGGATATGGTTGCTGTTGGGGTCCGTTAGCACAGGGTTTTCACCAAGAATATACATCGCCTTAAGCTCACCGGCATTAGCCTTGTCAAACATTTCAGGGATCATCAGCCCAAGCTCACCGGATAAAGAAACACCCCAGGCCTGTTCAAATTTTTCTCTTGCCGCCGGGTCAATCACACGCTGGTAGCCCGAAAACACATTAGGCAGCGCCCCCATGTCACAGGCTCCCTGAACGTTATTTTGACCGCGGATGGGGTTGACCCCGGTGCCCGGACGTCCCATATGTCCGGTCAGCATAGCCAGGTTGGCAACGCTCATCACGTTATTAGTTCCACAAACGTGTTCTGTTATGCCAAGGGTATAGAAAGCCATTGCTTTGTCCGCACCGGCATAAAGACGGGCCACCGCATACAGGTCTTCCACCGGTATGCCGGTCAGGTCTGATACATATTCGGGTGTGTATTTTTCAACTGTTTCTTTAAGAGCTGCAAAGTTTTCGGTTCGCTCTTCCACAAACACCCGGTCATATAAATTCTCTGCAATGATGATGTGCATCAGCCCGTTGAGAAATGGAATATCGGTACCCGGTTTGATGCGCAGCCAGTAATCGGCTTCCTCCGCAAGTTCTATACGCCGCGGGTCCACCACAATAAGTTTTGCGCCCTTACGTGCCGCCTGCCTCATTTTATAACCGATCACCGGGTGGGCTTCGGTTGTATTAGTGCCAATTAACAGTAATAACTCAGCCTGTTCGATTTCTGAGATTGAATTGGTCATAGCGCCGCTGCCGAAGGAAGTGGCCAGACCGGCCACTGTGGGAGCGTGTCAGGTACGGGCACAATGGTCTACGTTGTTTGTGCCCATCACCACCCTTGTAAATTTTTGCATCAGGTAATTCTCTTCATTGGTACACCTGGCGGAACTCAGACTGGCAAACGAGTCAGCCCCGTATTTCGCTTTAATCCCACTTAGCCTTTCTGCTATTAAATCCAGTGCTTCCTCCCATGATGCAGGTTCGAATTTTCCTTCGCGTTTAATTAAAGGAGTAGTCAACCGGTGATCATTATTAATGAAATCCCAGCCAAACCTGCCCTTAATACACAGTGCGCGGCCGTTTACAGCACCTTCCGGGCCGGATACGACACCGACAACCTTACCGTCTTTGACGCACAAATCAAAAGTACAGCCGGAACCGCAGAACGGGCAGGTTGTTCTAACTTTTTGGCTCTCCCAGTACCTGACTTTGCCCTGCATTTGTTTTTCCGTCAGTGCCCCTGTGGGGCATACGGAAACGCAATTACCGCAGAAGACACAATCGGACTCCACAAATGGCACATCATAAAAGGTTGTCGCTTTGGTATCAAAGCCGCGGTAGGCAAAATCCAGGTTGTTTTTACCGGTAATTTCAGCACAAGCACGGATACATTTACCGCATAAAATACATTTGTTAGGGTCGCGGACGATAAATGGATTACTGTCGTCTACGGCATAATTATGCCTTTCCCCCTGCATGGGACTTTCTTTAACTCCATATTCATAGCAGTATTGAGCCAGCTTACAGTTGCCCATTTTTTCGCAGGTCAGGCAATCCTGCGGGTGGTTGGCAATCAAAAGTTCCAGTATTGTACGCCTTGCTTCCACCACCGCAGGTGAATTGGTCTGCACAATCATGCCCGGTGTAACAGTTGTCACACACGAAGCCGGCAGGTTGCGCATCCCCTGTATTTCCACCACACACAGCCGGCACGCCCCAAAGGGGTTCAGGTCCGGTTCGTAGCAAAGCCTGGGGATGTGGATACCGGCTTGTTCAGCAGCATTAAGTACCGTCGTGCCTGCCGGAACTTGGATCTCTTTACCGTCAATACTGAGATTCACCATTTCCAATACCATCACTCCTCGTATAATATTTTTGTAGTTTTCGTCTAGCTCGCGCACTACCAATATGCTTTAAAAAACATAACGAACAGAAATCATCCCCCAAAAAATTTAAAGAAACTACAGGATGTTAAAGTGTTAATAGGATAAGCAAACTATTAAGCGTAAAGTATTCAAAAAAATCAAGCCTGAGACTCCATTCCTGTATAAGCATTATTTAAGAGCAGCACTGATACCCGTGATCCAGGCTCCAGGGGAGGGTGCCCCGCCGGCAGTTCCACTAATGCGTTACAACCGATGAGGGAGCGCAACATACTGTTTTTCTGGCCCGGCTGCAAGCTAACCCTCCACCCATCTTGATGGCAAGTGGCAAGTCCACGGAGGAAACGGCGGGGTCCCCCTTTTTTTGGGTATGGATCGGGACACAAAGCAGAAAGGCGGTGTGGATAAGGATCAAGGGACTGAAAAGCGCGAATTACAGGTGCTGCTAGAAGTTGGTAGCCCACTGCACAGGCCGCCGGGTTTCCGGAAAGGGATATAATTGGCTTGGACTCCCAAATGGCCGCACCGCTATGACTTCCCGGCTTGATTTGAACTCCCCAAAATAATATATCCGCTCCAATTCCCTGTAGTTCTGATAGGGCATTGTCGCATACTCCGGAGGCACCGCCCCCAATGGTAAGCACAAGGTCGGCCTGCTTAAGCATATTTAATAGATGCTCTTTAACTCCGTTAGTCTTTTCACTAACGACCTCTACACCGACCACCTGTCCCCCGTTACGTGTTACAAGGGATGCCACAAGGGGTCCGTTGCTGTCCCAAATCTGGCCCGGCACAGGTTCTGCGTGAAAGGGAACAATTTCACTTCCTAAACTGAGGATCATCACCCTGGGACGCCGGTATACCATGACTTCACTATTGCCAAAGGCCGCCAATACTCCGAGCAGCCCTGCATCGAAGCGGGTACCGCCCCGCGCAAGCAGATCCCCGGCTCGAAAATCCTCGCCTGGAGTTTTAATGTTGCTGCCCTGGGGGGTTTTACCTGTAAAAATCACGCGATCCTCTTTCACTGTAACCAATTCCTGAGCTATAACCGCGCCCGTTCCACCAGGCAAGGGCCCTCCCGTTACAACACCGACTGCATGCCCAGGAATGAGAGGAGAGCGTGGCAACTCGCCGTTTCGAAGACGTTCTTGGACTTTAAAGCTATCAAGCCGACCTAAATCATTAATATGCAATGCATAGCCATCTAAGCTGGCCTGCGGGTGAGAGGGCAAGTCCCGGGTTGCCAATAAGTCCTGAAAGGCAACACGACCAAGCGCCTGCATCAAGGGAATGGATTCACCAGGTAATGGGCTAATACGGCTAAGGATGTACTCCAATGCTTTTTCTAAATTTACATTAAGCTGCACTTTTTTAACCTCCGGTATCACTTGTAAATAAAAATTCTCTGCGGACCTTCCCGTACCGTCTCCTGTGGGGAGAGGCTGAGTGGTCTATGGTTGTGACTAATGCCTATGACAGAGGAAAATACTTTTGCCTGCAAAAAATGTCGGGCACTTTTGCGAACCGGTATCGTAGTTGATACAGTTGTCCTGCCTTGGCGCGCTACGCACTTTATCCTCCTTTCAGACAAATAATAAAGATCCGGTTGGGCCAAAAGGAAGCCAGTCGGATCTCTGTGTCCAGATAATGAAGGCTCCTTTCCACAATGGGAGGCCAGCCCGTTTCCAGGCGCACCATGTATAGATTCGCCGCCATAGTCTTATTGACTACAGGCGAACAGATTCGGAAAAATAAAAATGTATACGCTATTGGTCCTAACAATCCCTGCCTGAATTACAATTCTGAGTATATGTAATTTTAAGATTTATTAATCAATCAAAACAAGGGTATTATTAAATTCATGATTATTTGTTAAGTATCGCTAAGCATGTCGTCTATTACGGTAAACCATATTGCTTGATTGCTGGAAACTATAGAAAAAATCCATGAAAAGCTTGTTGTAGGTAGGTAAACCTTTTTCCCACCAGGCTTCGGAATTCTCCCACCAGGGTTCTGCCTGTTTTTTAAATAAATTTATAATATCGTCAGCCATGTATTTATATTTAAGCGGGGTATCCTTGTATACTGTAACGAAGGGATATTTTTCTTTTTGTATTATTTCCTGCCTGCGGGGGTTACATTTAAACCAGTGATAAGAATGACCCTCCTGCACTCCAAGGTAAAGCCTTTGGGGACAATGCAGGGCAATCACTTCTGACGGTTTCACAAATTCGCCGGTTTTGTATCGTACTCCCTCAGGAGGGCATTTAGCAATATTAATACAAAAAGCTTGGTCACAGCAAGAGAATTGGAACGTTACAAGGTCAATTTGCCCTGGACGTATCCGGCGGTAATTTGGGTAAGATCCTTTAAATCCGTTGTTCATTAAATAAGGCACCACCCAATCAACCATTGCTTCGGTTGTTTTCCTTTTTGCGTTTGACATTATGTAACCCACCTTTACTGAAAAAATAAAAAAGGGTAGACGGTAAGAAACACAGTCTACCCGGTCGGTGAAAACCTTAATAAGCTGTGCTCCTTTTCAAAAGGAAGGCATAATCGTTTCCAATTACACCCTATTGACCGTTCACCATATCGCTGAACTTAGGCGAGGCGGTTCGGAGCAAAAATATTTTTTATTTATATATTACTCGATGTAACATGTTAGCTGCCTCGATTTACGGAAAAAAACATAAACGCCTTTTTCTTTAATCCAATATCACCGGCATTGGCTATAAAACTATATATATCAAGGGATTCAAACTGCTTCCAATAAGCAATTTTTGCTTGTTTAAGCAATTTATTTGGGTTGCAATACCACATTTCCCTGGGGATACCGAGAATCTTGAAAGCTTTTTCCTTTGTATCTATTATTACGCTAGTATAACTATGAAACATTCTGTATAAAGCACGGAATACTAATTGCTCTCGATAGCTAACAGGCGGTTCGATATCAGCCAGAGTCCAGAGAAACATTTGCATAGCTTCCTCTTCAGTATTCTTTTGCAATAATGATTTAATAATTATTTTATTAATTATTTTTTGCCTGTGCTTATCCAACAAAAAATTTATATTTATTTCTGTTAAATCTGTTAAAGAATTACCAACCACTTAAATTCTCCTTTCCAACCGGGCAAGATTACCCTCACCATTCATTGTGGTTTAAGTCATCTGCCTCGGAAAGAAAAAGTATTAAAATAAAAAGCTTTGCCCCTGTTGTAAAAAGGGCAAAGCTTAATAATCGTCAATCGCGTACATTAGTACGCAGACAATACCATGCTCTCCTTTCCACAATGGGAGGCACAATGGTTTCCCAAAAGTACCCTTACGGCCTAGCCACCATTGCCATAGCTAAAGGTGGAAAGGCTCGGAGATTTCTTACAGTTTAACACATAACTAGTTTAAAAAAAAGGGGGGTAACCGTAAGTCTATTTAACATGAGTAAGAAAATTTTACCTATGGTGTATTTTAAATAATCCATTGTGGTGTACCTTTATAATCTCTCCATTTGAATGTAACATTATCGTCTTTAATACTTATAATACGGTTATTGGATATGGCAATCCTGTGAGTGTATCTACCAAGAAATGAATTAATTTATCAATTGCACTCCCAGATAACTAGAACTGACGTTTCACCGCCTTAAAACCAGAGGGTCAATGGCACAGCCGGTTGTCCCTCTGGTAATTACAACACTCAATTAAGTTTATGACGCAAAAACCTGTTTCCAGTTCCCCTGTGTTATTTCCTGCATTGTTTTCCCCGCATCCGGTACGAACAGGGAACAACCGAACCTATCTTTCATGAAGTTTCCGATAATTTCCTGGGCATTCGGCCCGTTTAGGAAGTCGGCCAACGCTTTAGCACCTTCAGCGTTAACGCCGGGAGACTTGGTCGGATTAACCTGAATCACGTGGTATATATTAAGCAACAGATCATCGCCTTCGACCATAACCTCGAGTTTGAGTTCATGTTTTTGGGAGAGAAATGTCGCCCGGTCAGTCAGAACATATCCTTTCTTACCGGATGCAACGGCAAGCGTCTCGGCCATTCCACTTTTTGTCTCCTGGTAATCGGTAGCGTGGGGGTCTGTATTTGCCTTTTGCCAGATCTCCTTTTCCCTTTTGTCTGTACCGGAGACGTCATTCCGGCTGATAAAGCGGCTCTTTGTTTCTACTATCTTTTTGAAGGCTTCGATTACGGAGTGCATTCCTTTGACCTTGGCCGGATCATCTATAGGTCCTACCAGGATAAAGTCATTGTGCATCAATATTCTTCTGTCGGTTCCGAACCCTTCATCCATCAACCTTTGTTCTGCTTCGGGATCATGAACAAGCAAAATGTCGGCTTTGCCCCGCCTTGCCAGTTCCATTGCCTGACCGCTGCCCACCGCCTGGACTTGGACCTTATAACCGCTCTCGGACTCGAACCTGGATAAAAGCTGGGCAAGCAGCCCGCTGTCCTGGGCACTGGTTGTTGTGGCCAGTCTGATTTCTTTCATAAGACTTACCTCCTTTCTTTTTAGTTTTGTAATTATCCATAAGTTCTTATACATCACCGTAAGACAAAAAAGAATCCCGGGCTATTGACAGCCCGGGCAGGCTTAACGCGCCGGTCCAGTATTATTTGTCATTACATAGCCTCTCTTTTCAAAGAAGCGCGTTTATATAGGCAACTGGAATGCTAAAGAAAACCTTTATCTCTCTTCCCAGTTCATACCAGGTCGGGATTTCACCGCAATACTCTAAGAAGGTCGGAGAAATGCATAGCTGGTTTATAGTATTTTGGCAAGTTAAGTAGTTACTTCGATTTTACAAAAGCAAAATTTAAGGGCACCCCGCCTTTTTCTAAGGTGGAAGTGTCCTGCAGGAGATTCTCTAAAATTTCACCAGCTGTTTTAAAACTGTATAGTTCTTCTCTGCTTCAAGGCCGGACTTCAGGGCCTCTGCAATCAACTTTTCCCCCGACGGGTCCCCGGCCTTTTGCAGTGCAGCGCCCAGCCAAAGCTGAGCGAGGGTCTTTGTCTTTTCGTCACTTGCTCTGGCGGCGATGGACAAATATTCCCGTGCCCGCTGCTCATCTTCCAGGAGCAGTGCGGACCGGCCGGCAGAAAGGGCCAGGGCCGGGGTCAGGTCAAGATCCCGCCGTGTGTCCCACAGGCTTTGCAGCCGGGTCGGCAGCATTTCCTTTTTGGTAACGGCCTCCCGGGTTACTGCCAGCACCCGGCGCAAGGTATGTACCCCGGCTTCCTCCTGGCCCCGGAGGAGCTGCTGGACCGCAATGTCCACAAGAATACTATTAAATTCTTCGCATGTTTGGATGAACCATGGTTTGAGCTTTTTGCCTTGTTCGGCCTCGGCCAGGGCTTTTTCCGGTTGGCCCCCGGTCAGATAGAGCCGGGCCAAGAAAAAACGGTTGTCGGGATTGTAGCTGTCCAGCTTTACCGCCCGGCGTGCCAGGTCAAGGCTTGCACCGGCATAGTCTTCCGCGGACTGCTTGGAATTAACACCGCTGCCGGCTGTTAATAACCGGGCCTGGAGCATGGGATACCGGGCCGACCAGCGGTCCCAGCGGGCGGCCTCTTGAATCAGTGCCAGCGCCGCCCGAGTATCTCCCTCTTGTGCAGCTTGGGCAGCGTCCTGCGCCTTTGCTGCCGCACTGTTTAAAATGAAAGTATATGCTGCCAGATGAACTGCGGCTAGGGTAAAACAAACAATCAGTGACACTGTTAGCCCTAAAGCTCTCTTTCCGTTGGAGCCTTTCATCTTGCTCAGATCCTGGGTGAATTCTTTCCTTCTAAAGAACCGCAACCCAAAACCCATCATTTTTTCCCGGTAAGCAAACAGCGCCAGCAGGGCCCAGAGGAGCAAGGACATGCTGCTGAAGGAAAGATCAAAATCAATGGCCGCATGTAATCCAAGGGCCAGGGCAGCCGTTCCCACAGTCCAGGTTTCCGAGGCTGAGGGATAAGTTTTGTGCCGGCGGTAGAGAGAAATAAAGCCGTGGCCCAGGAGCAGGAAAGGTATAGTAAACATGGCTAAGCCCAATGTACCGGCCTCAATCCAGACCTGCATAAAATGACTGTGCACCACTGTGGTTGTGTAATTAACTGACTGGTAGGCGGCATAACCGCTCTTCCAGCCACCTCCGCCCCAGCCAAACAGGGGCCGATCTTGAATCATTCTAAAAGCGTCACGATAAAATAACAGCCGGCCCTGAAAATTGCTGTCTGTTGTATTGATATGCGTGATTCTTTTTAGTTCAGGACTGACGAAGGTGCTAATATCATTAGATTTGCCTAAGTTGTTGAGGATTATTACTACCCCTGCCGCAATAACTAACAAGATACAAATTGCCCCCAGGGCAGCCTTGTTGGGTACTCTGACCTTGGTAAAGTTAGTTCCAGCATTTGCAGGCTTCTTCCGGCGGATTTTTCTGTCATTGAGTTTATTTCTATTTTTAAAATGGGTTACTTTACGAGCCTGTGTTACTCCTATGCCCCAGGCGGCGCCGGCCACCAGGCAGCCCGCCAGAGTCATGAAAAGAGCACCCCAATTGGGCTGTGACTGCTGAACCTGCGGGGATAGTGTTATTCCGCTCAGGAGCAAAGCCAATCCTAATGCTACTGCCGTAAATAAAAGATGCTTTTTCCGCTCTGTTTGCCCCAGGATAAAAACGAGCAGGATCAATGGCAGGAGCAGCCATGCACCCCTGCTTTGGGTTCCCAGCATAGACAAGTATATTATAAACCCCATTGCGGCATAGGCTCCGGCCTGAAAGGCACGAGTACCCCGTACCGCCAGGTGGGTGGTAAGCAGCACTATGGCCGTGAGGTAGGCAGCGAGGGAATTAGGGTACTGGAAGGTAGAGGCCAGGCGCCCTGAACCTGTTACCCCACCCTGTAAGGGCATGGTGCCCTGGGCCGCCAGGATACCCGCTGCGGCAATAGCTGTTCCCGAAACAGTCAGGGCGATAAGCATCCAGCGCCCAAACCCTGCTTTAGGGCGGTCGGTTTTCCACATCCCCACTGCCAGGAAAACAAGCATAAAAGTCAGCAGGTAGTCAATATGCCTCAGCCAGGCAAAAAGGGCCTCACGGGGATTGATGGCCTGCAGAAAAGAAATTCCGTATGCGGCCGCCAGGGCAGCCAGCGCCAGAAAATACGGGGATGTCACCAACTGTTGAAGCGGCGCCAGGAGTCCTGCGCCGCTAACAGCCGTATTACTGGTTTTTTGCTTATCATTTAAGGAAGGCCCGGTATTTATAATGAGTGAGTGGAGAATCAGTAAAACCGGAACCAGCAGGGTAGCAGCAGCTGCAAAATAGTGGTGAATACTCATTTCCGGCTCAAAATACAGCCCTAGAAAAAACGGAGGGAAAAATACAAGGCCAAGTGTAAAGAAAGTTAAAGCATATTTCATAAAGTTACTCATAAATCTTAACAAGTTTATCTAACCTCGCTTTCGAGAAGAAAGTTAATTTTTGATTAAAAATAAGCATAGATAATAGTTTCACCTCTAATAAAATAGCCCCTGCGTCGCTTATCGAGCGCGGTCAGGGACGCCAATTTTCGGGTTATGTCACATGTTTTTTATTGGGCGCGCTTTTTTCGTATTGGCTCTAAACATCGTTTATTTTATCAATTAAACTCTGGTCAAAAAACACAATTGAAGGTTATACTTAAGCTGCCGATTGGCCTTTGAGTCTTGATAAGAGTTTGATGAAACCCAATAATACATCGGTTGACGCAACCAATAAAGCGTCTGCATTCTCCAAAGTTTTATTTTGTGATAGTGCATGAGAAGCTTCATGAACTCGCCGGTGCGGTTCATCAATGGCCATATATTCGTTTAAATGTTTATAATTATCAATATTCCGGTCATACCATTTACCAAAAGCACATTCATGGTGACCGGCCATTTTTTCATTTTTACCCGCAGCATGAATGGCTTGCTTCAGAAAAGCTGCATGGTCCACCAACCTAGCCGCCAATATACTCACAACGGATGCAGATTCTATAACGCTAATATGAGGTTTAACAATTTCAACCAGATGATCCGAGTCATTTAACAAAACATCACCAAAGTCAACCGACTCTGTCAAATCCTGCGCCAACTTGGCCAGGTTTTCCGTGGCCACCGCTTGCTGCTGCATCGCATGGGCGATATTTTCTGATGCTTCAGCTGACTCCTCTATTTGTTGAACACTGTGGCGCGTCTTATCCGAGACAAAATTAACGTTTGTTATATATTGATTAAAAATCGTTTGCACACCGGTCACTGCTTCCACTACCATTGAAACTTCACCATTAATCTCGTCTGATATGTTTTTCACTTCGGAAACAGCGGATTTGGTTTGGCCCGCAAGTTTACGAACTTCTTCGGCAACGACGGAAAACCCCCTGCCGTTTTCCCCGGCCCTGGCAGCTTCTATGGCAGCATTTAGGGATAACAAATTTGTTTGATCAGCAATATTTGATACATTCTGGGTAATATCGTCTATATTATTAATCTTGTTTACCAAGTTTTTAGTATCATTTATCATTTTCTCCAGTGTACTCTTTACTTCAAAGGATAGATTATCCAGGTGGTCGATCTTTTTAATATTATCGAAAGCACCGTTCTTTACCTCTTGAATTGTCGCGCTAATTTGTTGCGAAGAAGCTGATACTTCTTCCGTATTGGCGGCCATTTCCTGACTTGTTGCCGCCAAATCCGAAGCTTGGCTAACAACCTGTTGAATTTTTAAAGCCGCGCGAAAAGCAATAAGCTCTGTGTGTGCCAGTGAAAAATCAGCCAAAGCTGAAATAAAGTTTATTGAATCAACATGACTTTGGTTATCATAATTATTTTTATTTCCAGAAAACAGATTGAATATTGACATATTTTATACCTCCATATGTAACTAACAAATAATTAATATCATATAATATAGTTTACAAATTATATATTAAGAAATCTTGTCCATTTTGTTAAATCATTGTTAATATTATTCATAGAAGCCCATTTAAAAATTTGGTGAGGTGAAACATGAGTAAATTTAGAGACATTATCATATGTTCCGGAGTTACATTATTCTTTACGGGTGCCATTGGATTGGCATTTAACATCTTTTCGCCGGATAGTAACGCACTGGTTTTTATAGCCGTTATATCCTTACTCACCATCGGTGCGGGGATATTCTTAAAGAGTCTGTTCGAAAGTTTATAAAAATTTTTTAGCCATAAATAGGAAATGCACCGCCGCTTGTCGAATTAGGTAGTAATCACAACAAAACCACCGAAAACCAAGCGAGGTGCATAATTTGGATAAAATCAAAAAGCCCAAAATCCGTCAAACATGGCACCGAAAGCCCGAGACCCGGGTACAGCCTGATAAAAAGAAATACCGGCGGAAAGGCCGCCGGGTTGATAAACAAGATAATAATACTGGTTAACTTTTAATTATAGTTACTCATATAATCGTCGCAATAAACGGCAATCTTACCAAAGTTGCATCCCTAATAGAATTCATTTTATAGGATAATAATTACCTTAAACCAATAAAAGGTTGTGAGTCCGTGTCAGACTCTGAACAGTGGAATAAGGTAATTCATAGCGGCAACAAATACTGGATTATCAGAGAAGGGCATTCATCGGATTATATAATCATGGCAAAACCAGCGCACTTGTTTGATAATGGTCACCCGGTTGACCATTATCATGCAATGTCCAATGAGGAAGCAATTAGCAGAGGGGTGGAACTTGCACAAAGGCATGGGCTAAAGTGATTAACACGATGCTTATCCCGCTCAAAACGCTGATGGATCAGGATATGACTGCCACAGATGAAGTCATATCCTCTTTTATTTACCCTGCTGACCCTGACATTGAAGGCTTTCTAAAGACAAGAGCTATTAAATTTGAAAATGCCTTAAAGTCTCGAACATATTTGCTTTTTGACAAAGAAGCAGCTCATAAGGGTGAATTGAGCCTCTTGGCTTATTTTACGATAGCCTTACATATTCTAATTGTTCCAGAAGGTTTTTCCGGTAATCGTGTTAAAAAACTTGATGGCTTTTCCTCTACTTTTTGCCCTACCGGGCGATGTCCCTTTCATCCCACCCCACAAGGGGGTGGGTTTTCAGGGGCGAGTTCTATAAACAGATATCCCCGGTAGATTAGGACATCTAACCGGGGATAAAAACACCATAAGTAAAATCCAAGTTAAAAACTATTTCATATTCAAGATTTAGGTTATCTTAGCTGGTTGGACTTGAGCCTTTCATACAGCTTGTTGAATTCCTCACGCAGGGCAGCTTCTTCAGGGGTTTCGGGGGCGATTTCTTCGCTTGGTGTCAGGGTGGGGTCGTTTTGTCCCTCAAAGTCCCCTGCCAAGAAGCCGTTTGCAATAATTACCCGGGGAACTGAATCTATCTTCAAGTTGTAGACCGTATCGTGATAATCCTTTTTGTATAGGGTAGCCAGTGAAGCTTGACTCCCGTCGGCCCGAACAAGGAGATCCCCGGCATTCAGGTTACGTGCAATAACAATACCTCTCTGGGTAACGACCGGGTGGGATTCGGATACCGAAAGTTCCTCTCCGGCATCGGTTTTCATGTATATCACTGCGTCTTCGTGTCCATAAATAAGTTCCTTTACCGTAAGGCTCTCTTTCTTATCGGACAGGACCTGATCCCCGGCTTTGATATCGGATATCAGCTTCTGAGAACCGTCAGCCATAGTAATTTTTGTATCCTTCCCATAACAACCCCATTTTACCGAAATCAAAGGTACTCGAACCGATGGCTTGGTGCTGGTATAGTACTGTTCTCCCGGGCCCAGAGTGGATACACTGTTGATGCAGCAACCCACAATGTTAGTATCTTCCCCATAAGTAACATCAAGATAAAAACTGCATCTTAAAGTCAGGACGGTAGATGTGCCAAGATCACTTGTATTCAGCTTGGTGTTCCAGTCCCGCGGAAAAGTAAATGACAGAGTATGGGTGGCTGCATCCCATGCAAAGAAATTCTTTATTTCTTCAGGTGAGTAATTGAAACTAATGCTGCCGTTGTCAGAAAACTCCACAAGGATATTTGTAGTTAAGGAAGTCGTAGAGTATTGGGCTTTGGTAACATTGCTGACAAATTTAATGGCCCCTTTTATCGGGATATTTACCTCAACCATATTATTACTATCCTTGCTTACATCCGGATAATAGTATTTGGTGTCTTCTCCTTCACCGGCGGTTCTGTTATAAAGAATAAGGATATTGCCGGTATATGAGGTTTTTGGGTCATCAATGGTAAAGCTTTCGACCAAAGACGAGCCTCCGAGAATTTTTATTGCAGCGTATTCTTTAAGGGCATTATGAGACAACGTGCATTTGCCATTGGCCGCCGAAGCCCTTTTTACCAAGGTGTAATCCGCATTAGAGGTGATCACGCTATCTTCTTCCCGCACCAGGTTAATGGAAGGATATTTAAGCTCTGTATTAGCACTGTCCTTAAAGGGTTTATCATAGATTTCATAACAGCTATCCAAAATAACATTATGGGTCTTGTCTGTCAAGGCTCCTGAAACGATCATAGAAATTTGCTGTTCTTTCAAATAGGAGTTCAGCCCTGTGAATACGTCTGTTTTAGGATCGTATGTCAAACCATTGATATAAAAAATATTATCAACCATACCATACCCGGGGGTACCTGAATCGGCATTGTCCGCCGCCGGTTTATTCTCTGCATGCTCCTTTTGAGTATTTAAAAAAGCTTGATAAACCAAAGGAAATTCACTCTCCAGAAGTTCCTTACCGCCGAATTTTTGAAGGAAGTATTCGGTGTGGGGCGGATAGGAAAAGTCCAGTTCCACACCGTTGCATCCCTCAGGAAAAATACTGTCTCTTTCTATGTTTTTCATTTTATACTCTCCTCTCAAAGCTGATATTTATGGATTGATATCGATAGTCCCTTTTTCTCCCGACAGCCCTAATACACCGTTGCTGCCGCTCTTTCCGCCGGCTCCAGGAGGTTTTCCGCTGCCTCCGGCCCCCCCCCGACCGCCGGCTCCGGCGTTGCCGCATGGGGCTTGTTTGCACTCACCTATGATTTGGTAGTCATTCATTTTTTGGCACTTGATGACGACTTTGCCGCCATTGCCGCCGTTACCGGAATTCCCGCCGTTGCCGCCGTCTCCACCGGCTCCGCCTGCTGAACCGTCTCCGTCACGGCCGTTACCGCCGTCTCCGCCTTTTCCGCCATCGCCGCCTCTACCGCCTACATTTAATACGTTAAGATTTCTTTTCAGCTCGCCAATTTCAATGGTAACGTCCGGGGCGTCCCCCCCGTCGCCTCCCCGTTCTCCCGCTGTTCCGGCACCGCCTGCTTCACCGTCTCTGCCTCTGGCTCCGTTTTTGCCCCTATCCCCGGTAATGATAATATCTCGTCCCCAGGGGTTAGCGTTTGCAGCTCCAAAATCGGATTCATCTCCGATCAATTGACCGATCTTAAAAGTACAGGGCAGGTGAATCTCAATGTAGCCTCCTGTATCCAGCTCTACAACGTCATACTGTGTACGGCTTTTAGAGGATTTGATTATCAAAGGTACGTCCTCCGTAACTACAATAGTAACTTTTCCATCCTTTTCTTGCATCGTCCTCATCCTTTCTGATTGTTTTTTTACACTTCTAGAAAAGAACTACTAATTTTCCCCAGTAATACAGGGTACTGGGAGTCCTTGCCCACAGGGGTGCATAAAGATCCGCTGTCGCCAAAGTTCTGGTGGTATAGGTAGTACAGTTATTAGTCATAAGGTCAAAGACATTAGAGCCGGTATTATAAACCAAATTCCTGGGCACTCTTGGAATGGTGACCGTGTCAACATTGCGACCGTGGAATGGTACCCCACGAGGAGGATTTCCAAATCCCCGCCCCGGCCAAATATCAGACCAATTACCTCCGTCCTGGGCAATCATGGAATGCCTCAGTTTCTGTGTTTTGGGGCCGGCCAAGCCTATATGCACGTTATGGTTTTCCCCATTGGTATGAAGAGTTTTCAAATTGCGTCCGGCACCTACCAGCCCGAATACGGCTGAAGAGACACCGCCTATAACAGCACCGATTACCATGCTTTGGACCCAGTTTTCTGTAAAACTCTTTCCGTGGACGAGATTTAAGCAGCCGTTTGTTATTACTCCGTCGGCACCACCGATCACAACGCCTATCCCAACTTCCAGGACAATATTGGTGGCGGCGGCGCTCATACCAAACATTGTAAAGCCTGCAGGTATTGCCATACCGGACAAAGCTGTTAGACTGGCAAAGGCTCCCGCCAGACCGGCAGTGATGAGCCAATCCTTATAGTCAAACTCACCTTTTATAGCAGAGCTTATACCATAAAAGACACTGCCGATCCCTGCACCCAATAAAAAGGTGCCGCCGAACATAACAAGTCCGGCTCCCAGGGGAGAGGCAATACCTGCGGAAGCAACCGTAAGGACCGCACCCGCAACAACAAGTAAAATACCTCCTGTGATTGCCGCAAAAACACCCCACGACCAACCGCCGTCAGGGTCCATATAGTTGACCCAGTCGGAGCCGCCATAAATGTAAGGGCTGGCATACTGCCTGTCGGGATCGATGGAATAAAACCTTCCCACCGTTGGGTCATACCACCTGGAATGCATTTGATACAAACCGGTGTCCTTATCCCGCAATTGCCCGGTAAATCCAAAGCTGATCAATCCTTTTGCCTGTGGTTCTTCGTAGACATGACCCAAATACTCGCCAAAAATCTGGTAATTGTAAGAAGCACACAAACCTCGACCGTCGTATATCCCCCTTACAGAGGACTGGTAATCCTTAACCAAATAGTAGGATTTACCATTCTCCACCAGGGAAAATACGCCGCCGACACCTGCCAGGCAGCAAGAGCGCTTCCCTGTCTTTTGCTCCGTTTGAACAAATAAGTTCCCCTTCACGTTATGGACATTAGTTTTTATCATGTCCTGTGACACCTCTGCTACCTTTCGGCCATCACCTCCATATAAAAACTGTGTATTGATTTGTTTGGTTTCCGAAACCAGGGAGGATACATACTGCAGAGCTTTATCATATTGCAAAGTAAGCCCCTTGGCCTTGGTGACGCTTCCAAATTCGTTATATTGAAAACTGTCGGCGCCTCGGGAAACCAGCATATTACTGCCGCTTTGATAACCCATTTCCTGTTCATTTTCTTTGCGCATATTGCTGTTATTGTCATAGGCCAATTGATTTGAAGCACTTAAGCTGAACTTATTCCCCATTGAATTGACAGCAGACAACAGCCGCCCCAGTCCATCGTAGTCATATTCCATGCGGTATTCTTTTAAAAAGCCGGGACCGGCCTTGGAATTTAAGAATTTGTTGCTTACAGCTTTTATCTTGCCTGAATAAATGGCTTTATCGTCAGTGTCATAATAGCTGATCTGCTGGTCAAAAAATGGATCCTTGATAGAACAAAGCCAATCTGCACTGTTATAGGAATAATTCCGCAGAAGCTGATTGGGCTCACCGGGCAGGAAGGTTTCCGTACTCAGCTTTCCGGACGGATTATAGGTGTATGCCGCTATGCATTTTCCCCCGGAGTACACTTCCTTTAGCTGCCCCTGGGTATTATAAACATAGCTCATTTCCTCTTTGTTATCTGCCTGCTGTTTCACGGGGTTCCCCTTGCGGTCGTACACCGCCGTCAAAACATTCTCCTGTCCCAAGACCTTTTGCTTGCGCATAATCATATTGCCGTCGGAATCATAGTCGAATTCTTCTTCGACAATATGGTCCTCGCTGCCGTTATAAGTAAGAGTTTTCCAAAGCCTGCCCAGCAGGTTTCTATTATCACCAGTTCCGTCATAATAGTTTTTCCGTGCCCACTGGCTGTTCTCAGGACGGAAAGCAGGATCATCGGCCTTTTCCTGCAGCACAGCCTCATCCCATACGCCGCTGCAGCTTCCGATTTCCGTAAGGTTCCCCCTGTCATCGAACATCTGGTACACATAGTAACCGTGCTTACTTCCCGCGGCATCCTGGGTGAAACGCAGTTTGCCCTGACTGTTATATGCGAGCCTGGTCGTGCCTGTATCCACATCCGTCCGTTCCACGATTCGTCCAAAGAAGTCGTAACGGATCCGGCTTACAAACTTTTCACGCTCGCTTGGACTAAGGTTTGAGTCATAGTAGTTGGGATACTTAATAAGAACCTGATGGCCGAAGTCGTCATATTCATAGGTTGTAAGGTTCTGAGTACCGTCTTTTTCGGAAACCTTCCAGTCAGCCAGTTTATTATCCAGCTTGTCCTTAACGGTATAAGTACTGAGACCATCCCCGTCTTTCACCAGATTTACAAAATACTGGCCTCCCGGCAGATTTATGTTCCCGCCAAAAATCTGATTCAAGTTGGTGAAATAGTCCATTGTCACCGGATGCTGTGATAAAACCGGACCGGGTTGCCTTAATTCTTTGGGCAGGGGCTTGGGTGAAATTGTGGTTTTCGTTCTACTGTAGGGGAAACCCCCGTCCTCCGGATAGGCTTCGGCCGCTTCCCCCTTCAACTGTCCTGTATCCCAATTAAAATCGGTTATGAAACCACTGCGATAGCCCCACAATTCATTTTTGGCTTCCACAGCCTTTGTCAGGACTGAGGCTTGCCCAAGAGGAGAATATACCGGCATCATTGTCAGTACACCATCCTCAGTTATACTCTGGTCCTGCAGAGTTTTACCAACATAATCCTGGTAAGTTATCTTTACGGCAGGTTCCGGGGCATACATCAGATAGTTGAGCTGAAGCTTATTATTGCTTTCTATTTTGATGGGCTGTGGATCACTTTTCCCGGTCTTGTTGCTGAAGAGCACGGCCCCGTTGCACAGAAAAGTAAATCTCTCTCCAAACTGTATCAGAGTATAATCCGAATCCGCTTTTTCGTTCATTTTGACCGTCTCGATCAATGTGCCCCCGATGTGAAGCTCCCAGCTGTCCAAGTTGCGATGAAGCTTAAGCCCCCTGGCGGATAAGCTGATATCCTGGCAGGTATTCAGCTTTGTTCCAAACATGAACACATAGTTTGTGCCGGTATTTTCCCGCATTTGGAGACCCTTTTCGGTAACGGCCCAATATTTCAAATAATCATCGCCGCGATTGAAATCAGTAAACTGACCCCCGTTGGGAAATTCCGCCGTCAGCGTAAAGTCCGGCCCTTTTACGGTATTTTGATTGACTCCATTACCGGTGTTATAAAACACACTGGCTTTTAGAGGGTTCTGGGCATCCGTAAGCTCCATGATCGGGCGTTGGATCACATCATGCAGAACATAACTGCCATCCCGCCTGTTGCGGTGCTTTCCGATGGTGAGCATGAAACTATTGTAAACATAGGCTTCGGCATCACACAGCATTGGAGTCACAAACAGCGCATCCACCAGGATCTTCCCGCTGCTATTGGCCGGGACGATTCGGATATCTACTTTTCCGGGTACACTTCCAAGGTCAACGACTTTGTAAAAAATTTTCCAATGGTTTTGTGTATCTTCAAGAGGCACAAAGGTATCCCCGAAATAAACGCCGGAACCCTCCACGCTGCCTGAGGTCTTCAACGCACAGGAAATCATGTATTTTCCACTGCCGCTTTTAATTGAAAAGGTAATACCGCAGCCTTTGTTCAACCAGCAACAGCGGTTCCCGCCATAGAACTCTCCGGTCTCAAACATGAGATTCTTCTCCACGGTTTTATCTACCGGACTCCATAGATCGTTTTGCTCATAGGATTCAAAACCGCAGTAGAACACTTCACCGGGGCCGGCATTTTTAAAGTGGGCCACAGGATAGCCTTGCAGGCGGTCATAAATAATGGTAGTAACCGTACCATCCAAGGCTCTTTGGGAAACAATACTGCCGTTTTTCAGGCGGCTGGTAACTTCATTGGTTTTCAGCCATCCTTTTTGGGATCCGTTAAATTGGAAATTGGGATCCTCTTTTCCTGTATATGCATAGGTATTGCTCTCACCCCAATTGCCAAATCCATCCTGGACCCATTCCTTGGCTGTAGCCTCCAGCACAAGGTTTTTGGTATCGTTTCGCTTTGTGGTGGAAACCACAGCGGACACATAATTCCGTTTCTTGAATTCCGGATACACTTCCCAGGCATACTTAAAATTCTGGGAGATACGGGTCTGCTCTCCCTTATGGTTGGTGTTGATTTTGGTAACTTTTTTCTTCTGGCCAAAAACAGTCTCATATTCCGTTTCGATTTCCTCACTGACACAAAGCCATTCACCGCTTGCATCCTCAGAATAGGGCTTCAGATATATCTCCTGCACAACTTTATGGGGCAAAATGCAAAAGCCGTTGGTATCTATGGCCTTCAGGTAATTGACATCACGGTTTGTCATGTTCCCCTGGTCATCAAACAGGGTCGTGCAATAGAGCTGCCCGGCGAAAAAACTGTAATAATCGCGGGCGTTGCAAAATTCCGAATTGGGAGGATACACCGCTTCGGGGTTTGAGGGATTTAAACCGTTGAAATAGATGTACTCCGTTGAGCCGTATTCCCCGGTTTGGGCAGCCTGGTTCACCTTTACGCGGGAGTATTGGGGGACTTCCCCTGAAAACATTGCATTACTGAGCTTGTAACTCAAATAAAAGCTCTGCTCATCAAAGCCGGTATCCAAGGTAACCTGATTCAGGTAGTTTATATCAATTTTTAGAGAATAATCTCTGTTCACGATTTTGTGCAGGGTTATTGTCCGGGCTGTGGCCATCTTGTCACCCGTGTAGGTAGTAAAAGAATACAGGCCCACGTTTGGAAAGGTATCATCCTTTGAGAAAAATGTCTGGTTATCCACCTTCACCTGCTTGTAGAATTCATTGTTTCTGAAAAATACAGCATAAGTGTCTCTGCTGTTCTGAAGCTGGTACATTAAAAAACCGCTGCTCAAGGCTATACTGCTGCCGTCTGTACGGTCCGGTAATGTGTAGATCAGCTTCCAGCTTTCGTCAGGCTGCCGGGTAAAGAGACCGCGTCCCAAGACTGCATAATCACCCAGTACACCAGGACGATAGATGGGCTCATCTCCGGGCAGTACACTGCTGACAGGAACACCGGATGAAGTCCATTGATTGGTGTAGGGGTCAAATCGCATAGCAACAAATCTCTGCTGGTTGTCAACCTGTTCCACTGCCAGGGCAAGGTCGGTTCCATAAGCGTAGGCATAGGCCGCCCCTTGTTTTACCTGCAGCAATGAGGTTTTGTTCCAGCGCCCGGGAGAGTAGCGGAAGATGTTTTCGGCAAGCCCCACGATACTGTCGCTGGTTATAGCTGTTAAAATAGGATTTTTGGTGCCCAACTTTTGTTCCGTAGTAAATACCTCGATTTCCTTTAAACGGAACAGCTCCTCCCAGCGCAGCAGGACTATTTTGCTGGTTACCGTGTCCTGGCTCTTCATGGCCACAAAGGTAGCCGCTGCCTGGCATGCTCCCACAGACCATACGGTATTCCATGAAGTGAGCTGCCAGTTGACTTCCAGTGGTATATCCTGTAAATATCCGTTTTTCCATTGGTGGTTGGCATCAATATAGAAGGACTGCAGGCGCATAGATTTTGCATTATCTCTGTAGAAAGCCCCCAGGATAAAATTTTCACCCCCGGATATGGCCTGCGCGTCAAAGCCCTCCACCGGCAGATCCTGGCGCTTCCATGTATTGGTCAGGTAATTGAATTGGTAAACAATAAGTGTATTTTGACTTTTTGGCTTAACAGCAAAAAATGTCCCTGAACACGTAAAGGCCGGTCTGGATCCCTCATTAAGCTGAATCACTTTTTCGTTGGTCCATTCCCCTTGTCTTAAAGAATTGTTTTTATACAGCCGGTAGCAATAGGTTCCCTGGTTGACCATTTTGTAGGACATGACGAAAAAGTCCGAGCCTAAATGGATCTGCACATCTTCTATTGTCTCTTTGGCAATATCCCTATCCTCGTAACTCTGCCATGCAACATTCCAGGTGTATACCCGGACAATATTCGTATTTTGGTTCTGGAATAGTACCACAGTATAATTCAAGGCGTGATAAACCGAGGCTGTGTATTCGGCGCCGGGTTTTGTAAACTCTACTTTCGGACTGCCGGCCGGCAAAGTGTCATTTTTATATGAATACCGGTATTTTTGACCGTAAGGGTAGGTGACCTGAAGAAGTGCGCCGGGATTTGGATTCTGCCGGTTGGTTTCATATTCGAATTTCATGGAAGGCACGGAGACCATGTTTGCGTCTTTATAGCAGACTTGAGTTGCAGAGGTGAGAAAACGTTTTTTATAAAGCTGCCCTTTTTGAAAGATATCATAAAAATCATATCCCAGCTGCTGGACATATAATAGCTGTCCTTCCCTGTTTTTAACTTGAATGCTGTCAATGAATTTATTTTCACAGTTGAACTGGTAAGGGTTTTTGCTGCCTTTGGAGGAATGGGGCCAGACACACTCAAAAGCTTCCTTATCCTTATATACGATTTCTGCTGTCTCTCCGAAAGTACTAACTACTTTAATAAGACGTATGGCCCGGGTATAGGAGCAGTCGCCGATTTGGGCTTCTTCCTTCTCATAAGTGTAGGCAATACTGTTTCCGGCAAAGCTTTTCACGCTTGTCAGGCTCCAGCCTACGGGAAAAGCTTCCCCTCCGTTGGAGGAAGCAGCACCCACCCAGTTATCCCAATGGATTCGGGTCTCAATGGCGGAATCATCGCCCCCATAGACCCAGACAGTGCCGTTTTCCTTGTGTATTTCCCACCGGCTTTCCTTTGAGGCATTAAAATAGTAGAATTTCCAGTAAGGGTGTTCTACGGAATAAAAGCTTATGGCGTCTCCCTCTGCTCCCAACCGGTACAAGGGATAAACCCCGCCTTCGGCAACCAAATAAAAGGAGGAGTCAAAGCTTTCTTTTACGAGCCTGTTCTTTACAATGATGCGGGGAACCTCCATACTCCATCCAAGCCCCAGGGTAGAGCTTTCAAATTCCCTGTTGCTGTTTTCCACCATATTTTTCACATTGCTCTGGTAGGAGGCTACAACACTAACCTGAAGGTCATCCTGGGAATCCATAGACACTAAGAACAGAGGAAAGGCTACGGCACCCTTGTACAAATTAGTGGTTTTCATAATATGGTTCTCTTGGGAACTGCCTTGCTGTGCTAAACGAAACGGATCAACGTTCAAATGATCTCATCCTTTCTTATCTCAGTAACTATCCAAAAAAAAATACCAGTTAAGTTATTATTCGGATCCTTTTCCTTAAAATTAACTCCTGTAGAAAAAAAATTGTGCCAACCATCATCAATCATTAGTTGCATTAGTGTTTGCCCGCGTTCGACAGTACCTAGGTACAAAAAAGCCGCAACAAGGCTATTTACCTTTCTTAAAAAAACATGTTGTTGTCAACGATATTAATTCATTATAAAAGAAACAACTTATAGGTTATGAATAATGGGCATTTGCTGTCCACGTCACTCTTTGTTTTTACTGTCGTAAAATCTCACTGTCCTTATATTTCTTTTGCAGCTTGGTCGAGCTTTGCGAAACGACATATTGGGTTATATGGATAGAACAAAACCGCTAGCACGGTGGTATTAAAAGATTTTGGTCTTAGTAATAAAATGGAAATGCATGCTAATATGTGTCAGTTTTATTTTAAATAATTCCTTTTTAGAACATGTTTCCTTTATATTTCAAAAAACTTTTAAAAAAGTCTTGCATTATCTTACGACATCGCATAACATATGTTACATAACATATGTTATGCGAAAGGATGGATGTTATGGGACCCAAAACAAAATTTACAAAGGGGCAAATAATTGATGCAGCCTTTGAAATAGCTAAAACAGAAGGAATTGACAATGTAACCATGAGAAAAATCGCCCAAGAAATGGGCAGCTCCGTTGCTCCTATCTATGCGAATTTCCAGGACACCAATGAACTGATGGAAGCTTTAATAGGGAGGATTATCAGCGTTAGCCAACAGCTTTTTATCGAAGAAAGCACGGGGGACCCCTTCTATGATATGGGAAGGGCAAGTCTAAGGTTTGCCATGGAGTATAAGGTACTCTTCAGAGATTTAGTTATGAAAAATAATTGCTACATGAAAAGCTATGATGAAAAAATGATACCAGTTTTAATTGAAGAGATGAAAAAGGACCCCGAGATGGAAGGTTTCACAGTGGACGAGTTAAAAACAATATTATTGAAAATGAGGATATTTCAATTAGGACTTTCGGTAATGGTTGCCAACGACTTACTGCCAAATAACTATGATAAGCAAGACTTGATAGATATCTTATCAAGTACGGCTAATGATGTGATCCTGTCAGCCAGACTTAGTAAAAATCAATTGAAATAGGAAATTGAAATGGAGTAATAAAATGTTTAAAAGAATTAAATATCTTACCTTCGTTGGCTTTTTGATATTCTATGTTTTGACCTTATCAACAACTGTTGCTTCTGCAAGTAATATTCAAGATACCAGCTTAGAAGACTTTTTTGACAATACAATGAATTTTAAGATAGATAAATATCATATTCCAAATGCGACAGTATCGGTTGTGAAGGATGGTGAAATTGTATATAAGAAAGGATTCGGCTTGGCGGATATTGAGAATAATATCCCGGTTGATGCCGATACCACCCTTTTTCGTATTGGTTCCACTTCCAAATTGATTACATGGACTGCGGTGATGCAGCTTGTTGAAGCTGGCAAGCTGGATCTAAACACAGATATAAATGCATATTTAGATTTTGAAATATCACCACAGCTTCAAAAACCCCTCCAGAAAACTATAGCAAAACCGATAACAATGACCCATTTGATGACCCACACCCCTGGCTTTGAAGATTATCCTGACATGCTTTTCAGACTTTCGGCAGATGAACTTATGCCTCTGAATGAATATGTACGGAACTACCTGCCTGCAAGGATATTTCCCGCTGGTGAAGTTGCTGCCTATTCAAATTATGGTACTGCTTTGGCAGGTTATATTGTAGAAAGATTATCTGGCATGCCCTTTTCAGATTATGTTGAAAAAAATATTTTCACGCCTTTGAATATGAATAACAGTACCTACCGGCAACCTCCAACGCTGGATTCGCCGGCCCTTATCGCCAAACCCTACAGATTTATTAATGGGTCATATACTGAAGCAAGTTCCGAATATATCATGCTCGACCCGGCAGGTAGTATGAGCAGTACCGCCTCAGATATGGCCAATTTCATGATAGCCCATTTATCTGGTGGCGCTTATAGCGAAGGACAAATCCTTAAGGAAGAAACCGTAAAAGAAATGCATGAGCAGCACTTTACCTATGATCCGACGTTGGGAGGTATGACTCTTGGATTCATGGAGGGGGTCTTTAATGACAAAGAGGTACTTTTTCATGGTGGGAGTACTATGCTCTATAACGCAGGTCTTTACTTGGTGCCGGAAGTGAATACAGGAATTTTTATTTCCTACAGTGGTGGTAATTTGCTTCTCCATTCCGAGGTTTTTCAAGAGTTTATGGATTTTTACTATCCAATTAAAGCTGAAATAAAGGGAGTACCTGACGAAGGCAGCCGGGAAAGGGCTAATAAGTTTATAGGTGAATACCAGATGAACCGGAGAAGTGTTACAACTGATGAGAAAATTGTCGGCATTTTAGCTGGGGGTGTTATTAATGTTAATGTGAATGAGGATGGATATCTCCTGGTAACTAATGGCGGAGAAACAAATAAATTTATTGAAATTGAGTCCGGTGTCTATCAGAATCTCAGAGAAGGAAGAACCCAGGATGCCTTTGGCCAGTTTCATAAAATTATATTTAAAACAGATCCTTTTGGCAAAATAATGTTAACCACCGATGGACCCATGACATATTCGAAAGCTCCATTTTATTCAACTATGAGCTTTACAGCATTAGCCGCAATAATCATAATGCTAATCATATTTATTTCGCTTACTTACTGGATAATTATAAAGATTTTGGGGTTGTTCAGACGGAGAAAGAATAAGAACTCTGAGTTTTCTGTCATTGCCTCTTGGGTTGGAATTTGTACCAGTATCATCATCCTGATTTTATTCGCCAACATATTTTCTTCAGGCATTGATCCTGTATACCAATTGCCAAAAGAAGCATACATGCCTGCAGAAGGAAATCCGTTACTTGATTTTATACCAACACTTATGTGGATTTTTAGTTGTCTACTGGTGCTTTTTACAGTGATTGTATGGAAAAAGGGAATTGGGAGGCGGATTGCCCAAGTTCATTACAGCATATTTACTTTGGCAGTTCTGGGATTGATGTGGCTAATCAGTTATTGGAATATATTTAATTAGTGCTGCTGAATGGTGGTGTGAAAAAATCTCTGCAAACAGAAAGCGGGGTGAAAATAATATAAGACTAAACAAATTGGGATGGCAAGTGATAGTAATATGGGAATGTCAATTAAAGATAAGAAGGGAGGCCCAACATGAAATATGTCTTACCCTTTCATTTTGTATTTGAGCCTATGATTAGGCTTGCAGTTATTAGCTTTAAAGAGGATGAGGAATTTGAAGACTTTGAGCCGCAATTCTTTGATGATCCGATAAATGGTAGAGGGATTCGCCTTCTACGCTATCGGAAGAATGGAAAAGTTGATGTCTATTACGAATCTGGTATCAATCACGATGAAAGTTTTAGCGTTGGTGCAGGAATTGCTGACTTGAAGATGACACATTTTGAGAAAAACTTTTTTGAAGTTACGAAAAATGGGTTGCAGGTTCATCTGATTTTCACAGATAAACAAGGTAGGAAGAATGAGTTAAAAGTGATTGAAACAAGTAAACGTAAGCGTCCCGTACCCTTATTAGCTCCAATTGGAGGAAGAATCGAAACCCCTCAGAAGCTTTTTTTTGTTTATATGTATGATATAGATTTTGCGTACAGAAAAACTACACAGATTCACTGTTCACTAGATGAACGGGTCCTTGAACCTGCGACACTCCCTCTTTTGATGAACGGACAGCGCACATACTTGACAAGATATTGTTCTAAACTAACCATAGTAGCTCTCAATTCCAATGGTTCAAAGCCCTTATGTTTTGATGCAATACCTGGCAAAATAGTAATACATGATGAAACAGAAATCCACTGTGATGCACAAGGAAAAATTAATCAAATACAAATCGGGCAGGGTATGTATAGCGCAAAGCTACATTTTCCCGGTGGATTCCCGAATCTGCTAGAATTACCTGAAAGTGAGTGCATAAAAGGCTCTTTTGATATATATATATCCTCGAATAAAATCACCGAAGGCCAATACCAGCTTATGAAAATTGCAGAGCAGGTCCATGTCGAACTGAACCAATTTAAGAAATGGCATCCAGGCAGATATCCTCTAGCCTATAAATTGTTGGTTACATTCGTAAAAATATTTAAGAACTGGCCAACCAAATACAGCTGGAAAGGCAAAGTGGAATTAAAAGAGCCCTCATTGATGGATGGGCAGTGGCAGAATAGGTTGGATAAAAACGCTTAAGTAGTTTGTTAAAATCCAAGGAGCGTAAGAAAACAACTTTTCCTCCGACCAGGCCGATAAGGTCATCATGGAGCGCATATGCCGTTGATTAATGGGGAAGTCACCCTTTAACAGCCCGATCAATGCTTCCATTAACTCCATGCCCTTTTGTTGATTATGGTTTAATGGCAATTTGAGGCCAGTTGGCCCGCGCATTTGGTTAACACCCAACCGCAGCACCCCCTATCCCTTTTGCCGATATACGACCCGCACAGCTATTTCATCCTGTAAGCCCATAATTTCCAGAATACTTTTGCTGATATAAATTATGCCCAGCTCACCTATTTCTGCAATATCCTCGGTAAAACGGATTTTTTTAGTTGTCTCCTTTTCGTATACAAATCTGGTTACATACCCGCCGGTCGGAAAATCGCTTTTTTTCGGTGCCAGCTGTACGATAATTTCATCGCTGATGTTCATTTTATCCACTAATGAAAGGGGCAGGTACAGCTTGCCAATGCGGTCCATATTATCTCTAAAGCAAACTTTACGTTTAGTTGTTTTAAATAAACGCATAATAAACTCAATTGTATTTTTTCTCGGCATATTGGTTACACCTTTACTGTGAATTGAAACTCTACTTTTCCGTCTTGTCCAAGTGCTAAAAATGCATTAAAACTTTTACCGGCTTTTGATTTAAAACCCTTAATTAAAGCGGTTTTACCGCTTGTTAATAATTTCTGGGCCTGCTGAACGCTAATGCGTTTACCGGCTATCTCTTTCCGAATAACGAATTTACAGCCCTCCTTATAGCCGCTGCAACTATAGCTTTTGGATGTTTCGGTTACTTCTTTGCCGCATATTGGACACTGGCCCAGGCTTACTTTTTTACCGCTATTGTTTTCGATGAACAAGAATTCCACCTTGCCGTTATTAATTTGTAATGCAGCCTCAAACTTTTTGCCGGCTTTAGAGGTAAAGCCCTTTATGATACCGGTTTTGCCTTTTTTCAGCAGTGTTTTAGCCTGACTTTGGGTGATACTTTTACCGGCAATTTCTTTCCATATAATAAACTTACAGCCTTCTTTGTAACCACTGCAGCCGTAGCCTTTTTTGCCCTCTATCACTGCCTTGCCACAAAGAGGACAGTTGCCTAACGCTTCACGCCTTGTTTGGACCTGATTGCTGGCTGCCTGGCTGCGGGCTAATTCAACTATCTCACCGGTTAACTGTTTAATGCCGTTCATAAATTCCCCGGGTTTAGCCGTTCCGGCTTCTATATCGGCCAGTGTTTTTTCCCATTGGCCGGTAAGCTCCGGGTTTTTGATTATTTCCGGTACCAGGTCGATTAGTGTTTCACCTTTTGTGGTGGGAACTAAAGTTTTCTTGTGGCGCTCAATGTAACCCACCTTGAGAAGGCGCTCAATGATAGCCGCCCTGGTAGCCGGGGTACCCAGGCCGTGCCCTTTCATTGCCGCTTTCAGCTCCCGGTCTTCCACCAGCCGACCGGCCCCTTCCATGACTGCCAGCAGGCTGGCTTCAGTATAGCGTTTGGGAGGCTTTGTTTCTTTTTCCCTGATTTCTGTTTTGGTAGTTTGAACTGTTTCACCCCTGGCCAATTCGGGTATTACACCGCTATCTTCACCTTCATCGGGGTCATTTTTTACGCTTTCGTACACCGTTTTCCAACCTTTGTCCAGTTCCACTCTACCGGTAGTAAGGAACGTTTCACCGGCGGTTTCGGTTATCACTTTAGTTTGTTTATACCTGGCTGGCGGAAAGAAAATAGCCAGGAACCGGCGTGCCACCAGGTCATATATCTTACGTTCGTCCGGTGGCAGATTGGACAAAACCGGCTTGATATCCGTGGGTATAAGCGCTGTATGGTCGCTTACTTTACCGTCATCTACATAACGCTTACCCAGGGTGTTAGCCGCCTTTGCGGTGACATTATTATATGGCTCATATTCGGTAACGCTGGCCAATGCGGACAGGCGGCCGGGAATGGTTTTAGCCAGTTCCCTTGTTAAGTGGCGGCTGTCTGTACGGGGATAAGTTAACAACTTCCTGGTCTCGTACAGAGATTGGGCCAGTTCTAATGTCCTGGCTGCCGCCAGACCATATTTTTTATTGGCCTCCTTTTGCAGGTCGTTAAGGTTAAACAAAAGCGGCGGGAGCTCTGCTACCTCTTTTTCCTCCACCTCCAGCACATGGGCCGGCTGGTTATTAACCCTTGCTTGCACCGCCTGGGCAGCCTGTAGGGCATGGAACCGGTTTTGCTCGCCGTTAAACCACCTGCCGGTGTATGCCTGTCCGTTGCTTTTAGTAAACTCGGCATATAGTTCCCAGTAGGGCTCGGGTACAAAGTTCTTTATTTCGCGTTCCCGGTTGACAATGAGTGCCAGGGTGGGAGTTTGCACCCGGCCAATGGATAATAATGTGTTGTGCTTTACCGTAAACGACCGGGTGGCGTTAATACCAATCAGCCAATCCGCTTGGCTGCGGGCTTCTGCAGCTGCTGCCAGGTTATTAAACTGCTCACCGGGCTTAAGTTCCGCAAAACCCCGCTGCACCGCTGCCGGAGTGGTTTCCGATAACCAGAGCCGCATAAAAGGTTTTTTACAACCGGTAAGGCGGTAAATATAGCGAAAGATAAGTTCACCTTCCCGCCCGGCGTCGGTGGCACAGACAAGCTGCCCGACGTCGGATCTGTTAACCAGTTGCTTAACGATTTTAAACTGCTTTATTGTCTTCGGGTTGGTTTTAAGTTTAAAATTAGCTGGCATTATTGGCAGCGCATCCAGGGTCCATTTTTTTAGCTGAACGTCATAATCCTCCGGTTCAGCCAACCCTACCAGATGACCGATAGCCCAAGAGACTATGTACTCGTCATTTTCCAGGTAGCCGTCTTTTTTCTGGAAGCTGCCAAGCACTGCGGCCAAGTCGCGGGCCACCGATGGTTTTTCGGCAAGTATAAATTTTTTCATCCGTTCTCACCATCCTTTTGTTTAGGACATATACAAAGACTTGATTAATTCCTTTTTGCCTTGATCCTTGTTTTTCCCCGGTTTGGGACTTGCTCTATTAGTGTATTTGCTACTGTTTTTCAATAAATCCTCTCGAACCACTAAAACCGAGAAGAGGCATGCTTTGGTAGAGTATAAAACCGGAAAAATAATTTTTGACCAAATAGAGGGAAAACAAAGGTTGCCATATTTTCGGGAGGTGACCCCTGACCCAATCGTTAATACCAGCAGTAAAAATTATGATAAATCTTCCATAGACCGACTGGTTTTTACCAATGGAGATCCGAAAAACCAAAAGTTTAATCAAGTAGGACTCATGAATCCTCAAGACGGTGAATATTTAATTTCCTTTTATAAAAAACAACTGAAAAATACGTTGGAAGCTGTGGAGATAAGTGGTGAGAACTTTTTTAGCCAAGCTTGAAAGCGCCATTATCATCATCCTTTCAATCTAATTTTAACTATGTATAAACAAAGAGGTAATCTCTGTTCTTTTCTAACTTAAAGGCACAATCAATGGCTCCTTTTATGTTTCCCAATGCCTCTTTTTCAGTCTTGCACTGAGTAGTGACCCTCCCTCAATTACTTATTTTAACATATTTAATAAAGCTTTATAATAAGGTTGGGTGCGTGAAATAAAAGAAGGATTTCAGTAGTTATTGTCAAATAATGGTCTTTGGTTTCTAGGACATTTTTCATCGCCTGTTCATAGTTTTCCAAATTGCCATAGGATGGTTTTTAATATTCTCCAACATTTCACCACTGAATAATAGCTCTGGTTTATAATTTCCTTGAAAAAACTGCTGCAGATACTCTTTTTGCTCTGGTATAACAACTATCGTACTTGATAGGAACTCCTTAACTTCAGATTTAGCATAATCTAAATCAAGGCGCTCACTTTTTACTAACATAGGATACAAATCTTGGTAAACCGTTCTCTTTGTAAGCTCGTTTACCCGGTTGGGGGAAAAATTTAATTTAGCCTGGTCACCAGATATAGAGCCGTAAAAAACCACAGCTTTACAATAAAGATCATAATCTTCTTCAGAAATAATGCTGTATCTTTTCACATTATATAAATCGTAAAAGTCCCTTGCTGCTAAACGGTTAAATAATGCTGCTGTTTTGGAAGCTGTCAGCTCGATGCCGTTTAATGTCCTTACTTCGCCTAATTCACCAAATAAACTTGTATGTATTTTCCGCTTAACTATTGGCAATATATGATGCCTTAATGAGTAGTTAACCTCAATTTTTATGTTATCATGATTCCCTGCATTGTTTTGGTAACCGATTACAATTGACTCTAAAGCAAAGTGATCTTTTGATTTTTGAGAAACGGTATACCCTTCTCTATTTAAATACGCTTGAAACAACTCTTTTACCTTTATCCTATCTTTAAGCACCGTTTCCCGGTCATCATAGGAGTGGAAATCAAAATCTAAATCAACGGATAGCCTAGGTAAATTAAAAATAGTGAGATTTAAAGCGGTCCCACCTTTTAAAACCAATCTATCTCTTAAAAAAGCATTGCTATTTGTATATTCAAGTATGGTTGTCAGACGATGAACCTTCTCAATTACATCTTTGTGAAATCCTGACTTTTCGGACAATGCAAGATAATATTTTCTATCCGCGTTAAACAAATAAATCACCTTTTTCTTCAAAAGTCTCCGGAACAATTAGCCCCCAACGTTTGATTAACACACCGCCGCTACGGGCCTCTTCACTCAAATATTTTTTCGTATTCCCGGTCCTTTTTTCCATCAAACTCAATAATTCATTGGTTATCCCAAGTGATTGCTGATGGCGCTCCAAGAAATACCCTGCCTTTTTATATAGGACCTTTTTATTATGGGCTTCTAAATATTTAAGCAGCTTTTCATTATCAAGGACAGGGCATATTTTTAATATTTCATCTAACTCATGAGGTCCACCACAATAATCTGTTCTGTCTATGGAATCAACAACCGTTCTTTCGATGTCTGTAAACTTGATTTTTTCATTGGAGCGATAGCAGGCAACCCCTTCATCGATTCCTTTACCCACATACTTGTATAAAATACCTTCAAATTCAAAGTCAGATATTTTGCTATCCGATGCTATATATACCACAAAGCTTACCTGGTGGGATAATCCATGCACATCAAAAGCCGAATTATATGTCAGGTAGGCACTTTTATTTATCTTGCTGCCGATCAAATAGCGATTGGCAGGGGCATCTCTATGTTCTAGGTTTACAGCACAGTATAAATTTCTGCGCACCCGCTTAACAAGGCCTTTCTTTACGTATGAGTTTAAGAGAACCTTGGCGTTTCCTGTGCTTCCCACTACTTTTTGAGCTTCCTCGAAGTTAAACACTTCAAGCTTTAAAAAATCCTCATAATACTTCATCTTCATCACCAGTTCCTTAAATTCCCCTTAAGTTAATACTATTATTAACTTTCCAGAGATATTTGATACACCATTATATCCCTGGTTCCTTATTTTATCAATTGGTTAATAAAAATATTAACTTTTTAGCGCAAATAGGATCTAGCCGTTTTAATATAAAAAACCCCGGAGTCTTTTTGGTTGACTTTTACACCTTCTAAGGACTCCTTCTTCCAGCGGTTAACCACACTGACGTGTACTACCGAGGCAATTTCGTTCAATGTGGCGTATTTTTTAGGGCTTTAAAACGATCTACAATTTTTACTCTGGTGACCACTTATACCCTGCCAAACGTATCGTATTTCCTGAGTCCATTATCTTTCAGGGTG
This sequence comes from Desulfoscipio gibsoniae DSM 7213, assembly GCF_000233715.2. Taxonomy (GTDB): domain Bacteria; phylum Bacillota; class Desulfotomaculia; order Desulfotomaculales; family Desulfallaceae; genus Sporotomaculum; species Sporotomaculum gibsoniae. The sequence goes on from NC_021184.1 coordinate 3,919,619, forward strand.
GTTAATGTTAAACTTGAGTTAGAACAATAAGCCCGACATTATAGAGGCGATAAAAACAAAAAAGCCGAGGATATAGTTCCTCAGCTTTTTTGGAAAAATCTAGAGGCGACACCCGGATTTGTTACAAAGCCGTAGAACTTAGTCCCAGGAAATATTGCAAGTTAGCGGCCCATATAAAAAAGTGACCTCTTCCCCTCACTAAAGTGAGAAGTATCCGGGGCAACCCGAAGCGCTTGCTCTTGGTTCAATTCGGTCTGTTCAAACACCGGATCTCTCTTTTGCTTTTTTCTGAGAACACAAAAAAACTCTTACCCTCTTTATAAGGGTAAGGGCTAACTTCACTTCTAAATTTTAGTTTTCCAATTCTTTCTTTAGTTCCAATACGGTCTCCATGGATAGTCCGGTTATTTCTGCCACGTCATTCACAGAGAAGCCCTTTTCAAAGCAATTTTTACAACCTCAATTTTGCCTTCAAGCTTGCCTTCGAGTTTGCCTCTCGTTTGACCTTCTTTAATTCCTTTTTCCATTCCCCTTGCTTCAGCCGCCCTTTGCATCTCGTCCAGCGTCCGCTCAATGTTGGTGATCATTTTTTCCACCTCCCGGGGCTCAGTTTCATCCAGTATACGTTCAATTTCCTTCTGCAGTGATCCTGGCAATTTGCGTTTGATGACATTCCTCAGCCACACTGTTATTTGCCGGAATTGTTCCCGGTCCATTTCTTTCAATACGTCGGCCAACTTCCTAAGACGAGACATTAATTCACGGGGGTCCACAGTCTAGATTATTTCGGTTCCGCCCAACCCGGTGAGATAAAGCCGTATGCTTCTTTGCGCTAGCTTTTTAAACATATTAACGGTCCAGTGATAAATAAATTTTTTCAAAAAGTTATTTTATTTGGAACCTTCCCTTGACAAATATAGTCCTTTTTAATAAAGGATCGCATCCAGGAGGTTGATAATTTGCATGAATAATGGCAATTGGGAAACAACTTACCAGAACCGAGGCAGGCCAACTGATTAACATAGAATACAAAAATTGAAAGGAGCATGCATGAGAAAGAAACTTATATTTATATCAATCATTGTATTACTTGTCCTAACCTTTGGGGTAATCTTTGAAATCACGCATTATCCGCGCATTATCAGAAGTGCTTACCTAACCAATCCCATGATTTTGGCCAAAGCTATATACTATCAGAATTTTCCCGGTCCGGGGAAAAGTGCTTGGGAAGTTGTAGTCAACATCCTTCACGAGGAAGATAATAGTGCAGCCAAGGTGAAGGATGTCAAACTATTATACCTTGATAATTCTTTACGGGCTGATAAGATAATTCGGGATCGTTATTTGTCTTTACTTTCGAAGTTGGTTGTAAGAACCGAAGAAAATCTATTCTGGGAGTATAAAACCGAGAAGAGGCATGCTTTGGTAGAGTATAAAACCGGAAAAATAATTTTTGACCAAATAGAGGGAAAACAAAGGTTGCCATATTTTCGGGAGGTGACCCCTGACCCAATCGTTAATACCAGCAGTAAAAATTATGATAAATCTTCCATAGACCGACTGGTTTTTACCAATGGAGATCCGAAAAACCAAAAGTTTAATCAAGTAGGACTCATGAATCCTCAAGACGGTGAATATTTAATTACCTTTTATAAAAAACAACTGAAAAATACGTTGGAAGCTGTAGAGATAAGTGGTGAGAACTTTATTAGCCAAGCTGAACATGGTCTTAAAAAAAACCAAGGACTTTCCTCAGATAAAAATTATCTTTTACCTATATACCTTGAACAAGCTTTATTTAGGGATAAACCAGCCTGGATTTTGATTTATGCCTGGGAGAATAAAGAGGCTTTCCGCCCAGAGATGCAGGGAGGTCTATTTCTTAATCATAGGGCAGTTGTAGTTTTATCTCAATATGAGTTAAAAACTCTTTATACCAACAGGTGCAAGTAAAGAAAAAAACGTATCCAATACGCCCTTTTTAGGTCAACATGTAGAACCGGTTTTGCAAATAGTTGCTCTTTTTTTGTGGAGTTTTGGTTTCTAGTGGATTATTTTAACATATATGCCGGGCTTACGTTTGAATTTTTTTATAAATTTCCCCTTGAAAAAGAGGGTTCCTCAGGTTTCCCGAAAATATCTGAGACGACAGTTTCTTAAACCCATACAATGTTATAGCAAGTTAGACTTTCAACTTAGGCAGGCAATTACAGGGGAGCGGGATTATAGTTATTAATCTACTTTCTTATTAATACGAGATTAAAGCTTATTATATATATCGCCCCTCGGACCAACTACAAGTACTATAACAATATGGCCTTTTTCATTAATTTCATACACTGCACGATAGTTGCCGATGCGCAGCCGATATAGTCCTTCTAGATGACCAGTTAATTGTTTTGCTCCTGGCAAATGATAAGGATCAGCCTTCAGTAACTCAATCTTGTCAAGTATTCGGGTTGTCGTGTTTTTGTCAAGCTTAGATAAAAATTTGGCTGTTCTTTTGGAGAGGCGGAGACTATACATCGAATTTTTTTCGAAACTCATCAAAATCCACCCACTCTCCAAGGGCCACTTCTTGCCGGGCAGTTTTTATTTCGGCAATTTCTTCTTCGGTAAAGTGGTCTTCATAAAGTGGTAGTAGTTTTTCATTAAGCAAGGTCTTAAATAACTCGGTTTTTTCAGCTTGTGAGAAAGTTTTTATTTGTTCAATAACCTGTCTTACCCTTGAAAGCGCCATTATCATCACCCTTTCAATCTAATTTTAACTATGTATAAACAAAGAGGTAATCTCTGTTCTTTTCTAACTTAAAGACACAATTCAATGACTTCTTTTATGTTTCCCAATGCCTTTTTTTCAGTCTTGCACTAAGTAGTGACCCCTCCCTCAATTACTTATTTTAACATATTTAATAAAGCTTTATAATAAGGTTGGATGCGTGAAATAAAAGAAGGATTTCTGAGAACATCAAAAGGCCCTTACCCCTCTTTTTAAAGGTGCGGGTAAGGGCTAACTTCACTACTAATATTAGTTTTCCTATTCTTTCTTTAGTTCCAATACGGTCTCAATGGATAGTCCGGTTATTTCTACCACGTCATTCACAGAATGCAACATGCCCTTGACCCGTTTTATCAGGGGTAAAGGCCAAACTCACTTCTCGCTTTAGTTTTCTAGATCTTTCTTTAGTTCCATTATGGTCTCCAGGGACAGTCCGGTTATTTTACAGATAATATCAACATTTAAACCTTCTCTTAATGCAGCTCTGGCTGTTTCGACTTTACCTTCAAGTTTGCCTTTTGTTTGACCTTTTTCCATTCCCCTTGCTTCAGCCGCCCTTTGCATCTCGTCCAGCGTCCGCTCAATGTTGGTGATCATTTTTTCCACCTCCCGGGGCTCGGTTTTATCTAGTATACGTTCAATTTCCTTCTGCAGTGATCCTGGCAATTTGCGCTTTATTACGTTCCTCAGCCACACTGTTATTTGCCGGAATTGTTCCTGGTCCATTTCTTTCAATACGTCGGCCAAATTCCTGAGACGAGACACTAATTCACGGGGGTCCACAGTCTGATCCAGGTAGAATACGCTGGACACCACGTTGGCTGCCCGGTGCAGGTCTTCCTCGCTATAGCGAACTACATCAAATAGGATGTAGGAAAAGTCAAGTAAACGTCCGGAAAGTTGTTCGTGTCCCGACTGGTACTCTCTAAAGCTTTGGTGGGCCGTCCAGCCTTTCTTGCCGTTATAGAGAACGGCGGGCACGATGGGCGGTAGTTTGAAATTCTTGCGTCTCCGTTCCTTTTCCGAGGTATTTTTGTAGATGTCCCGCCATATCTCAACCATGTATTGCAGCAAACGAAAGGGCATGGTATGGTCTACGGTTGACTGCAGTTCTAAGAGTATGTAGAAGATTATATCGGTTCCGCCCAGCCGCATTCTGTACACTATGTCAGCCTCTTTGTCGCTAAAGTCCTGCGATACGAAGGACTTGTTGACCAGCGTCAGGTCACCCTCTTTTATTTCACGCACCCAGCCCTCTACCACGAAGGTCTGTAGCAGTTCCAGGAAGGTCTTTTTGTTAGTCAGTAGCTGCCTGTATCCTTTGTCGTGGGGGTGATGGGGCGGGTTTTGTGCCACTTTTCCTCGGTCTGGCAATTTGTTCACTTCCTTACTGGTATTATATCATGGGATTAACCGGGTCAACAGGGGATTGGAGAATACAGTTCTAGCTGGATGTAGTTTTAGGTGTTTTTGCCACATCATCTAAATCATTTATAGAGCAATAAAAAAACAAAAAAGCCGAGGATATTGTTCCTCAGCTTTCCTGGAAAAATATGGAGGAAGCACCCGGTTTTGTTATAAAGCCGTGGAACTTAGCCCCAGGAAATATTGCTGGTTAGCGGCCCGTATGGAAAAGTAGAATATAATTATAATTCTGCTCAATATAGTAAAAAATTTTATCTCGGCAATCACTTGGCCTGCTTGCATATCGGTACTCACCTTAACCGACAAAATTATAACCGAACTCATTACCATTGGTGTTGATGACTATATTTCCGTTGCATAGATATAATTAAAAAGGCTCAAAGCTTCCGACGCGACTATTTTATGCACTATAATTTGAATTATTACTACTTTAGCATTCTTCGGTGAGCACAGAAAGAGAATAACTATATGATTGGTTCTCATTTGGGTAGCAATGGGTCATTAGGGACGCTTGAGTTCTTGCTCTGCTTTGTAGATTTTAATCTGACAAACTTCTAGCCACGCACTCGTATAAGAGGCGTCTTGTATTCTGTTTTCGGTAGGGAGTCAGGTGCAACAAGATTTACTTCAATCCTTGCACTCAATAATTCCCTGACTTTTTGTTCTATTTCTTGCTTTAAAGCTGGTAAATTTTCTTCTAAGCTTATTACTTCAATATCTACAGGTATTGCTGTATCAAATCGGACTTGATGAGCGTTTTCTTTGACAATTTGTAGATGCCCGGTAAGAAAAGGCTCAAAGTGCTTAAGTACCACATCACGAATTGCTGAAGGAAATACATTCATTGCCTTATATACCAACATATCGTCAACCCGCCCAATACAACGGATCCTAGGAGAAGTCCTTCCACAATTACAGGTTACCCCTTCAACACGAATTAAATCTGCGGACCGGTACCTCAAAACAGGTGTCGCTTCCCTCCGGATGGTGGTATAAACCGCCTCCCCGCATACTCCCGGTTCCCACGGCAGATGGTTCCCTGTTGTAGGGTCAATTAATTCAACCATAACGTACTTCTGAGCAGTAAAATGCATACCCGACTCTTCTTCACACTCGGCCCACATACCGGGCAAAACATCTGATAAACCCATTATTTCGCGTACCGTTGCTGCATTCCAGATCTCCTTAACCTTACGGCGGATTGATTCTTCACCAAGCCCCGGCTCACCTCCACCCAACACTTTAAGCACCCCTAGTTCCTTTGCCTCAAGGCCCGTTACTTCTTGGAAGTGTTCTCCAAGAAAACGGTCAAAAGACGTAGTTCCTACCAAAGCAGTGCAATGAAGGTGCTTCAAAGTTTTTATCGTTCTGGGGGTACTACCCTGGCCTCCGGCCCAAACCCCGGTGGCACCGATATGCCTGATACCTTCAAAGTAAGGGCTTCCGCCGGCGAATATGGGGGTACCCACAACGTGTCCTACAACATCTTCCTTACGTATCCCGGCCGTAAAGAAAAAGGTTGCAATTGAATCCCTCCAGTTATCGAGATCATCTCGCGTGACCCCGTAATAAACAGGGCGTCCGGAGGTGCCTGAAGACGAAACCACCTGGACAATATTTTCAGTTGGGGCTACTTGAAAAAGACCCAGTGGATTATTTCTGTCTGAGTTTTCTTGAGCAGACCGTAAATCGTCTTTGGTCAACAGGGGTATTTTCAACAAAGAGTCAATGGTTTTAATATCTTCCGAATTAACTAATTTAAGACGATCCCTGTAAAATTCAGAGTTGTTTTTAACATACTCAATCAACTTTTTTACTTCATTCAACCAGTATGACTGTATTTCAGGCCATACCATTGTTTCAAATTCCGGGTTCCAGTATTGTGCCACATTATCTCCTCCCAAAAGGATAACAATTCAGTAAAGTTCAAAATTTAAGATTTATCTGATACTGATGCTGTTGTATCCTCCACATAATTTTCCATATTAATTTGAATGTCCCACAATGGCGGAGCACCTTTTTCAGCAACTTCAACATCGAGCATCGTATAGCAATTGGGGCAATAATACTCATAATAAACATGCATCCCCATCGTTGGTCTTATCCCTGGCAGACTTGCCGGATCTTTTTCAGCTCTGGGTGCATAATCTTTGTAATTTTCTTTTGCGTCACACAAAACATGACCACATTTTAAGCATTTTATTTTCTTGTTATCATTTATTTCTAAATATTGATGAATCCGCATTATTTCTCCTCCTTCTATAACGTGGCCAGGGTTTTACGCTTTTCTTTCGCTTTCCTTCGTGCAGCTTTGGTGGCTTCATAATCTACTTTATTGGATTTCGGATCCAAAACAACACAATATATTTCCAGCGCAGCCCTATCGGATATATAGCCATCTTCCAAATCGATTTTTACCAGCTCGGGATCACGATCGAGTGGATCACCAATCCCGCCTCCAGCAACCTGGCCGTCCACTGCCCAGATGCTGCCGTCGGGGTGCGGCGCACACGGACTTTGCGGGGGCTGCTCCTGGACGGCATCAGGGAATATATTATATACATCTTCCAGGGTGTAAGGCACTTCGCCCTTGGCAAATCTCTCAAAAGAATTTATATTACGGGCAGTAATAGTTTTCGTACTGCAAGCTGGGTATGCACCACACATGGAAGGAGTCGTTGAAACCTGACTGCCCTGGCCGATATTTCCTACAACCAGTGCCGGGGTGTTATGCGCAACCTGACAGTAAGATAACCCTGCGCCGCCCCTGTACATGCCGGGACCGCCGGAATCCTTCGCTTCTCTTCGCCATAAGTACATCATAGGGTTAACCATTTCATTTGTTTCAACGTCAGCTACGTTGGATTCCAGGTTCATTTCAGCAGCTCCTGTGTTTACCCCGTCACGATCGATTCCGGCTCCCGTACCTCCGGCAAAACAATCAAAAAACATGCTTCCAGTTGAAATACCATATTGATTAACACCGCCGAAGAAAGGTAGGATCATGTTAGTTGACCAGCCGGAATTTATATCTTGATGGTATTTCCTTCTGGTATAAAACATTTTGGCAAACAATTCAGTTAAACCGGTGGAAACGCTGCAGCCCGGGTAAGGCGGGCACATACAGCAGGGAGATAGCGAGCCAACATTTACCATGGAACCTTCCGGTGCAATAATTTTTATCGGCTTCATGAGACCATAATTCAACATGGGTTCATAGAATAACTGACTGGCAATAGCCACAAAGCAACTACCAATTAAACCCGGTAACATACAGTTGATCGGTCCAGTATTTTCCGGTGATGTTCCTGTAAAGTCAAGAATTAGTTCATCGTCTTTTTTGGTTACAGCTATTTGAATTTTCCAATGTTTATAATCCACAGCGTCATGATCACCGTGCATTACAATCCTCCATGTCCCGTCTTGCAACTCTCTTAGTTTAGCCCGGGCTAATTCTTCCGACTGGTCGATCATACCTTGAAGGACTTCTTTTACCGTATCAATTCCATATCTTTCAACCATTTCAGTCATACGGGCCTTGCCAATATTTAACCCGGCAACTTTAGCATGCTGATCAAGCATAACATAACCAGGGTCGCGTACCGATCTTTTTATCGTGTTGACAACAGATGGAACTAGCTTTCCGTTAATACCGATTCGCACTCCCTGGAGACGAAAACCCTCATGCACGAGGCTGCGGGAACTTGGAGGCATCCCGCCTGGTTCTATGGCACCGGTTTCAGGAGTGTGGGTCAGTGAACCCAGCCACCCATATAATTCTCCCTTATAAAATAACGGCATCAAAATAGCCTGGTCCGCCGCGTGAATCCCACCTACGGCAGGATCGTTATAGTAAAACATGTCTCCATCATGGATACCCGGAAACTCCTTTTCTTCCTCAATAATTTTTTGAACAAATCCCTGAGAACCGACCGTATGCAGCATAAGCCCGCAGGCAGTAACTGATGTATATCCTTCTGCCGTGTAAGCTGCAAACAGACACTCGCCGGCCTCGCAAACAACGGGTGAACCGGAAACCCTCATCACACCTTGCCTGGCTTCGTTCATAATTGAATATATTCTGTGTGACAGTATTTCAAATTCAACTGGGCTTAACTTCCCCATATCGTTAGACCTCCTCCTTATTAGAATTTATCCTTCAATAACCACGTTTAGATATTCATCCACGGTAGCAACCTGACTAGGGAGGATTAGCATGGTAGTAGTCGATGTCTCAATAATACCCGCACCCTCAATAACATTTCCTGCTGTTAGCTTGTCATAGTCATAAATATTTGTTTCCCTGAATTCACCATATTCACTGAAATAAACCGGCCTTTTTCCCTTCAACGCTCCTTTGGAGCTCTTTGTCCCCAAAGCGTGCTTTGGCAACATCGGTTTTACCGAAGTAATGGAAGGCCTGACCACATAAGAAAGCACTTCCACACCCGCTTCAACAAATCCGGCTCCTTCTCCGTATACTTTCTGATAATGTTCAAGGAAATCATTGTAGATTTTTTCAACGTCTTTTATTGTATAATGATCTTTTTTATCTATAGGAATTGTTTCAATGTGCACCTGGCGGCCAAATTTCATGCAAATTTCCCGGTTAATATCTACCATATCCCTGTCATAGCCCATTTTTGCCATTTTTGCATACGCTTTTTCCTCTAATTCTTTATAAATGGATGAAAGCACTTCCGGATCAATGGGCATTTGATGGTGTTCAAAGTAATTAACATAGCTCTCAATATCAGTTAAAGCGATCCCGTATGCGGAAAAAACGGAAGATTGCTGAAACATGTAAATCTTACTGAACCCAAGCTCTTTACCATATGATGAACCATGCAGCGGCCCCCCGCCGCCAAAACAGAAGACAACGAAATCTTTAGGGTCATGTCCTCTTTGAGTCACAACCCCCCTTAACATGTCTGACATATGGGCATTTTGGATATCAAAAACACCTGCTGCTGCTTCAATGGGATCCATGCCAACTTTTGTCCCCAGCTCTTTGTATGCTTCCAGAGCCGCAGCTTTATCCAATCTCATCTTGCCGCCTAAAAAGTAATCGTCATTAAGGTATCCTAACAGTAAATCGGCATCAGTTACTGTAGGTTGCGTCCCGCCAATCTGATAACAAACGGGACCCGGGTCCGCGCCCGCACTGACCGGGCCGACCCTTAACCTGCCACTGTCGTCCGCCCAGGCAATTGTACCGCCACCGGCGCCAATTGACCTTATTTCAACCATGGGTGTTTCAACCCGATATCTCATAATGAGTGGCTCGTGGTGGAAAACTGGCCGCCACTCGGCAATAACGCTCGCTTCAAAGCTGGTGCCGCCCACATCTGTTGCAACGACGTTCTTAAAACCTAGATTTTCTGCAAGGAACTTAGTCGCCAAAACACCGCCGGCCGGACCGGAGTTGATAGTTCCGATCGGACTCATTTCACTATAGGGCATGACGCCGCCCCACGCCTGCATGGTTAAGAGTTCATGATCATGACCTCTTGATTTTATTTCTTTAGCCAGAATTTCGTACCATTTGATCATTGGTGGACCTACATACGTATCAATGGCTACAGTGTTCATCCGGCCGTACTCCTTAATGACAGGGGCAACTTCTGAGGAAATCTGGACATATACCTCCGGGGCTATTTCTTTTATTATTTGTCTTATTCTTTTCTCGTGAACGGGGTTGGCAAAAGACCACAAAAGGCATACTGCAATAGCTTCCACGCCTTTACCGACCAGCTCCTTAACAGCGGCAACGACTTCTTCTTCATTAAGCGGTATAATAACCTTGGCAAAACAATCGACTCTTTCTGTTACACCATAAATAAGAGATTTAGGGACTAAAGGTTCCGGTTTACGACAGACAGCCTGATGCCTGATTTCACTCTCCTGTAATCCTGCAACTCTACCGCCGCCTCTTTGAAAGTGAAGCGTATCTTCAAAACCCTTAGTGGTAATTAAACCGGTTTTTGCCCCGTTTCGGTTAATCATGATGTTGGTGCCGATGGTTGTCCCCTGCTTAAAGGACATCGCGCGGGGAAGAACATTATCTAACGTAAAATTTGATTTCTCACAGGCGTCTTTTAGCGCGTTCAAAACACCGTCTTCCAATTTTTTCGGTGTTGTTGCGGATTTTCCAATAGCTACGTTTCCATTTACGTCAACTATTACAACGTCAGTAAAAGTGCCGCCCGTATCAACACCAATACTTGGAAAAAAATACTTTCTCACGTGTGTATCTTCATTTTTCATACAGCAACCTCCTCACATTTGTATTACCTTTAACTTCACAGCTAGCTCCGTTTAACAAGCTGGATCCTATTTAATCTCGCCTCCTTTTAAAAAAAGATATAAGCCCTGACAGTAATTTGAATTAAAATAATTTAAATGTTTACTCAAACCTAAGTCTAGTAAATAATTACTGTTCTTAAATAATTGAATTTTCAAATATTTATGAATAGATTATAAACGCTAGTTAGTTATATTAGTAGGTGCTCAAATCACAAAGTTAATGCTGTGCTTTTGTAAGCGGAATACAAAACTTTATACTTAAAACTCGGTATTATTACTCTTTGAAAGCCGCTAATTTCGGGCTTAGTTCATGTGCAGGGCAATAGTAAATTCAAAACCATAAAGAAAATAACGGCACAATGTTTATCAAGGAAAGTAAACACTTGCAACCGTTAACTTTAGTTATTATATCTAAATTTATTCATTTCTACTTGAATGCTCAAATAGATTAGGATAGTAAAACTTAGCTATTTGTAATGACATTTGCATGTCAAACCTACGCTCAATATCGTCTACATTCATCCGGGAAAGTTTTTTAGCGCGGCCCAAACGGTAGCGGACGGTGTTGACGTGGCAAAAAAGTATTTCCGCGGCTGTCTTGATGCAACAGCCTGCTGTAAAGTATTCGTCTAGAGTTTTCAGATAGGTAGTGCCCTTGTTTTTGTCTGACTCCAACAGCGGCCCTAACAGCTCTTGCATAAGATTATAAAGATGTCCGGCTGCGTTTTCATCTACTAGCGCTTGATACAATCCCAGATCCCTGAAAGCAACTACCTGGTTCTTCTGTTTTGTCTGCCTTATGTACTTAATACTGAATAATGCATCTTTGTAGGAACCTTCTAGGTCTTTTATTCCCTGAGCGACACGTCCGATGCCTATGTACACTTTCCTACCAGTTATTCTTTCAAGCTCCTTCCATATTATTTGCGCGGTGTTCAGCAGGCTATTCTGTTCCCTTGACTTCTGTGAGGGGCTGTACGACAGCAGAATAATCAATTGCTCCTTTAATGCCACAGCAAAGCTTTGGGGGTAGTGATGCTTCAGGTAAAGGTTTATTTCATAAAGAGAAGGCCTCCAAAATGATACTAGGATATTTTGTCCCTGACAAACATTGGAGTCTAATTCCGCAACCACTACTACGCGGGGTATGGATATGTCGTAGCCCAGCCCTGAGGCCTGACGGAAAATCTGTTCTTCGACATACTTGCCATCTAAAAGGGCACTTACAAAGTCACCCTCGATATTTTGCATAACCTCCCGGGCAACTTGCTCCTTGAGCAGTTCCAAAGCATAGACCGGTATTGTCCGCTGGATGACCGAAAGATAGTCCTCGTTATATTTGGCAGGCTCCATTATCACAAAAAGATATCCTAGTAGGTTCCCGTCAACGTCAATCGAGGCTGCGACCACTTCTCTGGACAAGTCCTCCTTATACCGTAGTTTAAAAGGAACCCATCCGCCGCTGCCAGGCTTAAAAGTCCTTCCTTTCATATCTAGTAACTGTGAAGGGTCAAAGTCTTTCAGTTCATTGGTATCCTGCGGCGACCAGGCTCTTTTTACTAGCCTGTTGTCGCAGAATATAACCCCGGCAGTTAAATAGAGGGCTATTGTATTAGTTATAGCCTGGATACCAGCACTTTTCAAAACCAGACGCAGAAGCCGTTCGTTTAATTCAATAAATCGCTGAAGTCTCTTGGCCATTTTCTTTTCCCGATCATAGAGATATGCGTTTTCAAGTGCTATGGCCAGTTGGGAAACAAACATCTTGATGATCCCTAGATCCCCACTGGAAAACCCACCTGGCTTATTTATTACGTGAAACACCCCAATACACTTATTACTTACCTTAACTGGCGTGCTGACAATGTTTCGCACATTAAAAAGTCTTGCCAAACTTTGAATTATGCGAGGGTCCTCAGGCACATTGTTTGATAGATAAGGTTCTTGACTCTGAAAAACCTTTACTGCGTTTCCTCCGTCCTCGATCGTAACCTTATAAAGGTTAATCAATTGGTCATCATATGACCCGAAAGCAGGCTTTTGCAGGGTAAGACTTTTTGTTTCCTCGTCATAAAAAAGAAAACCGGCCCCCTCTGCCCCCAAAATGTTGTTTACGCCATTAAAAACACTGGCCAGAGCTGATTCAAAACTTCCGTTTTCCAGGATAATCTTGTTTACATCAGAAAGGCTTTCCAGAGCGTGGGACAGTAGTCTTTTTTCCTTTTGTGTCTTGCTTAACTCAAAGTTCTTGCCTAGCATGTCCAGTATGCTTTGGTCGGTAAAATTCCACACAAGACTTGCCTTATGACCGGCTAGGGCTACCGCCGCTATATGCTCTACAGCTAGCAACATGTGCAACAATACTACCGGATAATGGCCGCTTTCACTAAAGAGATCCAGCATAAGTTCGGCCTTTATAGAATTTGTTTTACCGTTATTTTGACTGAGGATGTTATATAACTGTGAGTTTTTTTCCGAGGGAATGGCTATAGTTTTGAACTGCTCTGGTTCAAAATTCTTTTTGACCATATACGCCCGGCCAATTTTATTTTCCGTCAACAGTACAAAGACAGTTACATCGGCTTTTGTTTTTAAAAAAGAAAGTATAACCTTGATAAGGTCTTCTATGTCTTTGGGTGGATCTTCATTAAATTCTAAGTTACAGTGAAATTCTATATCATTTGTTGTCTGGTGTTGTTGTTTTTCATACATATTTAACACCTCTATTAACGGCCATTTTGCTCATAATCTTAATCAACGATGACTCTCAAATAAAAAAACTTTAATGTAAAAACAAAGTTCAGCAATCTGTTTATAACAATAAACAGCAGAACCATCCCTGTTTAGCACTGGTGATTCGTCAAGCCTTATCTAACTGCAGTTGGCACATGCACATTTTACCAATTTCTTACCTAATAATATTTGTCTTGATACTTATTTATCCTTCCATGTTAGCATTGCAATTGCATATTTTCTAATATTTATAGCAAAGCATTTTTTCCCTTTACCATAGGCTGTTTTCTTGCCCTGAGATCTTGCTGACTGCCGGCGTGGAACAATTAAAAAACTTCCCTTGGTTGTTTTGAACGTATTGTCTACGAAAGGTGTAACTTAAAAAAGTAACGTTCCAAAGTGGCACGCTTCATCGCACTGAAACAGTAAAAAACCAGCTCGAAGTTAAGTATTAGATGAACAAAAAAATATATTGAATTATGAGACATTTGATCCTCAGCTTTCCTGGAAAATCTGAGGCGACACCCGGATTTGCTACAAAGTCGTGGAACTTAGCCCTAGGAAATAAAGTTAATTTTTGATTAAAAATAAGCATAGATAATAGTTTCACCTAATAAAATAGCCCCTGCGTCGCTTATCGAGCGCGGTCAGGGGCGCCAATTTTCGGGTTGTGTCACATGTTTATCATTGATTGTTATAGTACTTTATAATCCAGTAAAACTAAGGTTTTAATTTTACATAAGTATATATACCTTCCAGAGGTCTTTATAGCCAAGGCTACCTGGTCAGCGGAAAGTTTTGAGTTGGTTAAGAGTAAATACTTACCATCATAGCGCAGGCCAAAACCATCCCGAGCACTTTTCCCTGAGAATGCAACATGCCCTTACCCGTTTTATCAGGGGTAAAGGCCAAACTCACTTCTCGCTTTAGTTTTCTAGATCTTTCTTTAGTTCCATTATGGTCTCCAGGGACAGTCCGGTTATTTTACAGATAATATCAACATTTAAACCTTCTCTTAATGCAGCTCTGGCTGTTTCGACTTTACCTTCAAGTTTGCCTTTTGTTTGACCTTTTTCCATTCCCCTTGCTTCAGCCGCCCTTTGCATCTCGTCCAGCGTCCGCTCAATGTTGGTGATCATTTTTTCCACCTCCCGGGGCTCGGTTTTATCTAGTATACGTTCAATTTCCTTCTGCAGTGATCCTGGCAATTTGCGCTTTATTACGTTCCTCAGCCACACTGTTATTTGCCGGAATTGTTCCTGGTCCATTTCTTTCAATACGTCGGCCAAATTCCTGAGACGAGACACTAATTCACGGGGGTCCACAGTCTGATCCAGGTAGAATACGCTGGACACCACGTTGGCTGCCCGGTGCAGGTCTTCCTCGCTATAGCGAACTACATCAAATAGGATGTAGGAAAAGTCAAGTAAACGTCCGGGGAATTGTTCGTGTCCCGACTGGTACTCTCTGAAGCTTTGGTGGGCCGTCCAGCCTTTCTTGCCGTTATAGAGAACGGCGGGCACAATAGGCGGTAGTTTGAAATTCTTGCGTCTCCATTCCTTTTTCGGGGTATTTTTGTAGATGTCCCGCCATATCTCAACCATGTATTGCAGCAAGCGGAAGGGCATTGTGTGGTCTACGGTTGACTGTAGTTCTAAGAGTATGTAGAAGATTATTTCGGTTCCGCCCAGCCGCATTCTGTACACTATGTCGGCCTCTTTGGCACTAAAGTCCTACGATACGAAGGATTTGTTGACCAGCGTCAGGTCATCCTCTTTTATTTCACGCACCCAACCCTCTGCCACGAAGGTCTGTAGCAGTTCCAGGAAAGTCTTTTTGTTAGTCAGTAGCTGCCTGTATCCTTTGTCGTGAGGGTGGTAGGCGTTTTTTGTGCCACTTTTCCTCGGTCTGGCAATTTGTTCACTTCCTTACTGGTATTATATCATGGGATTAACCGGGTTGACAGAGGGGATTGGAAAATACTATATAGTTCTAGCTAGATGTAGATTCAGTTGTTTTTGCCACATCATCTCGCAATCCTTCGAAATATGAATGATTACTAAAAAATTCCTGGATCCATTATATTTCCGAGTAGTTACTGCCAAACTTGAGTTAGAACAATTAAGCCCAGCAATTATAAAGGCGATAAAAAACAAAAAAACCGAGGATATAGTTCCTCAGCCTTCCTGGAAAAATCTGGAGGCGACACCCGGATTTGTTACAAAGCTGTGGAACTTAGTCCCAGGAAATATTGCAAGCTAGCGCCCGTGAAGAAAGTTGATTTTTGATTAATGATAATAATGCAATATAAATATACACCTCTATTAAGATAGCCCCTGCGTTGCTTATCGAGCGGGGTGTTATTGCTGCCCTATGAAGTCCAGAAGTTGACAATATAGTTGTCCATGAGTTGCCAAACATTTGGCCATGTTCGGCCCGGGCCAGAATAGTCTTCATTTTTTATTTTTTAAATAAGAATATTTATTTCAATTAAAACAACCCTTTCTCAAACAAATGCGATTTTTCCGGTTAAGCCGTTTCCTTATGTTTTTTGTTTATTTTTTAAGTTTTTTCTGTAAAACTTTTTCCCTTCATACAAAAACTCAACAATCATATCCCGTTTTAGCAGATCGTCTATCACTGCTTTATCTACATTCCTTTTTTCGAGAATTTCGTTAACAATATCTTCTCGAACCGGGTGTACAGATGAAATGCTTAAAAGATCATTGACAATATCCTCGCTAAAGAAAAAACCTTCTTCTTTTTCATCGCCGGTTATGCATTCAACATGCGCTCCGGATATGCTCCGAATGATTTCGGCAGCATTGACAAGGCTCTCTCTTGAAGATCTTTTGATGCTGTTTTCTGCTGGCGGGCGGGTAGGGACCAATAAATAAGCCTTTTTCGGATGTATCACCCCCAAATGCTCCGCCACCTTTTTTATGCATGCATCATGATCATTTACACCGTCTACAAGCATAGTCTCAGTAACAAGTGTGCCTTTATATGTTTTAGAAAACTCAATAATGCCATTAAAAATATCCTGTTGTCTCAATGAGCCGTGTGGCCTGTCTATTTTACGCCAGGTATCCTCATCCACAGCATCGATGCTTACAGATACCCAGTCCGCTTTCATCAAATCTTCCTTTACATCATCCATCCAAATAAGCGATGCATTGGTTATAACTGCTATTTTTATATCAAAATATCTCAAAAGGTCAATCTCTGTTCCCAGGTTTATATCAAGAGTTGGTTCCCCGTCAGGGACAAACGAAAAATAATCGACATGTTCATTTTTACTATTGAGCTGTTTAATTTTTAATTCAGCTCCATGAAAAATTTCTTCCGGCTTATAAAATTCACGTCTTTTTACCTGCATTCTGTCAGTTCTTCCGAGTTGACAATAAATACAGGAGTATGAGCAAGTCTTCGGTGGAATATTATTTATTCCAATACTGTGGCCTAAGCGTCTTGATGGCACCGGCCCGTAAACAATCATTTATTTTTACCTCCAATGTCAAATTATTTTTACGATGTCTCTCTCTGCAAATATTTGGAACATTAATAATGTAACCTGGGTCTGATGTCTAAGTCCTACAAGCGAAAGCGGCTTTTCCTACCGCTTGTGGCACGAGAACTACTCTAATTCCCGAGAGCCTACAATTAACGATATATTTTTATATGCTTACGGGCCAAATCTTTTAAATTATTCGGACAACTGAACCTACCACCCGCGGTCCTGCATCCTTTGCTCTGGCAAAATTGTGGCTATCTCCAGGCCGGGCATGGCTTCGCCCAGATCCTTGGATACCTCTGTCAGGATTTGCGGGTCGTTGTAATGGGTGGTGGCGGCCACAATGGCCTTGGCCCGGGCAGTTGGGTTATTGGACTTGAATATGCCGGACCCCACAAAGATGCCGTCGCAACCCAGTTGCATCATGAACGCGGCGTCTGCTGGAGTGGCAATACCCCCTGCGGCGAAGTTCACCACGGGCAGGCGACCCATTTCGGCAACCTGCGCTAGCAGATCGTACGGCGCACCCATTTCCTTGGCCGCAGACATAAGTTCCTCTTTGGGCAAATGCTGAACCCTGCGGATTTCACCCATTACCATCCGCATATGCCTGGCGGCTTCTACAACGTTGCCGGTGCCGGGCTCTCCCTTGGTCCGGATCATTGCCGCTCCCTCGCTGATCCTCCTTAACGCCTCACCCAGATTTCTGGCACCGCAAACAAAGGGCACTCTATAGGCATGTTTGTTGATATGGTGGGTTTCATCTGCCGGGGTCAGCACTTCACTTTCGTCAATATAATCCACGCCCAGAGACTCTAGGATCTGCGCTTCGACAAAGTGGCCGATACGCGCTTTCGCCATGACCGGGATAGTTACAGCACCCATTATCCGCTGGATGATGGTGGGGTCTGCCATTCTGGCTACTCCCCCGGCAGCCCGGATATCCGCCGGGACACGCTCCAGGGCCATCACGGCGCAAGCACCCGCATCTTCCGCTATCTTAGCCTGCTCTGGGGTTGTGACATCCATAATCACTCCACCCTTTAGCATTTCCGCCATGCCTTTTTTAACAGTCCAGGTTCCTTTTTCGACCATGCAAAATGCCTCCTTAAAGCTGATAGCTAAAAATTGTTAGAATTAAAGTCATCATCAAGAGAATTGTTATCTGTGGAATATCTACCTGGCGGCCTGATAAAAGACGTATGGATTGCGACGGAACCATCTTCTGATCTTTAAACAATGGTCCAGGTCACTGCAGCAGGCGATATTTTTTTAGTGCCCAAGTCGAACAAAGTGAGAAAGATTTTAGCTGCCAGCTAGGCATCCCCTATCGCGGTATGCCTGCCTTCTTTCTCAATGCCAAAATGAACCAGTAAGCCATCCAGGGAATAGTCCGGCAGAGATGGGAGTATTACCCTGGACAGATCTGCAATGTTAAGAAATTTGTTATAAATTTTGGTGCGGTTGGCTTTAGCTTGCAATTTAAAAAATTGAGGTCGAATTGAACCGTATGGCCGATAAGTACATTTTCCCCGACAAAGCTTAAAAATCGGGAAGCACCTGGTAAATGGAATTGGCCTCCCTGACTTGGCCTTGACTGATCCCCGTCAGACGGACGATGGTTTCCGGGATGTTACGGTAGGGATTGACTAGCCGGTGGTAAGATTGTTTGCTTTGAATCTTGCCTCCCTGGATAAGCACAGACCGCGAGTTATTACGGATTTAATTTTTCGTTACCTTGACATTGTCTGGATTTACAAGAGCATTCTTTTCAAGCAATGCTTTGAAGTCCTTGATGAAGTAATGGACAATAACAGCAATATTTTCACAGATAAAACCAAACACTGCGCCGAAAGTCACCAATTCAGAAATGAAATCCAGGCTTATAATAAGGGCACCTATAAGCCCAAGAACAGCCATAAATTAGATACTGTACGATGGAGTCCTATATATAGGATGCAAGTAGGCAAAAAACCTCGTCGGTATCATTTTATACCTGCCCATACCGTACAATGGACGGCTAGCTGCTGTCTGTCCTACCATGGCTGTTGCCGCACGTATTACCAGGTTATAAAGACCCGGAACCATTTCCCACCTACAGTTAGAACTATTTCAAAGAATGCAGCATCAGGATTTTTAAATTGAAGTATAATCAGGGGTTACTAAAGTGGCAAAATAGGCTATGAATATATAAATAACTGTTTGAATACCACAGACGATGAGTATTGCTTGACCATTTTTTTTGCGGATACAGCGGCTTCCTCAGTCAATATGTTATGGCAGAGCGATTTGGAAGCCCGCCCGGTATATGTTTCAAGAGAAGATCATATACAAGCTTTCTTTCTTACCTGTTTTATAGCACTTGTTATTGCAAGAATTCACGAGATGAAGCTTGAACATAAATATAGTATAGGCCAGATGCTCGAGAGTCTTAGTAAGGCAGATTGCACACATATGAAACAGAACTATCTATTATCTATTTGATTATTACGATGATGTTCTTAAAGATATGGAAAACTTTATTGAAATCGATTTTCCCAAAAGAGTACGAAGTCTAGGAGAAATAAAAAAATTTTGGCCAATACCATAAAAGATAAAAATACGCTATGATTGAAAGAAAAAACAAAGCAGCCTGAGATCTTTGTTAATAAGGGTTTAAGGCAAAAGTCAGGTATTAACATTATTTTAAAAAATTGTCCAGTAAAATTGTACCATGCATATTGCTTATTATAAAAACCCAGCTTGCGGGCCTGATGGGGCCCGCAATGCCATCGAAAAGAGGTAATACCGCAACCGGCGCATGTCAAAACCGGTAACGGAATATTAAAAGGAGGTTAAAGGCCCTGCCAAGGTAAGCCTTTTACCAACAAAAAATGCCATGAGATATCAGAGGATGCTCTAGCCTTATCAACCAGCCGATCAAATGCGCATACCTAAAATGGTTCTTGCTGTACGCAGGATCATATGAATGAATACAAACATCCATTTTAAAATCTCGCAAAAAACATGCCAAGATTGATGATGAAACACCCCTTACAGAATCGGCATTTCACGTTATCAAGTTTGCCAAACAATGATACTTGTCATTATTTACAATGTCTTTTCATCGTTTGCCAAGTATTCCTCCCAGGCTTGTTTGATGGAAGTTTCCAATTTTTCTACAAGTTCGTCGATTTCGGTTTCACTGATAATCAGCGATGGGGACAACTGGAGTGCATCATCAATCAGTGGCCGGAGAATTAATCCGTTTTCCCAACCGAGGAAAGAAACTCTCTTGGCAAAACCGACGCTGGGTGCAAACTTTTCCCTGGTTTCGCGGTTTTTGACCAATTGAACCCCGTTAATCATTCCAATACCCCTTACCTCACCAATACAAGGTAAATCTAAGGCCCTGACCTTCTGACGAAGGATTTCACCTTTGATCCGGGCATTTTCGACAAGGTTTTCTTTTTCCACAATTTCTAGGTTCGCCAATGCCGCAGCACATGCCACAGGATGGCCGGTATAGGTATAGCCGTGCATAAAAATACCATGTTTTTTAATCGGTTCGTAGATCTTCCCCGTCAGTGCCACAGCACCCATCGGAATATATCCGCTGGTGATTCCTTTTGCCAGCATCATCAGATCCGGTTTAACGCCCCAGTTTTCAATGCCAAAGTTTTTTCCGGTCCGACCGAAACCGCAAATCACTTCGTCGGCTATCAATAAGACATCATACTTGTTACAAATTTCCCGAACCCTCGGATAATATCCATTAGGAGGAACAATAGCACCACCCGTACCGATTACAGGCTCCGCAGAAAAACCGGCTACTTTTTCAGGGCCAATTTCAAGAATCTTTTCCTCCACTGCTTTGGCACATTCGTAATCACAACTTCCTTCTTCCTTTCCCCACGCGCAAAAATAGCAATGAGGATGGTCGGTATGATGAAAGCCAGGTACCAAGGGCCTGAACCCATCCCAAAAACCGGGTAAAGAAGTAGCACTGGTAGCTCCATAGGCAACACCATGATAAGCCTTTGTTCTGCAAATTATTTGATTCTTTTCGGGTCTGCCTGTTAGATTAAAATAGAGACGGGCAAGTTTATAAGCTGAATCATTTGACTCGGAACCACCACTAGTGAAGAAAATTCTCGCGTTCTCCACGGGTACCATTTTCGCAAACTTTTTGGCAACTTCAATAGCCAAAGGATGAGTGTACCCATTGAAGGATTGAAAATAATGAAGCTTTTCCATTTGTTTGCTAGCTGCCTCAACGATTTCCTTTCTTCCGGTTCCAACATTATTCAGCCAGAGCCCAGCACCACAGTCAATATAGGTTTTCCCCTCAACACTTTTTACCCTTACCCCCTCCCCCTCCGAGATAATGCGCGGACCACCCCAAGCCTCCATATCGGGGATAGAGCTGGTAGGATGTAGATGGTAACTGAAATCATCTTCTTTCATTTGTAAAATCTGTTCTTCTGAATAAATTGACACAATAATCACCTCTTCGTTAAATAACTCGACCAGCCTAAGCAATGGCAGACATGGGCTATATTCCGACTACTACCTTTTCTAGGGGTGTATACTCGATATTTAAAGATTTAGCAACAGCTTCATAGGTTAGTTTTCCGTCTATGACGTTAACACCAAGCGCCAAAGCTTTATTTTCTTTGACAGCAGCTTCATAGCCCTTATTGGCAATTTCCAGCGCATAATGCAGTGTTACATTAGTCAACGCAAAAGTTGATGTCCTTGCGACTGCACCAGGCATATTGGCAACTGCATAATGAACAACTCCATACATTTCATACACAGGAGAACTATGGGTAGTAACTCTGTCAATAGTAGCAATAGAACCGCCCTGATCAATAGCTACATCTACAATTACAGAGGTAGGCTGCATATTCTTAACCATTTCCTCGGTCACCAGGTGAGGAGCTTTAGCACCCGGAACGAGAACCGCACCGATGAGAAGATCTGCTTTAGATACAGCTTGAGCAATGTTATAGGTGTTTGACATGAGAGTCTTTATATTGTTCCCGAAAATATCATCCAGGTACCTTAACCTGTCAGCATTCTTATCAATAATGGTTACATTGGCACCCATTCCAATTGCCATTTTGGCAGCGTTTGTACCAACAACACCACCACCAATAATTACAACTTCAGCAGGCAGTACTCCAGGCACTCCCCCAAGCAGTACACCTTTGCCACCCTGGGGCTTTTCGAGGAACCGTGCACCGATCTGAACAGACATTCGGCCAGCTACTTCGCTCATGGGCTTTAATAACGGCAGTGAACCGTTTTCCATCTGAATGGTTTCGTAGGCAATACCTATAATTTTTTTATCAAGTAACGCCTGAGTAAGTTCTAGTTCGGTAGCCAGGTGCAAGTAAGTAAAGAGAATCTGACCTTCTTTAAAATAATCCCACTCTTGGGGTTGGGGCTCTTTAACTTTTATAATCAGATCAGATGCAGCAAAAACATCTGAAGGATCCGAGAGTAACTGTGCACCGGCTGAAACATATTCTTCATTGCTAATGCCGCTGCCAACACCCGCCCTATCTTCAATATATACTTGATGACCAGCTTTAACCATCTCTTCAACGCCTGCGGGTGTAATTGCTACCCTGTTTTCATTGTTCTTAATTTCCTTTGGTACACCGACAATCATAATTTTTATCCCCCTTTAAAGAATGAATAGTTTACTTGGTTTGATTAAATTGCAATAATCATGCCAATAATCCAAAGCAAAAAAAGAAGGCACTTTCTAAATAAAACCGCTTAATCAGCACTTTTTCCATCACAAGCTACCTTAAAATTATGGAAAATAAAGAACTGATGATTTTTTCCATCAGCCTGGCATAGCTGATTCAAAATCATCAGAAAACTACTCCGAACTTGACCTTATTAATACTGCACAATTTCATTGTGTAAAAATGAAAATTTTCATTACTTGGGCGATTTAGATTAGGGTGGTACCATTACGACTGTTGGTTGTTTCTTTATTCTTATAGTCATATTTACTATAACCTAATATCATTCGGAAGGTTTACACCGTTTATTTTACACTCTCACTTTTGTGAATTAGTATACAAGAAAACCGCTGCGGAAAACCTATCTTCCACAGCGGTTTTAAATTGATTCCATAAACTCATGATCTTGAAGCTCCGGCAGGCCCATAGATAGAAACTCATATTCAACCTCAGCTTTTGTAGCTACTGATTACAACTCTTCCTTCATAACTTCGCAGGCGATAATCCTCTTTGTTCCCAGATTTTGCCTCCGCTTTAGCTCGGAAAATTCATATGGTCCACATAGTTATCCATAAATTCCGGCGCATAAGAAAGTTCTAATGACTCTATATCATTCTGTAAAGTTATTATTTCATCGGCTGCAGCCTGGTTCACCATACAAAGCCGTGCACCTTCCTTAGCGGTGTTCCCGACAAATTCAACCTCCGAGTTTAGCCCCGAGGGTAAAAGACCAATTATTTTTAATGCCTCCTTTTTCAAATGATAACCAAAAGCGCCGGCAATATAGACCTTTTCCACGGCATCAAGTTCCACTTTCAAACGTTGAAATAATATATCAATTGCGGCAGCAATTGCAGCTTTTGCCAACTGAACTTGACGAACATCTTTCTGGGTTAGCATAGTCATTGAGTTAGAATCCAGTAAAAATGCAGGTTGCCCATCATGCTCAATTAGTCTCTGGGCCAGTAATCCAGGTAAATTAGTGGACTGGGCAAATCTTCCGGTAGGAAGGATAACCCCGGCCTTAACTAATTCAGCAACTAATTCCACCAGTCCACTCCCACACAACCCTTTTATTTTCGCTGAGCCAATTGTTACAATATAAATTTGCCCGTTCTCCTCGATCCGAACACCGGAAATAGCACCATCCTCAGCCCGGCAGCCGCAATAAATATTCATACCCTCTAAGGCCGGCCCGGCTGCTGAAGAAGTAGCGATCAGCTTTCCATTGACATTGGCAACTATTTCTCCATTCGTACCAATATCAATAAATAAAGCAGGTACTGCTATTTTATGAAAATCTATTGCAATAACACCTGCAAGAATATCAGCACCAACAAAAGCAGACAAGGAAGGTAATAAACTCACAACGGCATTTGGAACAGCAATGCCCAGTTCAGTGGAATTATACTCTTGGTAGTCGACAAAGATGGGCTCATAGGGGGTTACTGCAAGAGGAAAGGGATCTACACCAACCAACAAGTGCAGCATTGTATTGTTTGCGGCAACTGTAATATGGTAAATTTCCTGTAACTGCACACCTTTTTCATTACATACTTTGGAAATTAAATTATTGATTCCATTAAGCACCAATTCCTTTAATTTTAAAACATTTTGCGCATACTGATGGGCATAAGTAATCCGTGTTATTACATCTGCACCATATTGAGTCTGTGGATTAAGACAGGCTGAAGTTGTAATTTCTTTTCCATCAGAGTTCAGATCAATTAATCCGACCACTATACTGGTAGTGCCAATATCAACAGCAATTCCGTATGCACGTTTTGGTAAAAAGAAACTTTCACCGGACTTGCCAAGAATCCTTATAATTAACGGGTCAAAGATATATTCTTTGTTTTTCCCCCCTGAGATTGTCCTAAATTGCTGCTTTTCTGTTAAAAACACTTCTACATTTCCTAATACTTTTGCCTGACATGCCAGGCGCCAACTATCAGAAAGCATACTTCCCAGCCTTTCTTTTTCATCAGTCTGCGGTTGACTCAGCATACCTGATGCTTGGACTAAACATTTACCGCAGGTACCCCTCCCGTTACACATCCCTTCCAAGGGTAAATTATTTTTTACAGCTGTCTCGATAATAGTTGTGTTTTCAGGTACTTTAACCTTTACCCCCAATGGTTTAAATGTTATTTCACATAATTTCTCTTTCATTTTCACCTATCCTTACTGGTAAACAATTTATTGATTACACTCGAAGATTATTATATAAAAAATCAGTAGTGTTGCATTAAAATATATTTCCATATTTAGGGTACTTCCCAAAATCGTAAGACATGTAGTGGATTTGCAAAACTAGTGTATACAGTTAAATGGTTTTATTTCACCGTGTTAAAGGAACAATCAAGTAACAAGTAGTCCTCATCCACATTTTGACATTAATATACTTTTTATTACACTAAAAAATCGACTGTTGAGTAAACTGTTATGCCCGCTTCCACTTGCTTTACGACTTCTTGAAAAGTGGCTTCGTGATCTATTTTACGTCGCCCTTTTGATTTGCGTTGAGGCTTACAGTAAAGCTTTTGGACGATTACGGTAAAAGGTTCATAAAGACAGGTATCCAACAATCTTTTAATATTTAGTAGTGGTCCCTTATACCCCGTTCTCAACTTGAGTAACATTAACAGACAATAAGTAATTAGCGCTATGAACAACTGATTTTGCACCGCTTGCTGGCTTGTGCCGTAGAAGTGCTTAACTATGCTTTTTAATTAAACCTGTTGAATCTACCGGAAATTTCACTTGCTGGTTCCGGGCTGGGGTGAAATTATTTAAGCTTAAAACATGAAATCAAAACGTTATGTATTGAACATAGCCTAACAGCAATTTGTGATTTGTGATTTGTGATTTAATGAATATATTTATTTGCTCTGATAAACGACCTTGAGCATCAAAAGTGGGTTACGGAATCCCCTTAAATATAAAACCATGACTTATAGTAATTTTTATCAAAATATAAATATATTACGATTGCTTTTAAAGAAATATTAAGCTAAGATTAATAGGCTAAATCCGGGAAAGAACTTTTGGAATGGTGTACTAGGGCCATCCGTACAGGTTTAGCCGCCTGGCCGCGTTCACTGGGAAAGTGTTCTGCGTAACGATCCTCAATGATATCCCAGGGAACAATTTTAGATAATTTTACCTAGCGATTGTTGGCGTTAAGTTTGCCCCAAAGGGCATTATGAATTCTTCGAGATATATTTCTTTTTCCACTTTCCGGAACATATTTTACCTCCAAGTGCAAGCTTTTTGTAGCATTTGTCGCATTTTCCATGCACTTTATTTCGACAAATATGCTCTTTCATTCAGCAAGTCCTAATTAGAAATGAGATTCGTCTTTGGAGAAAAAGACGAATCTCACCTGAATTATTCAATGATAATTCTAGTTACTAAAAATCTACAAAATAGATTGTAATAACAAATAATCCTTTCTTACTCCCTGAATATATTGTTTAAATTCTTCAGACATACTTAGTTGTTTTCTTAACGTCATCGTTTCTTCATAATCTATTGCCATAGTTTTAGGATCGATAACCACACCATAATCTTTTCTTGCTCCTTCAATAGATACATATTGATCTATCACATCCTGCAATACCTTTTCGGGATCTCGCTCGAGAGGATCTCCATAGCCTCCTCCTCCTGAAGTGAGCAAAACAAATGAAGTCCCTTCTTCAAAACGCATATTTGCCTGCAGACTCATATGCCACTTTCCTTCTTTTTCCAAATCATTACCCATCACGGTTTCCAATTTGCCATCAGGATATTGTTTCAATACATATTGGATGGAACCCCTTCCTCCTCCTTCTACGCCAGGTGCCCCAATTTTCGTTCTCGATGTTTCCATGCTTAATTCCATATCTCCCAAAGGCTTAAACTTAAAGATCATTCCTACTCCGCCCCTATATTTTCCGGGACCACCGGAGTCTGTTCTCATCCCATAGTGTTGCCAATAAACAGGATGAGCCATTTCCGCAACCTCTGCAGACATAAGCAACGCATTGACGATATGTGGATCATTTGCAGCGTTCATTCCATCGTGTTCAGAGGTAGCTCCCCAACCGCCAGAAGGTAAATCTGACACAAGCATTGGCAAGCCGGTTTCCGGATCTTTGACAGAAGCAATATACCAGTTGCATTCGCCGTAAGTAGAACCAATTGCTTTTTTGGGATCAATTTTGGATAACGCCATCCACACTGATGTCGCGATCTTTGTTGCAGTATGCGTGGTTGACCCTATTGTGGGGTGAGGCCACCGCGCATTCAACCAACAACCCTCAGGCACTTTGATATCTATACAATCATAAATCCCTTCATTAATAGGTAAACCCGGTGCCAGCATACCTATTGAGGAATATAAAACTGCACCATGTGTATTTGCCAGCGGGGAATTTATCGCGCCTTCTACCAGTGGATCTGTCCCCTTAAAATCTACGGTTAATTGATCTCCTTTTATAGTTATTTTGGTCTTAATAGCTACGGACTTTTCGCGGACTCCATCGGTTTCCGCAAAGTCTACTCCTTCATATTCACCGTCTGGTAATTTTTCAATTATTGAACGAAATACATATTTTGTATACTCCCTAATTTCCTTCATAGCTATCTTCACTGTCTCTACATCAAATCTTTCAATCAATTTTACCATTTCCATTTGCGCAACTCCACAGGCGCCAATTTGGGCCATGAAATCGCCTTCAACTCCCTGAGGCGCTCTCACTTGATTCTTAACTAATTCAACAAATTCTTTATTTATTTTGCCTTTTTCTACGAGCTTCATGGGAAATATTCTAAATCCCTCTGTTGCTATATGGGTACCCCAGGCTTGGCTGCCTACTCCTCCTCCACCCATATCAACCCAGTGTGCACGTGCACACGCATATCCCATAATCTCTCCTTTATAATACATAGGTGCAACACATGTCACATCCGGTGTATGAGTACCACCTGCATAGGGATCATTAATTATGACTACATCGCCTTCATCAAGCTTCGGAAATTTAGCCACACAAGCTTTAGTGCTAAAACTCATTGCTCCCAAATGAATTGGACACCCGGCATATTGGCCAATCAGATTTGTCTCCGCATCATAGATCGAAACCGAAAAGTCGGCAATATCATAGATGTAAGCGTAAAATAAGCCCCACCTCGTAAACAGGGTAGGGCACGACTTAAACTATTTATTGTTTACTCGACAAGTCGAAGGCAAAGCAACCGACCAGGGAAGTAGCTCATCTAGGGCATTTCGGTTTTCGATATCTATATTGGGAAGCCTTTCAAAAAGATATTGCAGATAGCTAAACGGATTTAAGCCATTTTCCTTAGCCGATTCAACAATGCTGTAAATCGTTGCACTGGCATTGGCGCCACGCGGGGTGTTGGCAAATAGCCAATTTTTGCGTCCGATCACAAACGGTTTAATCGAACGCTCACTTCGATTGTTATCCAGCTCCAGTCGTCCGTCTTGCAGGAAGGCTGCGAGCTTGTTCCATTGGTTGTGGCAGTAATGAATAGCTTGACCAAAAGCGCTTTTAGGCAGCACTCTAGGACTTTGGTATTTTAGCCATGCTGAAAAAGCCTCTAGCAATGGACGGCTGCGCTCTTGGCGGGCTACATGGCGTTCCTCGGGAGTGGCCTCGCGAAGCTCATGTTCTATAGCAAAAAGTCGGTTGCAGAAATTCAGCCCCTCTTTGGCGGCTACTACTGCACCGCGCTGTTCAGCTGGTAAGGCTTTTAGCGCTTCATCAAACTTACGCCGGGCATGGGCCCAGCATCCAACCAGAGTCACGTCCGGCAATCCATTGTAACCGGCATAGCCGTCTACATGCAAGTAACCCTTGAAGCCGGCTAAGAACCGGCGCGGATGCTTGCTTGCCCGGGTCGTTTGGTAGTCGTAAAGAACCATTGCCGGCCCTGCCCGCCCGGTACGGTATAGCCATATGTAAGAGGTGCTTCCTGCTGACCGGCCTTGTTCATGCAGCACCTGCAGAGTAGTCTCATCGGCATGCAGGATATCTTGTTTCAACAGATGCTCATGCATCCTATCGTAAAGTGGGCGAAGCCATCTGTTGGCACCCTGGAGCATCCAATTGGCCAAGGTCTGACGGGACAGCCCTATTCCAAGACGGGCCAATTGCTGTTCCTGACGATAAAGCGGCATACCTTCAACATACTTTTGGGTCATGATGTGGGCCATAGCGGAAGGGGAAACCAGACTCCCCGGCAGTACAGGCGCCGGCATAGGTGCAGTCACGATAGGGGTTTTGGTGTCTTTTTGTTCGCAGCGGCGGCAAGCGTAGACGTGACGTACATGTCTGACGACACTTACCTGGGCCGGAATAATCTTAAGCTCTTGCCTGACCTCGGTGCTCATTTCATGTAATGGTCCACCGCAACATGAACATACCTGCTCTTGGGCAGGTAGATAGTAGTCGATGGTTTCCACCGGCAAATCTTCCAGCAGCTGCTCACGGTGTCCCTGTTTCTTACGGCGGCGGTAGGTAATTTCCTCAACGCTAGGTTCCTCTGAAGGCGGTTTAGCTTCTATTTCGGGCTCATTAAAAAACTGCAGCTGTAATTGCTCCGGTTGGCTCTGTTCACTGGAGCGACCGAAACGACGCTGTTGGCTTAGACGAAACTGTTCTTCAAACCATCTGACTTTAGCCATTAATTCAGCATTTTTTTGCTCCAACTCAGTGCATTTATTTTGAAGTTCTTCAACTATTTTAGCTGTGCTGTTCATATGGTTAATATTCGATATATAACCATGAAAACCCTTTAAAATCAAGGATTTATCCCATGTTTTTAGTCATAAAATTGTTCTTGCCGTAACCTCGGGATGGGCTTGCTGTTGATTGAGCGATAGACCATCCAATAGCCAACGTAACTCACGGTGGCTAACAGATGTAACCGTTCCCGCACTATCTTTGGCCGGCCATTGAAACTTTCCTTTCTCCAGCCGGCGATAATGAAGCCAAAAACCATTATGCTCCCACTGGAGGATCTTGAGTTTATCGCGTTTCCGGTTACAGAACACAAAGATGCAGGTAGAGAACGGGTCCAGTGCAAATGCTTCTTTTACTAAAACCGCCAATCCGTCAATTGATTTACGCAAGTCGGTGCTGCCGCAGGCCAGGTAAACCCGTTCCAGGCCAGTGTTGGTCAGCATACTTTAAGTGTTTGCACTACTTCTTTGAGTAATGCCGGATTAAAGCCAGGTTGCACTTCTATAACCGCAGGACCTACTTTAATCAATAATCCGTTTCCGGTGGGGTCGGACTCATTTATCTCCACTGACACCCACTGCGTCTGCGTAATTGATGGATTCTCTGCGGATTTAATCTTTTTTAGCCAATACCATAGTTGATTAGGTCTTATATTATGGGCTGCGCACCAAGCTGCTCCGCTTTGCCCGCTTGCTCTAAAATCGGCTATCCGGGTTTCCCATTCTTGCCGTAATTCTGATTTGGCCATTGAATAATCCCCCCAATATGTTTGTTTGAGGAGATTATCTCATAAATAAAGTGGTAAACCCAGGTGTAATCTTTTTGACGCTTACTCATAGATAATTGGAGTAAAAGACGTCCGTTGTAAGGTAAAAAACATCCTTTCCGGAATATAGTTAAATCCGCCCCTAAGTACTTCAAATGTAACTGGATCCAATGTTTTTTCAAATTTTTTGGCCATTTTACTCTCCCCCTTTATTCTCCAGCACAATATTCTTATACTCATCCAACGATACTGCCCAATTTGGAGTTATAACTATACTTGACTCGTTCATCTCGATAATTGCCGGTCCTTCCAAGTAATGCCCATTCATTAATCGATCTATATCGTAAATTGGCGTATCTATGAATTTCCCGTCAAAATAAACTTCCCTTCTACCTTTTAGTGCCCTTTCGACTTCATATGTGGCTTTGGGATATGTGGGTAAACTTACAGAAGAATGGACGCCAACACCAATAACCCTAATATTAACAATTTCTACATCGAATTCACTATTCGATGTAAAGTATTCTTTTCTGTGAACATCGTCAAAATCTTCCCGGATCATTTTTAGCTTATTATCATCAAAATTGCGATCATCTTTAACCGGGACTGTTACTTCATAATTTTGGCCAACATATCTCATATCTAATTCTATAGATGTTGTAATACTGTTTTTGTCCACTCCTTGGCGTTCAACACTAACAACTATCTCTTTTTTCATATTAGCCACTGTATTATTTATTTTGGCAATATCCACGTTATTAAGAACCATGGGCATCGTTTTTTCAGCGGATGCTCTAATAGGCATCATCATGGCGCCCATTGCGGAAGCCACTCCGGACATAATGGGAATAGCTGCTTTCTTAATACCTAATTCATCGGCAATAAAACATATATGCATTGACCCCGCCCCACCAAAAACAATAGGCATAAACTTTCTCGGATCTCTACCTCTTGAGGTGGTGACAAGGGAATTGGCCATGGCCATATTCGCACTGCTGATTTTAATTGCACCTTCAGCGGCTTCCTCGACGCTTAAACCTAATGGATCAGCTATTTTTTCTTTGAAAACATTGATAGCCCGATCTAAATCCAATTCCATTTTACCGCCTAAGGTTTTGTCAATACGCCCTAATATTAAATTAGCATCTGTAACACTCGGTTGTTGCCCTCCCAACCCATAACAAACCGGTCCGGGCTTTGCTCCACTACTTTGTGGGCCTACTCTTAAAGACCCCCCCTCGTCAATCCAAATAAGGCTTCCGCCTCCCGTACCAATAGACCTTACATCTGTCATGGGGATTGATAAGGGCATATCAAAATCAATTTCATAATCCGTAGTTCTTAAATACTCCCCATCCTCAATAATACATACGTCGTAACTTGTCCCTCCCATGTCCTGAGTGAGAGCATTCTTTACACCTAATGATTGTCCACAAATTAAGCCGGCAAATGCACCGGCAGCAGGACCGGATTGCAACAATAGTTCAGGACATTCTTTAATAACATCTGCCGTAGCAGTTCCGCCATCACCCTTAACAATTAAGAGTGTTCCTCGAAAACCAAGTTCTTTTAAATCTTTTTCCAGTTTATCCATATAATCAGAGATAATCGGTATTAGAAGTGTCCGAAGTGCCGTCGTAATCATACGCGGTAACTCGCGAAATTTGGGGGAGATATCTGTTGAAATAGATATGGGAGTACCAGGTAACTCTTTTTGTAGAATTTCTTTGGCTCTTTTTTCGTTTGCCGGATTAGTATAAGCATTATTAAAGGTTATACCTACTGAATCTACCTGCATTGCTTTGAGTTCCCGAGCAAGTTCGATTAAAGCTGTTTTATCAACTTCTTCTACTACCCTACCATCGGAATCAACCTTTTCCGAAATTTCAAATCTGGAACGTCGTTCAATTAGTGGTTTTGGTGCCACCCCATACATATCAATAATATGTTGATTCCGCGCCCTTCTGATTTCCAAGGTGTCTCTAAATCCCTTTGTGGCAATAAAGGCTACTTTGGGCCACCACCCATAATAAGTCCGCACAAGAATGGAATTTGTCGCAATTGTAGTTCCATACACGAATACATCAATATCCTCTATTTTGATGTCGGCTGCTCTCATAGCATTAATAAGCCCTTCAGCACTACCCGGTGTTGTAAGACGCTTTCCTATATATACTTTGTTTTTCTTGTCATCAAGACCATAAACATCCGTGAATGTACCTCCTACGTCTGCCCCTACTTTAAGCATATAATTTTTCCCCCTTTATTTAAAATTTTTAGTTTGTTGCAAGTTGTGATCACAGGCATCGCAAAGTCTGGTATTGTGGACATTTTGGAATTTAAGAATTCCGATGAATATCAGTATTTATAAGAGCTTTTCGAGGATTACTTTTTTAAACAATCAGCTTAAAAACCTAGAAAAAGCCAGCTAAACATTAACAATAGGCGTAACATAATTACATGAAAGCTAACTGAAAATTGAATCAAAGGTTATTTGAGGGGTGCGAAACTTCAGGTATGACAATACCGTAACATAGAACCACATCAACTCCAACTTTAGATTTTCCCCTAAAAACATCCTC
Source organism: Desulfoscipio gibsoniae DSM 7213 (assembly GCF_000233715.2). Classification (GTDB taxonomy): domain Bacteria; phylum Bacillota; class Desulfotomaculia; order Desulfotomaculales; family Desulfallaceae; genus Sporotomaculum; species Sporotomaculum gibsoniae. Next base: position 3,952,211 of record NC_021184.1, read on the forward strand.
TGTAGGTTATTTATTTAATTTCAAGGCTAGGGTAACCTATTGTTGATCCGCGTTTCCCCTCCTTCTGCCAACATGCCAGGAAAAACATGCCACTCTATCAATTGGCACCGGTTTAAAGATTTACGCTCACTATACCCATACCGGAGCGGAAGCCAATGATTTATTTCAATAATAATCCGATATTTTGGGTTATTCTGCCCATTCTAACGACTGAATTTTGGCATGATCAATTGATGTTTTTTTATCAGGGCTATACCATCCTACCATTTACCGATAAACATAAGAAAAGCTGGAATCAAAAGGGTAACTATCGATTCAACAGCTAACAACCATCCAATAAATTTACCCCACGCTTTTTGCAGTGCCAGACTCCCAAAGGCTGCAAGAAATAACACGGCCCATGAAATAGCAAATATTCCGAATCTCACATCCCCAGCAGTAAAGTAAAAGTAAGATGCCAGTGCTACATATACCCCTGCACCCAGACAATACCATCCCAATCCAGCTAGGTCATAATCCCCGAATAAATCCCATGCCAAAATTAGATAGAATATACAAAAAGCCATCGCTAAACCCGATGTAATCAGACTTACTGAATCTTTTGCTGAAGAGGCTAAAAAAATAGCTGCTACAAGCATTACAAAGCCAACGACGGCATTTACCGTAGCTGCACCTTGTGGCTTTACTTTACCAAGCATAAAAGCTGCATCAACCAAAAAAATAAAAGCTGCCAGTAACAGAATTATTGCTCCCATAAACTCTTTACCTCCTCAATAAACATCCGTGAATGTACCTCCTACGTCTTCTCCTACTTAAGCATATATATTTTCCCCCCTTCTTTTTTTGAATTTTTAGTTTTCTTCTAACCGCCTTTTTCCTCCTTCTGCCAGTATGTTAGAAAATAACACATACCCGGCCATTTTCCCAATGTACAATTAATTTGCAATAAACATGCCACTCTTATCAATTGGCACCGGTTTGTGATTTACGCTCTTTTGTACCCATACCCGATTAAAGCCAATGATTTCTTTTATCGGTTATCTATTATAATTTACCGAAATAATCTTATATTTTGGATTATTCAGCCCATTTCTAACGACTGAATTTTGGCATGATCGATTGATGCTATTTTTCATCCATTAACTGCCTTTCCTCATGGGCAATAGCTTTTACAGGCTTATAACTCCTTGGGTCATGACCTATTCTAAAATCCTGACTATAAAACTCAGCAATTCCCATGCCATCTTTAAAGCAATTAATTACCTTTATAAGACAAGTAAAAGACAAGATTTTTCATGGTTTACCGAGATGAGTAATGAAATTTTTCATCAACTCAAAAAAGTTTTGAATTTTAAGAAATTGTCTGATACTTAGAGCCATACTAAGGCTCGTAATTAATGATTTTTATCATTGTACCAATGAGGATTTTCATTACTTACTGCAGTATTCCTGGTAAGCTTGATCTATGGAAGCACCTAATTTAGCAACAAGCTCATCAAATTGTTTTTCCGTAATGACCACAGACGGCGATATCTGCAGGCCATCGTCAATGAGGGGCCTTAAAATCAATCCGTTTTCCCACCCAAGATAAGATACGCGCTTGGCAAAGCCTGCATTAGCCTCGAATTTTTCCCTTGTTTCACGATTCTTAACTAATTGAACCCCGTTAATCATCCCTATACCCCTTACCTCGCCAATGGCGGGCAAGTCAAGGGCCCTGATCTTCTCCCTGAGTAGTTCCCCTTTAACCCGGGCTTGGTCAGGGATATTTTCATTTTCCACGATGTCTAAATTAGCAATGGCAGCAGCTGCCTGTCCGGCCAAAACCGCAGATAACCTCGTCTGCCATAAGCAGAACATCATTTTAGTCAATAAGTTGATAAGTAAGAGCCTGACTTCGATTTTTTCAAAAGATGGCATTTTTGTATACCAGCGTTATCGGCCTGACGATATAGCATCCATTGCCTCTAACGCACGATCTATATCTTCGTTTGTATTGAACCGGCCCAAACTGAAACGTATGGCTCCATTAGTGTCCGTCCCCAGATCTACGTGTACCAGAGGTGCACAATGCAACCCGGTTCTGACCGCGATCCCATAATCACCATCCATAATAGCCCCCACATCCTCGGATGATAACCCCTTTACCGAACAAGTGAGTACCGGCACATCCTGCTCCGTAAGCATCGGACTGTGAATTACCACCCTGGAAATTAAACTCAGACCTTCATACAATCGTTTGATCATGGCCATCTCCTTTTGATGACCTCGTTCCATATCTTCATTTTCCAGGTAGTCAAGACCGGCTAAAAGGCCGAAAACGCCAAGGAGATTAAGCGTACCGGCTTCAAGCCTGTGAGGAAACGTCTGGGTGTGAATGAGAGTGCGCGAGTCAATGCCTGTTCCACCAAACCGGGTAGATTTGATTTCCAGATGGGGAGAAAGAACCAGGCCGCCGATTCCGCTCGGTCCCAAAAGAGCCTTATGACCGGTAAAAGCTATAGCATTTACGTTCCATTTGCTCATATCAATGGGGACGTATCCCGCGCTCTGAGCAGCATCTATTAACAGTGGAATCTCACGTTCGACACATGCACGGGCTATATCGGACACAGGCTGTACGGTCCCCAAAACATTGGATGCGTGATTGCAGATTACCAGCCTGGTGTTGGACCGTATAGTACTTGCTATTTCGTCCAGGTTAATATATCCGTGCTCATCAAAACCAACCAGATCATACTCTATCCCGCTTTGCTTAGCCAGGTGGAATAATGGCCGGAGCACCGAATTGTGCTCCAGCCGCGTGGTTATTACATGATCACCGGGTCTAACAAGGCCCAAAATTGCCAGGTTCAGGGCATCTGTTGCGTTAGCCGCGAAAATAACCCGTTCCGGGTCGGGAGCCCCAAAAAAACGGGCTAACTTCTGTCTGGTTTGAAAAACAAGATCAGCAGCTTCCATTGACAGATCATAGCTGCCCCGACCGGGTGAAACACCCAGCCGGGTATAGGTCTCAACCATCCGGTCGATTACTTTCCGGGGTTTGGGGAATGATGTCGCCGCATTGTCCAAATAAATTAATTTATTGTCCATGAATTACACCTACAAACAGGCTTTGGGATTGGGTAAACCGGCAAGACGACGGGCACCGTATTTAAATCCCGCCGGGGAAAAGCGCCTCTATGGTCAGCATACTCATTTCCGTACCCTTCGCCAACTGGCGGTTTAACGGCGCCCGGCCGTTTTGGAAATAGAAATCGCGCAGAAACCTGATCACTTTCCAGTGTTCGTCATTGAGCTTTTCAAGGCTGCACTCACGGGCCAGGGCCTCGGCGATATCTTCACGCCAGTCGCCGGGATGCCACAAGAAGTCTTCTTCGTCAAACAGTAATTTATGTCCGGCAACTAAACGATATTTACGACCGGTTCCGGCAGGCCGGCTGGAATTGCCCGCTGGTGTGCTTTTATCTTCAGCCACGCTGCTGCAAAGCCGCCTTTATTTTATCCGGCGTTGCCGGTAAATTGCAGATCCAAACTCCGATAGCGTCCTTAATCGCACTAATGATCGCCGGAGCGGTCGGTACCATAGTCATCTCGCCAACTCCTGTAGAGCCCTTACCGGTACCCCGCAACCTTGGTGTTTCCCTTATGATCGATTCCATTTCAAAGGCGGTTTTAATACTGGGGAACTTGAACGTTACCCAATCTTTGGTCTGGCCTGCGATATATTGCTCGCGCAGTGCAAAACCGGCACCCATATCCGCCCCGCCTTCCAGCTGCCCCTCGAAGTTTAGCGGGTTGATCACCGGTCCGCTGTCAACCGCAGTGGTCATTTTGAGCACCTTAACCTCGCCTGTTTCGGTATTTACCTCCACTTCGGCCATTTGCAGCGCATGCACCACAGATTCAAAGGACGGTCCCTGACCGGTCTCAGGGTCCAGCGGCCCGGCTTCGAGTGTGGTCCTGGTTCCGGTATACCGGGCCGGGCGGCCGGCTTCTTTTAGTTCCCGGTACGTGGTCGCCCCGGCATCTTTCATAGCCTGCTTTAGCTGCTGGGCGGCGTTGACCAAAGCCCCTCCCACCATGTAAGTCATACGGCTGCCGGCAGCTGGTCCGGTAGCGGTAGTCTGGTCCGAATCCTTGGTCATCAGGTGAATTTTGTCCAGAGGCAGTCCCAGGCCGTCGGCAGCTAACTGGGTAAGCATTGAATCGTTGCCCTCGCCGGGGTCGGCAACAGCCGCGTAGATGGTCACTCCATCGTCGGGATCAAGTTCTATGGCAACAATAGCTTGATCACCGGGTCCTCCGATACCAAATGCGCCGGCCCCCAGTCCGACACCGCGCCGGATCACTCCGCTTTTATACTCCCGGGTTTCAAGGAGACTACGTTTATAGTGAGGGCGCATGGCTTCACAGAGTTCGGGGAACGGCCACTGCTCCACCACACTGCCGGTGGATTTGGACTGCCCGGGCTGCAGTGAGTTGAGTATCCGCATTTCCAACGGGTCTTTTCCCAATTTATCCGCCAGCATGTTAACAGCACATTCAAGAGCGAAATTAGCTTGCGGCGGGCCGGCCCCCCGCGCGGCTGATCCCCAGGGATTGTTGGTGTAAACCAGTTTGCTGACGGCGTGAACATTGGGTATATTGTACGCACCCGATAGCATTTGCGTGGCCCGGTTGATTATAACATCACCGTTGGAGTGATAGGCGCCGTTGTCCACTATTATGTTAATGTCGTAAGCGGTAATGCGCCCTTCGCTGTCTGCGCCGAGCTTCACCTTCATATCGAAGGGATGGCGTTTCGGCGTCATTAGCATTGACTCGGCCAGACCGGGGATGTAACGAACCGGTCGCTTAAAGTGAAGTGCAGCCCCCGCGGCAATGCCTTCGGATGAGATTTCTAATTTCAGGCCGAACTGCCCGCCCGTGTAGGCTTCCTCGTAGCGCATATTCTCCCAGCCAAGGGCATCTTGAAGCATACTCAGATGCTTGTGGATGACGATACTTCGCCCGATGACCACAAGCTGGGCATCCTCACCCTCGCCTTCAAGATAGGAAACGCAGGCTTCCGGCTCGAGGGGAGCCTGGTGGTTGATCTGAGTGGTTAAGTGAGTCTCAATTACTGTTGGCGACTCAGCCAGAGCTTTTTGCGCATCACCCTTGATCTGGGGTTGGATAAAACACAGGTTGGGCCTGTCGTCATGCAGCTGTATTGCGCCTTCGGCCATCGCCTCTTCCGGCGAGCCCAAAACCGGCAGCGGTTCATACTCCACTTGCACCGCTTTGGCCGCCTCTACCGCCTGCTGCCGGGTTACCGCCGCGATAACCGCCACGGGGTCACCTATATAGCGAACTTTATCTTCGCAAAGAACAGGACGGTCGGCAACAGTGTATTTCAAGCGGTTGGTACCCTTAATATCCTTCGCCGTCATAACGCCTATCACACCCGGCATTTGCTCAGCGGCTGCAAAGTCTATTTTCTTAATTAAAGCGTGAGGGTGCGGGCTGCGCACAGTCGCCAGCTCCAAGGCGCCGGGAACGATTATGTCCGCCGTAAATTGCGCCGTGCCGCAGGCTTTAGCCAATCCCGAGGGGCGGGGGTGGGAAACACCATACTTGGGGCCGTCGGGATCAGGACGGATATCTTCAGGTGAAATCTCATTGCGGATAAACCGGCCGGCCAGTTTAACCGCATCGATGATTTTGGTGTAACCTGTACAACGGCACAGATTATGGCGCAGGGCTTTTTTGATCTCTTCCGTGCCTGGATCGGGATTAACGTCCAGTAACGCCTTGGCGGACATGATTATACCGGGCGTACAGAAACCACACTGAACGGCCCCTGCCAGCACCATAGCTTCCTGAATCAGATGCGGGTTATCCGGTGTGCCCAGGCCCTCAACAGTGATTACCTCGGCACCGTCCAATTTGGCTACTTTTAGTAAACAGGATCTAACCGCTTTGCCGTTGACTATGACCGTGCAAGCGCCGCATTGGCCTGCCTTGTCGCATGATTGTTTAGCCCCGGTCAATTTAAACTCATCCCGGAGCAGATCAAGTAGTGTTAAGCTCTTATCGGCCACCACCTGCTGTAATCTTCCGTTAACTTTAAGCTTTACTTTCATTATGATTTCCCTCCAATGCACTTCCTAACTCGCGGGAGAAATGGATAACGATGACAATCCCCTAAAATCGTTAATAATGGTATCAGCGAATGTCATTGCCTCTTTACATTCACCACCTGGGATAGCTTGCCGTAAAACATTACATGTATTAACACACCCATGGCTGTTACGCAAAGATTAACCTTGGCATTTGGCAACGGCCTGCTCCAGGACATCCAATCCCCGGTCAAGCTGCTCATCGGTAATGGCAAGCGGGACCAGCGTTCTGATGACGTTGCTGAAAATGCCCGCTCCGATAACAATGACACCGTTTTTCATACAATATTTAGAGACGGCAGCCGCCTCGTCCTTGGCCGGTTCCTTGGTTTCACTGTTCTTGACCAGTTCCATGGCATTCATGGCACCCAGTCCGCGAACATCACCGATGACCGGATATTTCTCCTTCATTTCGAGCATGCGGGCGCGCGTTTTTTCACCAATCTCCCGGGCACGTTCCACCAGTTTTTCCTGCTGCATGTAGTCAATGGTGGCCAACGCGGCTGCGCAGGATACCGGGTTGCCACCATAAGTACCGCCGATATGTCCCGGATCGGGAGCGTTCATAATTTCGGCCTTACCTACAACACCGCTGAGGGGCATACCTGAGGCAATCGATTTGGCCATGGTCATCAGATCGGGTTCGAGTCCCCAGTGCTCGCAGGCGAACATCTTACCGGTCCGGCCAAAACCTGTTTGAACTTCGTCAGCGATCAGAACAATACCGTGCTTATCGCAGATTTTCCTCAGACCCGGCAGGAATTCCGGTGGCGGAACGATGAAGCCGCCCTCACCCTGAATAGGTTCGATAATTATTGCTGCAACGTTCTCGGGAACAACTTCGGCGGCAAACATTCTGTCGAATTGCTCCAAGCAGTGCATGCCGCAGCCGGGATAAGTCGACCTGTAGTAGCAGCGGTAGCAATAAGCAGAGGGGATTTTATAAATCTCGGGAGCGTAAGGACCAAACCCGAATTTGTAAGGTCTAACTTTACTGGTAAGGCTCATGGTCATTAAGGTGCGACCGTGAAACGCGCATTCAAAAGAGATTACACCGGTCCTTTTGGTATGGAACCTGGCAATTTTTACGGCGTTTTCCACGCACTCGGCACCACTGTTGACAAACATAGCTCTTTTTTCATAACTACCCGGTGAGATTTCAATTAGCTTTTCTGCCAGATCAAGATATGGCTCGTACATGGTAACCATAAAACATGTATGCAGTAGTTTTTCCGCCTGCTCCTTAATAGCAGCAACTACGGGTGGGGGGCAGTGCCCGGCATTGAGAGTGCCGATACCGGCGTAAAAGTCAATATATTCGTTGCCTTCCACGTCAATTATGGTCGCTCCCCTGGCCTCCTTAACAAAAATATTGGTAGAATTGGAGATACCACGGGCCACCAGGCTGTTTTTTCTTGCCAGAAGCTCTTCATTTCTTCCCATTTTTTTAACCTCCTTTTTTTAAATAGCCTCTCGGCATTCGCCGAGTCAGACGGCAAAAGGCTTTGCTTGAGCCATCTTTATTAAATTCCTCCTACTTAACTTGGGCGTGGTTGATAAGTTTTTGCTTGATGCCGCCCATGACCCGGTCCTATTTATGATTTATTGCTGCACCAGAATATTAAACCTTTTATCGATCTTAATGTGCGTGGTAAGAAGAACATGGAAACCAACTGTGATATTCATATTTCGCCCAAAGGTATTCCAATTTGCCCCGCCGGAAAGGAGATGAAGCATGACGGCTTCGACTATTCCCAGAAACGGCATAAGTGGAAATGTCCGATGATGAAGAAGCGGACAACGAACACCTGCAAAAAGCCTTGTTCAAACGCTAAGTTCGGTAAAACGTTCCATACCTACATGAAGACAACCCTCATCTGTTTCCGAATACACCAAGGGATTCGGATAAGTGGAAACTTATTTATAAGCGACGTACGACCGCCAAGCATACAAATAAACGAGAAAAGGTCGATTATAAGCTGGAAGCCGGTCTTCACCGTTCTTCTATGATGTGGTACGTTCGTATTTACGGCATCATGATGTGCCAGCACATTGATGCACGGTATTCGCACCAGCAGGAAGATTTAAAAGATTCTAGGCCAGTAAATTTGTGTTGAACCGACGTGTGGTAGAACGGTTTCCGGCTCGACGGGGCATGTTCATTTCCTGTGCCGGCACTACGATACCGGGGGTGTTTGACGGGAAGATGCTGGACGTGGACCTGGCCGGAACGTTCTGTTACCAAGGGGTGGATAAAAAGAGAGAAATTAGTTCGGGATGGACTGGTTCTGTTTTTGATTTACCGTGGAAAACTAAAGCCTTAACCTTTTTCAAGCCCATTACAGCTCCGACTCCACTCCTTCCCGCTGAACGCCAGTATTTATTTTCAACACAGGCAAACCGTATTAGGTTTTCCCCGACTGGTCCAATTACCACTGCCTGAGCGTTAGGAACACCTACTTCCGCCAAAACGGTATCTTCTGTCGTATAAGTATCTTTGCCCCACAGCTTATCTGCGTCATGGAAGGACACCTGTTCATCACTTATCTCCAGGTATACAGGTTTATCCGAAGCCCCTTCCAAAATTATGGCATCGTAACCCGTCCAATGTAAGGCAGGAGCCACTTTGCCGCCGGAAGAAGCCTCCCCAAAGAGCCCTGTGAGGGGAGATTTGGTAAAAATGGAATACCGGCTGGACCCGTACATTTTAGTTCCTGTGGAAATACCATTAACAAAAATTAACTAGTTATCTGCAGATAAAGGGTCGATACCTGGCCGAACTTCCTGTAACAACAGGTAGTAACCAAGTCCTCTCCCCCCAAGGTATTTCTGAAAGATTTCCTCGTGGATTTCCTTAACGCTATAGCTTTTTTCCGTCAAATTTATCCGCAGAAAGCGGCCAAAGAACCACTTCATCGTCTCACTCCTTGCAAGGGAATTCTCTAACCGCCGTTTATCAGGGGAAAATGGATCCTAAGATTGCCAATAAATCCCTTACGATTGTCACCTGCCCGATTCACACTTCGAAATCGGGCAGGTTGTTACCATATTCATAAAGGGGATAGTTCAACTTCATGTTACCTTTTTCACAGAATTCACCTTTACTTATTTGTTTTTATATAACCCGTTTTTATGGGTGTTAATTAACTCTCCAATTATTAGCACTTCAAATTCTCCTTACTTCAACGCTAAAAGTTCCAGAGCCTTTTCAACGGCGTCAGCGGCATCTTCTGCATACGCATCTGCGCCGATTTTTTCTGCCCAACGCTGGGTAACGGGCGCACCGCCAACCATTGTTTTAAACCTATCTCTAAGATTACGGGCCCGCAGCTCGTCTTCCAGTTTCTTCTGGGCCATAATGGTGGTAGTTAGTAAAGCACTGGTGCCGATAATATCGGCATTTACTTCCAGAGCCTTTTCTATGATTTTATCAGTTGAAACATCCCGCCCAAGATCAATAACCTCGATGCCCTGGGTTTTTAGGAGGGAAACAACGATGCCTTTTCCAATATCATGGGCATCTCCTTCAACTGTCGCTATTAAAAAGGTGCCTTTTTTGGTGGACCCGCCTTTTTCAGCAATAGCCTCTTCCAATATTCCCGTTGCAGCCTTCATAGTTTCGGCAGCCAGTATTAACTGGGGAAGAAAAACCTCACCTGTTCCGAAACGCTCACCCACTTCCCTTATTCCAACGCTAAAGCCTTCGTTTAGCATTGTTACAGGATCCACCCCGGCTTCAACTGCCTTTTTAGCAACTTCGGTTGCAGCTTCACGGTTATAATCTAATATAGAATCTATCGCTTCTTTTATTAATTCCTGACTCAATCAACTTACCTCCTTGCAAGAATTATCGGCATATTTTATAAGCCTGCTTTGGACTTGAACCTGTTAACGGAATTGATTTCAATATCTAGCAGTTTGGCAATCCGCATCTTGGCTTCCATACCTATGGCAGCCCCAGGACGGGCCAAAACATGCCCTATGTTCAATTCCTCTCTCAGTTCTTTCATTAAGGCCTCATCAGAAAGATCGAATAAAGATACTCTCAACTTACTGGCCACATATTTTTTGGCTTCCCTGATTTTTTTACCCTTGGCGGTAACACGTGCTACCAGATCTCCGGCAGTACGGACTCCACCCATCCCGGAAGCCATTTCGTGACCGAAAGCCATGGCGAAAGTATCCCCGTGGCCAATCTATAACCCGTCAGCTTTTCCGATTTCAACCAGGGCCTTTGATGCCCTGGACATGGCGTCCATAGGGCAGGTATTGGTAAGGGGGATTCCCCCTACCCCCATCCCTGCATTGGGGTGAATAGGAATGCTTGCCGCTTCAGCACAGGCTTTGGTAAATGTTACTGCCCTGGCGAGGTTCCACGGAAAAGATTTACTGCTGTTAGTGTTGATAACAGGTCCAAAGATGGTTACCCCGGCTTTTTCAGCAATTTTGACCTGCTGGTGTGGGTATAAACCGGCCAGTCTCTGGCCGTCGTAGGTTAATTCTCCATGCATGCCAAGGACAAATTCGCCCGCCATGCCCATTTCAATTTCCATATCGGGAAACTTGTTTTTCAAGTATTCCACCGCCTTTAGGGCAGCCAGGAAATCGGCATCACCAGAAGCCCCGACGGAGTCAAAGTTCATACCGTCAGCTCCGCCTTCATACATGATTTCTGAAACATATATCATATCCTTTGTTGCATGCTTCGTAGCTTCTTCCTGAGCTTCCTGGGCCTCTTTAATTTTGGCCATTGGCAGCAACTCAGCCCAGTTTTCAATAGGTCCATCTGGTTTGGTATATAAGCCAACATTAGACATAGCTCCATATAAGACCGGAATGATAGTGTTTAATTGAACCTGTTCCATTAACTGCCTTTCCTCATGGGCAATAGCTTTTACAGGCTTATAACTGTAATCTATATGAGCAAGCTCCATGGAATCAGAGGCAAAAGCCCGCTCATGGGCAAGAATAGTTGCAAGCCTGTCGACGGGAACCCCTCCCCTGATTCCAAATTTCAGGGTCCCTGCGTCAAAACTATGGGTAACCTCATTACCGCGTTCAACACTAACCACCTTATTGGGGTCGGTCATAATCTCATAAAGCCGCTCCATGTCTTCTGCTGTTAGCTCTGGCACTTTGCCGCGTTTTACAGCTTCTTGCATGCCAGCTTCCAAATCGGCCCTGACTTCGGCTTCCGACATCCAGATACCAGAGCCATCCCCCATACGGGTGAAAATTTTACTCATCAGATTTACTCCTTCCTTGGGTCATGACCTATTCTAAAATCCTGACTATAAAACTCAGCAATTCCCATGCCATCTTTAAAACAATCAATTACCTTTAAAAGACAAGTAAAAGACAAGATTTTTCATGGTTTACCGAGATGAGTAATGAAATTTTTCATCAACTCAAAAAAGTTTTGAATTTAAGAAATTGTCTGATACTTAGAGCCATACTAAGGCTCGTAATTGATGATTTTTATCATTGTACCAATGAGGATTTTCATTACTTACTGCAATATTCCTGGTAAGCTTGATCTATGGAAGCACCTAATTTGGCAACAAGCTCATCAAATTGTTTTTCCGTAATGACCACAGACGGCGATATCTGCAGGCCATCGTCAATGAGGGGCCTTAAAATCAATCCGTTTTCCCACCCAAGATAAGATACGCGCTTGGCAAAGCCTGCTTTGACACATTCGAAAGTACAGCTTTCTTTTTCCTTTCCCCAGGTACCAAAAGACCTACGGTAATATGTCAAGACCCTAAGGTCAAAAATTTCAAGTAAAATTCCTAAAAAAGGCAACAAAAAACACCCTGTTTCCAACAATGCATGGAACCAAATAACAGGACTGGGAATTAGTAAATGTGTTAGGCGGGATCACTCCTTTGCCCCTGGGGCTTGTAAAGTTGGTTGCTGCGCAGCAGAGCATCAATCATTCGTAATAATTTACGTGCAGTAAGGACCAACGCGCGGCGATGATGATGGATTTTACTTTCCCGGTATTTCCGGGCATAGAACTGCCGATATTCAGGCTCAGATTGTCGGACGAGATTTGCAGCTTGTACCAAGTAATAACGCAAATAAGAATTGCCTGTCTTTGTAAGTGGTGTCTCATCGGCCTCCAAATTCACCGGACTGGTGACCATGCCAAGTTAAACCGGCATATTTAGCTAAAGCAGAGTCATTGGGAAAGCGACGAATGTCACCGATTATCCGGGTAATTGCTGACCGGTTACGCTTCGGTAGGCTCCCGGACTGGTTGGGACCGTACCGGACGCTTCGTATGAGGATGAATATTCCCAATTGACACCTTATGAGGTTATTTAGTAATTTGTTTGGGGCAACTTCGGAAGCCATATTAACTATCGGGTAACGCTGCTGGGAGTGAAGGACTGCTTTTCATTAATCAGTAGTCAGAATATAGATTATACTGAAGCTATACTTTTACTGATTGATTAACTTTTTCAATACCAGTAGAACCTTATATGTTTTCATTGGTTTTACCATTCTAACTACTGACTACTGGATTCAGCCTCTTGTTATAAAGGAAAAAGTTTTATTTTATCACCGGGCCCCAATAAAGAGTCCCAATCTTTTCTTTCGCCGTTAACGGTAACAAAACTGATATGTTCTCCGGGTATTCCCAAAAAAATCTACCAGGTTACATACAGTAAAGGGTTCCGGAAGGGGTACGGTGATTTTGGATGGGCTTTTGGCAACCCAGTGCTTTGACAAATTTCGCCAGCACCATACCCAAAGCCACAGTAAACAGAAAAAATACCGGCACTGCCCATGCTTATCATTCCTTAACGAGATATTTTTTCATTTTGCGTACCACTGTTGATTGATTGATTCCTAAAGCCTCAGCCATACGATAAGTGTTCCTATACTTACTGTGCGCTTTTTCCAATAGCTGAGTTTCAATTTGCTCTATGGCATCCTTCATGGGACAAAGGTCGACAACCATAACCTTGTTTTTACCCGAACTGTCGTCAGCCCGATTAAGATGTTCGGGTAGGTCTATAGCGGTAATAATATTTCCGATAGAAGTTATCATTAATCTCTCAACTAAATTTTCAAGCTCCCGGATATTGCCCGGCCAATCATATGCTATAAGGGTATTCATAACTTCCGTATTTATCGATTTCCTGGTACTCAGCTGCTCATTAAACTTTCTTACAAAATGATTAATTAAATAGGTAATATCCTCTCTACGGTGTCTTAGAGGAGGAATAACTATGGGTACTACGTTTAGTATGTAATACAGACCTTCCCGAAACAATTTTTCATCAATCAGTTTATACAGATCTTTATTGGTTGCGGCGATAATTCTAATATTTACCTCTTTATAATCGGAGGATCCCACCGGCATGATTTTTTTATCTTGAATTACATGCAATATTTTTACCTGCAAAGGCAGCGGAAGCTCGGAAATTTCATCCAAAAAAACAGTACCGCCATGCGCCATTTCAATGAGTCCTTTTTTACCTTCCTGATAGGCACCGGTTAATGCCTCCGCGGAATATCCAAACAGTTCTGATTCAATCAGATTTTCCGGAATGGCCCCACAGTTGATCACAATAAAGGGGCCTTTGGCTCTCCTGCTGGCGCGGTGAATTCTTAAAGCTAGCAGACCCTTACCAACCCCGGACTCATCCTCCACCAAGACGGTGGAATCAGCCTGGGCAACTCTTTCGGCAGTTTCAAGAATTTGCTTCATCAACTGGCTTTCGGCAACAATTACATCACGCGGCAAGCTGGCATTTCTAAGCTGGGCAATTTCTTCACGGTAAGTTTGAACCAATTTCCGGGCATCCTCCAGTTGCTGCTGCAGGTTCGTTAATTCCGTGATATCTCTGGAATTACAAACAACCCTTGTAATACGTCCCGCATCATCAAATATTGCTTTTAATTCCTGGTACAGGCTTTTTACTGAGCCTAATTCCTCAATGATCCCTTCCAGTTCCCTGATATCACTTAAGGTAATTACTAAACCAGCAGGGTCTGTATCACGAAAAACTATCTTGGAACACAAAATTAATGTTTTTCCCGCAACTTCCAAGACCTGATTTTTTTGCTCCTGATCACTGTTTTTTAGGTTAAAATTAAACCTGGGCAGGACATCGGAAACCATGAGACCCGCCCACGACTTGTTTTTTAAGTTCAGGTACCCTCTGGCTGCAGAGTTAATGTAGGTGATTGCACCGGAAGCGTCCACCATCAGAATTCCGTTACAAACGTTCTCCAACCCGTCCTCCAGCCTCATCGGGATACCTCCTTAAGTTAAAAAATTGCCGGCGCCGCGCAGCGCCGCCTATTAGCATGAGGCCTACAAGCGCATTACCTAATTGTAAATATCAATTGCAAAAAGGCTGCCAGCTTGATGCCCAGGTAATTTACCATCACCAGTAAACCGCCAAACAAAAAGGCCAGAATCGCGCCGATGGAGCACGCGGAACTGACCCACAAACCCGCAAGCACAACCCGACCCCAGCCGATCATGGCCCCAAAAGCCAGGGGCAGAACGTTCTTTCTTTACCGCCATTATTTCCGGACCTTCCGATCAAGAACTGGCCCAAGGCTTACTACGGCGGTAACTTCGACCGGCTGACCCGGTTGAAGGACAAATACGACACGAGGAACGTTTTCTTAATTACCCGCAGAGAATTCCGCCTGCCTGAGGAGATTTATGATATAGATTTTTCCTCTCTAAGTATTTCCAGTACAACCTTTGTTTTAAAATTTACTGGATATTTTTTACGGACTCTCATTTAGAGATTAAGACCCCCTGTTTTTGTGTCTGAAATCTTGGGTCCATTATATATTTTCGTGAGGGAAAAGGTATTAGCTTTGACAAGATGGATTTTTCCTGTTTTTCAAGGAGTAGCATTTATGATTTTCTAATGTGGCTTAAAAATGCCAGGAACAGTTCAACACAGACGCTTAACCTTAGGCTATCAGCCATTAAAGCATTTCTAAAGTACTGCAGTGAGGAAGATATAGAACTGATGCCAGTATACCTTGATGTTTCCAGCATACATGCCTTCAAAGGAAAAAAGCCTTGTGTAGAATACCTGACGCAGGTACAGTTGAAGCTCTTGTTCTCACTGCCGGATATAACAACACGGCTTGGCAGGCGTGACCGTTTCTTCCTGATTTTTGCCTACGAGACAGGAGCAAGGATGCAGGAACTGCTCAATCTGAAAATCAGTTGTATCATCCGCAGCGATGCAGCTTCAAACAATTCCGTTGCCAGAATTGCATGTGCTATTAGGCTACTGCTGACGGAACAGCAGGTTTAATCAATTAATTGTTGAACAATTGTTTAAGCGACCTCGTGTCGTACGAAATGGATAGCATCAAGGAAAACAATAGGGTATATACGGTCAAGTGTCCGGGACTGCCACTCTTTCATGATGGATACCTCTCGCTGGTTTTATTTTACCAGCCATTTGGTGTGTCCATCAAACTAGGGCAAAGTCAGTTTAATGCAAATTGCAAAGTGTAGAAGGGGTGACTTATGAGTCACCCCTATTTTCTCAAAACTTAAATTTTATAACCTTCCGACAGCCAAGAATTTACAAGCTCTTTATTGTTTTCAACAAATTTTTTTGCTGCATCCTTTGGCTTCATTCCATTTTGATTAATATCTAACATTACACTTTTCATGTTTTTTGGCTCCCAGTGGAAATTATCAAGCATTTGGTAAGCAGCTGGGGCCTCATCCTTCAAGCCTTTTTTAACCATAGTAGCAATATATTGTGTTTCTTTGCCTTGGATAATATATTTAGGATCGTCTAAGTATTTTAGGTCCCACCTAGCAAACATCCAGTGGGGTGTCCAACCTGTAACTACAATCCACTTATGATTATCGATAGCTTCTTTAAGTGCAGCAACCCGTTCCTGAACTTTCAACTAATTTATAGCCATTTAGACCATAATCTTTTATAGCATGTTGACTTGTTTGCATGATACCGGCACCTGGTTCAATACCATAAATCTTCCCGTCAAACTTATCCCTGACTTTTGGGTCTTTCATATCTTCAATAGAATTAATATCTACATAATCAGGCACTACCCAGCCGCACTTAGTTGGTTTTAAATTCATACCAAGCTCAACAAGCTTGTCCTTGGTTTTATTATAATAATCTTTGTGGGTAAGCGGCAGCCTATTTTACTAGATATCTACTTAACATTGTTAGTTTCGTATTGAATTTCTCTGGCTACTCCGGTTCGTTTAGCTTCTCTTTTTACCGCCTCTGCCACAACGGAAGCTACATTCGGGTTAAAAATTGAGGGAATGATGTTTTCAGCATTAAGTTGTTCTTTTGTAATAATACCTGCCAATGCATTCGCTGCAGCCAAACACATTTGATTGTTAATGGTCCGGGCATGGCAGTCAAGTACTCCCCTGAAAATTCCGGGAAAAGCCAGGGCATTATTAACCTGATTAGGGTAATCAGACCTTCCGGTGGCAATAACTGCAGCAATATCTGCTATTTTTTCGGGCTCAATTTCAGGTTCAGGATTGGCTAGGGCAAATACAACCGGCTTTACAGCCATTTTTAAAATATCTTCCCTTTGCAACAATCCTGGGGCAGATACACCTATAAATAAATCAGCCCCATAGATAACTTCATTTAATTTCCCTTTTATACACATTTCATTCGTATGCTCTGCCAGCCATTGCTTGGCAGGTATGCTGTAGTGGTTGACCTTTGCAATAGCTCCTTTTCTATCACAGACAATTAGATTACGTATTCCTGCCCCAAGCAGAATTTTGGCTATTGCCACCCCGGCGGCGCCGGCACCACTTAAGACAACTTTTATATCACTTAACTTTTTGCCGACTACTTTTATGGCATTTAATATGCCTGCCAGGGTAACAATAGCCGTTCCATGCTGGTCATCATGAAAAACAGGTATATCTATCATCTCGGAAAGCTTCTCTTCAATTTCAAAACACTGGGGGGAGGCGATATCTTCTAAATTAATTCCTCCAAAAGCAGGTGCCAAAGCTACTACGGCATTAATAATTTGCTGCGGGTCATGTACATCCATGCATATAGGTACAGCATCAACATTCCCAAATTGTTTAAAAAGGACTGCTTTGCCTTCCTAACAGGCAGAGCTGCTAATGGACCAAGATTTCCTAGTCCCAAAACAGCTGAACCATCTGTAACAATAGCCACGGAATTTCCCTTCATGGTCAATTTATAAGCTAAATTTCGATCCCTGTCTATTGCTTTACAAATTGATGCAACTCCTGGAGTGTAGATCATTGAAAGATCTTCCCGGTTATGAATTGGCCTTTTGGGGTTAATTTCAATTTTACCGCCCAAATGACTGGTAAATACCCTATCAGCAATGTAAATGCTTTGAACCCCGGGAATTTGTCTTAAAGAATCAACAACTCTTTCCAGACTGTTATTGTTCAATCTAACTATTAACTCTCTAATAAGATATGTTGGACTTGCAGAAATTAAGTCAATTGCACCAAGGCTTCCTCCTTCCTGGCCGATAACTGTTAAAACTTTTGCTAGTGTTCCCGGCTGGTTAGCTAATTTTAACCTGATAGTTATATTTGATGCTATCATGTTTATTCCCATTCCTTTCGCTTCGCTCAAGGCACAAAACGTAATGAAATGTGTTGGCTCCGAGCTACTCTTCTATTATTCTAAGTGCTTTTCTACCTTTACTAAAGGACTGAAAGAGCTGTCACAGTGGCTTTGTGATAACAACTGTAAAGATGTTTGTATGGAATATACCAGGAAGTACTGGATTCCCGTGTTTAATGTACTTGAAGATTCCTGCAATATCACCCTGGCACATCCCAAATATGTCAAAGCCATCCGTGGTAAGAAGACTGATAAAAAAGACGCTAAATGGATTGCCAATCTATTTAAGCATGACCTTATAGCTGGAAGCTATATGCCACCTCTTGCTATCAGGCAGCTTCGTGACCTTATGCGTTACCGTTTTAAACTCACTAACTTTATGTCAAGCGAAAAAAACCGGCTTCAAAACTGTTTAACTATATCCAATATTCAACTTGGAAATGTTGTTTCGGATACTTTTGGCAAAAGTTCTATGAACATTATTAACAGGCTTTTGGCAAACCCTTTGGATAATAGTTTTGACATCGCACCTCTTATTCACGGTTCTATGAAGGATAAGCTCCCCGAATTAGAGCTTGCCATTGATGGTTTTTTCACGCCAGAACAGGCTGGAAAACTTAAGGTTATTAAACAGCATTATGAAGATCTTAAGTCACGTAAGGCTGATCTTGAAAAAATTATCCTTTCCCTTTCCGCGCCCTACGCCGAGGAAATTAATCTGATCTTAACTGTTCCGTCCTTTAAGAACATCTTTTCAGCCATAGCGGTGGTCTCTGAAATAAGTGCCAATATGGACGTGTTCCCGACAGCTAAGCATCTATGCTCCTGGGCAGGGCTTACACCTACGAATAACGAAAGTGCCGGAAAAAAAAAGTCAGTAAGGATTTCAAGAGCGGGCTGTTACATAAAGCCGCTTCTGGTACAGTGTGCCACCGCTGTAGTTAAAAGCGTAAAGCATCCTGAAATCCGTAACCGCTATTTAAGACTTAAACAGCGTCGTGGTCATAAGCGAGCGATCATTGCCATTGCAAGAATGCTCCTTACAGCTATTTACAATATCCTCAAGAAGAAAGAACCATATAATGCAGAATTGTATAGAAAATCAGATGTTCTTCCAGTGAACCGTGAAATCACAGTAGAACAAGCGATTTTATTGGCTAGAACACAAGGTTACCGCATTAAGGCGGCGTCTTGATTTCTTCTATTCCATACTTTTCTTTTTAAGGCAGTCATTGGGTGGCTTATTTGCTATGCCCGTTACTTTACAGGTAACCCCAGACAACTATTTTCAGACTTTAACTTCCTGCCTTTCAATCAATTATGACGTTAAATATTCATTAAACTTATTTAAGATCTAGTACTATGAAATTCTATTTTTCGCTTAAGTTTGAAATCCTACCTAAAACGGTAGGACAAAAAGTTTAAAAGTATAATTATTTCTACTTTGGCAACAGCCCCGGAAGGAGGGGCATTACAGCCTCTCCTCCCCTTTTGGGGCACCTTACTTATCTATTTGAGCCCACCCAAACAAAGTCTATACAAGGTTTAATGTAACTCCTTTTCCACAAGAGACCAACCTGCCTTCAATGCTTTTCGGTTTAAATCTTCAGTTCCCTTGGGGATGCGGGAAAGCAGCGCTTCGGTCAAAGCTTCCTGGGAGACGACACCGGTAATTCTTGCAATACCAGGGCTACCACGTTGGCAACCATTTCTTTTCCAATTTTATCTCTGGCTGTCATGCTTATGGGTAGTTTATAGATAACCCCTTCCACGTTGGGTAGGGTATGTACGTAAGTCGTGTCAACAATCATTACTCCACTCAAAAATTATTTGTACTTCTTCAGCAATTTAACAATTGTGGACTGATCAACTTCTAATACTTTAGCAGCTTTATAAGTTGATTTGTATATTTCATAAGCCGTCTTTACAAGTTGTTCTTCTAACTCTCTTTTTGCTTGTTTAAGGGGAATCAGATCGGTACAAATTACTTTTTTAGACGTAGCTTTAATCTCAAGAAAATTTTCTACTGTATTTATTTTAACAATATCAGACTCACTAATCACTATGGCTCTCTCCATGACATGTTCTAATTCACGTACATTACCAGGCCAATTATAACTATAAAAAATATCTATTAATCCAGGTTCAATCATCTTATTCATTCCGTATTTCTGGTTAAACTTTTTAAGAAAAAAATCAACAAGAACCGGGATATCTTCACGTCTTTCCCTCAGGGGAGGAATAATTAAAGGAATAACATTCAGGCGGTAATATAAATCCTTTCTAAAGGTTCCTTCTTCTACCATTTCCGGCAAACTTCTATTCGTCGCAGCTATAACTCTAGTATTTATTTTAATTTTTTTTGTACCACCAACCTTGCAAATTTCCCTGTCCTGCAAAAATTCTAACAACTTAACCTGGATCATTAGCGGAAATTCTCCAATTTCATCTAAAAAAAGAGTACCATTATTAGCTAGTTCAATCTTTCCGAGCTTTCCACCTTTAGTAGCACCTGTGAAAGCACCACTTTCATAACCAAATAGTTCAGATTCAATCAAGTTCTCCGGAATCAGGCCACAATTGATTTTAATAAACGGATGTTTACGTCTTGCGCTTAAGGCATGAATTGCTTTCGTGATAACTTCTTTTCCCACACCTGACTCACCTTGGATTAAAACCGTTAAATCAAGACCTGCAACCTTAGCAATCGTCTCTTTAATATAATGCATTTCTTTGCTTTTGTATATAAAGTTAACAGATGAAAGGATCTCTTCTCTTAACGCATTGATTTCACTGGTTTTCCTCATAATTTCATTATCTCGTTCTTCTAATTTCAACTGTAGTTTTGTAAGTTCTTCGAGATCCTTTGATGTGCTGATAACCCTGACAATTTCTCCCTCAGCATTAAAAACAGGAACAGCTGTACCTATTACCTTTTTTCCCGATTTCATCTGTTGAATCATATTTACTTTTTTCTTCTGATGAAGAACAGGCATCGTAATACTGGAAGAATAATACCCTTCTCTCTCTAATTCTGTAACGTGCCTGCCTACTGCTTCACTGTTTTTCAAACCACAAATGCGTTCGGCAGCAGGGTTAAGACGGATAATATAACCATTTTGGTCTGAAACAAATATTTCTTCATCAAGGTTCTCAAAAATTTTTTCATACTCTAAAAGTGTTTCTTTAATGTCCTGATTGTAGTCCAAAAACGATTCAATTAATTGTTTAATTTTTGACAGATCATCAATAATGCCTGTAATAGATTTTGATTCATCAATTAATACAATTACTTCTGCATCAATACTTTGCAAATCTATAAACTCAATATCTTGTAAATACACTGCAAATTGGATAGAAGGAGTCATGTTATCTATATTAATTTGGGAACAATCTATATTCTTTAAATAATCTCTGCAAAGGGCGGAAACATTAAACACCCTATTGACTAACCCATTATTTGTTAAAACGATATATCGAATATTTTCCGCTAGCATATCCTCATCTATATTAATTAAATTCCCAGTTTCTTGCAAAACAATAAATTCCTTTCCAGCAATATCATAAGGCATAAGCATATAAATTCCACCCACTAGTTTACTTTTAGACCATTTTGTTAGTAGAAGGATTTGGCGGGGAGTCCGGGAGTTACACCCGGCTGCATAGATTTAGAGTCTATGTGATCCTTCCGATCAACCCCCCGTAATATTAAAAGTTCTTATTTAAGAACCATTGCCAACATTGTAGCAACTCCTATTTGAAGTGGATCATGTACAAGGCGTGAACTGTATTCTATTCTGCTTTCCGGTGTAAGTCCAAGGGGTACTCCTGGTGCTGCAATTGCAGCTCTCGGATGTAAATAGTTTCGATCCAAAAAATCTGCTTGGGGTGTAGCATCTAAAATGTATTGATAATTTGGCAGTATCTTATATAAGTCCCTTTCTACACAAACGCCTGATAAATCTATAACCTTAGACTGATCAGAATCGACTACTGTTACATAAGCGCCAAATTCCTTTAGAATATCAATAGCTGCGCGTCCTACGGGTCCAGCGCCAATAACTAAAGCTTTTTTACCTTTTAATCCTGAGGCAAGTCCGTAAAGTACTGAACCAAATCCTCGTCCTGTCGCTTCAGTATTATCAATCAGATGTCCATTAAACTTGTTAAATGCCAAGAAACGGTTATCATCAGCCATGAACAATACACTTGCACCCTGTTCTAGACCCTCTGCAAACCCTGCAACATCAGTCGCTTCCGAAATAAAAACTTCAAAGCCCAAATATTTGATAATAGCAGCGACAGATTGTACGAAGCCACCTATCAAACCTTTTCCTGCAGTAATAGGGATGACTGCAATCGAGTGATCTTTTACTAATGTATCAAAATATGTAACTTTTATCCCAGCTGCCTTACAGGCAATTTCCTTTAAACTATATCCTAATTTAGACAGTAATTCATCTTCATAATCACGAAGTTCTGTCTCCAAACCAAGCAGGTTAGTTTCTGTAAGTCTGGTCAAATTAGATTCCTCCTTATCTGGTTTAGAGCTAAATGTTCAAAAGGGAACCGTCTAAATAAGTTAAGCCACGCCCTACCCGGCGTATATTACGGTGTCCCTGCAAGGTCATAGCTAACCGTTCCAAACCAAAGCCAATTCCGACCCACGGCTCAAATATACCCCATTGCTCATCCATCTTCAAAGGACCAAAAGCCCCGGAACCCAATTCCAAATCGTCGAAAACAACATCCACTGTGATTCCATATATTTCCGATTCAGTTTCTACAAATTCATAATTTTTTACCCCAATTTCTTCCATAACCAATGAGCCTAATTCTTTTAAGCGTTCCGTTTGTTTACCCTTATCCACACCTAGTTCTACAAGGTTAAGCATAGTGAATTCATTTAAATGCTGTGCCCCCTGCGATTCTTTTCGAAAGCATGGACCTATCTCAAAAATTCGCACAGGTTTGGACCATAATCTATCCAATATTTTTAAATAATGATATAGATTAGGCGCCAGCATCGGACGCAAACATTTATTGTTATCCACCCAAAAAACCTGTTTATATAAAGGATGTTCGGGCGTAATTGTCATTTTGTGAAGCATTGCTTTAGGCAATATGATTGGAGTATTGACCTGAACAAATCCAGTTTTACAGAGTAAATTGGAAAGCTGGATTTCCAAACTGGAAAGCAAAGGACGATGAATAACTTCTTTTAGTTCAAGTAAATGGTCTTTGTTCTTTTTGACCAGTTCTTTTTCGATTTTCTGAAACGTTTGGTCCCTCTTTTGCTTATCCTGAAATCTTAGGTCCAGAAGCTCAGATTTTCCATTTAATTCAATTAATTTTTGTTTCTGAGAAATGCTCCAATTGATCAAAAAAACTCCTCCAAGTCCAAGTTAGAGATCTGGCTATATAATAAATTTACGACATTTTTGCTCTTTTATTAGTTAAAGTATTTCGAGCATTTGATTATAAATCCTTTAATAAAAATTTTATTTGTTTTTTATTTTCAGAATAATTCAAATTGATGCTCAATGTCCGCATTGATAACATCAGCACCAAAAACATTCTGGGCATTTGTGGCGGACGCTGTCGCCACTAATTCACCTGTAGTCATATCAATCAAAGAACTAACCACTGTAAACTGTACCAATATCTACGGCTAAGCAAAATATTTTTGGGTTGTATTGCCTACTTCAACAGCTAATAGCATGTTTTCCCTTCTTCTCTTAGCAAATGAGGCATGAAAACTAGAGCAATAACTTTAATCTGGAGAGATTCATTATACAGACCTCGCAAAAACTGGATAGCGTCTGTAAACTAATTTTCAAGTTATGGCTTTTCTGGTAGACACAGTTGCACCTGGTTCAATTATAGTAACATCAATTTTGTTTTGAAAAGATCCACTTTCTTTAATAAATATGGGGTTTTTGCAGCAAAATCACTATATGCAAAGCCCAAAATTGTAATAATTCCGAGGCTTTTGATATTTTATTAGAAAATTAATACCAGCCGCGCAACTGATAATAGTCATCAATCATACGGTTAAGCTCGTCTAGAGTTATTCCGTTCTGACCGTCGTTAACCTTTTCATTAAACAACCTGTCAGGCAGTGTATCATCTTGCCTGTTAAGACCCTGCTGCTGGTTAAAGGTGTGGGTCGCATTTATTATTCTGTCGGCAACCGCCCACAGTTCTTCTTTGGTGAACTCCAGGCCGGTTATAGCCTTGTTTAGCTCGATTAAGGTCTCCCAGGTGATTAAATCCCTGAAAAACACACATAGTATTTGAGTGTTGAAAATGGTCAGCCTGTTTTCAAAATCGATAAACAGCTCGGCTTTGCCCTCGGTAGTGGCAGGGTCAATCATACCGGCCAACTCGGGTTTGTAGAATGTAGCCCTTAAATGACAAGCGCCTCTGGCCGAGGTGGCGTAAGCAAGCCCCATTCCTTTGAGCACCCTGGGGTCATACCCGGGAGGCTCCATTCCTTTGACATGAATGGCTATATCCTGCAGGCCCAACTTTGGGGCTGCCTCCTTAATGCCAAGGGATAAAGTTTCACCCAACCCGGTGCGCTGGGCCATTTGCATAATCAATTCGGCAGCGGCCCCGGCATCTCCGTATCTGACCGGGGTATCGATTAGGCCGCGCTCATTACCTTCCATAACCAGTCCCACCAGGTTGCCGGCAGTAATTGTATCCATACCCAGCCGGTCACACAGGTCGTTAAGATATGCCACCTGATCCAGCCGGTTAATTGAACAAAGTCCCCCAAAGGCGTATATGGTTTCGTACTCGGGACCCTCAATTTCCAGGCCGGCATGTTCGCCCGAGTCAATAGATACATGCTTACCGCAGGCCATAAAGCAGTTGGGACAGGCAGTAGGCCTAACCTTATACTGCTGCAAAAACGTGTCACCGCTCAGGCTCTCCCATTCGGGGTCAACCGCCCTGTTCCAGTACCGGTTGGGGAAAGCTTTGGCGCCGTTCATGATCTTAACCATAACCGTGGTGCCGTAATTACGGTAATTTTCGACCCCGGGGTTGCCCTTGCCAAGATCACGGATTTTTTTAACCACTTCTTTAAGCATGTCCGGGTCGGCAACTTCCGCTTTGGCGCAGCCGTGAAACACTACCGCTTTAAGTTTTTTTGAGCCCATCAGCGCGCCCATGCCGGCACGGCCGGCGGATCTCCACCGGTTATTTTCGATACAGGTAAACCGGACCAGGTTCTCGCCGGCAGGACCGATTACCAGCGCCTGGGCACCCTGAATGTCAACCTGCTTCAGCACTTCTTCCTCGGCTGCATATGTGTCCAGCCCCCATAGGCCGGAGGCGTCGTGAAACAATACGCTCGAATCGCTTATTTCCACCATTACCGGCTTATCTGCAGCGCCTTCAAAGATAATGGCGTCATAGCCGGTGCGGCGCATAACCGGAGCCACTCTGCCTCCGGCATAGGATTCAGCATAGCCGCCGGTAAGCGGCGATTTGCCAAACACACCGTAACGGCTGCTGCCTACCATTGCTGTGTCGGTAGACGGGCCGGTGGTGAATATGAGTTTGTTGTCTGGGGAAAGTGGATCGATGCCAGGCTTAATGTTCTGCAGCAGCAGATAGGAACCCAAGCCTTTACCACCTAGATATTGCTTGAAAACTCTGTCCGGAATAGTCTCTTGTACATAACTTTGCCGGGTCAGGTCTATTCGCAACAGTTTTCCAAAAAATCCTTTCATACTCTACCTCCCCGGAGATTAAATTTGGATCTTTTTGTTTGGTAGCGGGCGGACAGAGTCTGCCCCTACAGGGTGCTGGCCGGAATGTTGCCTGGTTTCGTTAATCGTTTAAGGGCAGACAGCTAACAGTCTCTAGCCCTGCATAGTTAGTTAATTCAACGTGCTTATTTTGAGGCGTGGGCTATAGCCTGCTCCAGAACGTCCAGACCCCGCTCCAGCTGCTCGTCGGTAATAACCAGAGGAATCAGGGTGCAGATTACGTTGCTGAAGATACCCGCGCTGATGACAATAACACCGTTGTCGACGCAGTACTTGGTAACGGCCGCCGTCGCTTCCTTGGCCGGCTCCTTGGTTTCCCTGGCTTTAACCAGCTCGATGGCGTTCATGGCGCCAAGACCACGCACATCACCGATGATGGGGTATTTCTCTTTCATTTCCAGCATCTTTTCCCTGGTCTTATTACCGATTACATTGGCGCGTTCCATCAGCTTCTCCTGCTGAATGTAGTCAATGGTGGCCAAGGCTGCCGCGCAGGATACCGGATTGCCACCGTAAGTTCCGCCGATGTGTCCCGGGTCGGGGGCGTTCATGATCTCAGCCTTACCGACTACACCACTAAGAGGCATGCCGACGGCAATTGACTTGGCGACTGTCATTAGGTCGGGTTCCAAGCCCCAGTGTTCGCAGGCAAACATTTTACCGGTCCGGGCAAAGCCTGTTTGAACTTCGTCGGCAATTAATACGATACCGTGCTTATCGCAGATTTTTCTCAGTCCGGGCATAAATTCCGGCGGCGGAACAATAAAGCCACCTTCACCCTGAACAGGTTCGATGATCATTGCCGCAATGTTTTCTGGTGCTACTTCGGCGGCAAACATTCTGTCGAATTGTTCAAGGCAGTGCATGCCACAGCCCGGGTAGGTTGATCTGTAGTAGCAGCGGTAGCAATAAGCGGAGGGAATTTTATAAACTTCGGGAGCGTAGGGGCCAAAGCCGAATTTGTAGGGCTTAACCTTACTGGTCAGGCTCATAGTCATCAAGGTGCGGCCGTGAAACGCGCATTCAAAAGAGATAACCCCGGTTCTTTTGGTATGGAACCTGGATATTTTAACGGCGTTTTCAACACATTCGGCACCGCTGTTGACGAACATGGCTCTTTTTTCATAGCTGCCCGGTGAGATTTCAATTAGCTTTTCTGCCAGATCTAAATAAGGCTCGTACATGGTAACCATAAAGCAAGTATGCAAAAGTTTTTCCGCCTGCTCCTTGATAGCAGCAACTACAGGCGGGGGACAGTGACCAGCGTTGAGTGTGCCAATACCGGCGTAAAAGTCAATATATTCGTTACCTTCCACATCAATTATAGTTGCACCCCTGGCCTCCTTAGCAAAAATTCAGGTGGAATTAGAGATGCCGCGGGCCACCAGCGCATTCTTTCTTGCCAGAAGCTCTTCAGTTCTTCCCATTTTTTTAAAACTCCTTTTTTTAGAGTTAGGGTGGATTTGGGGTTAGACCCCAGTAACTAATGCTGTTATTTGTTAGTGTTAATGTGTTTGCGTGTTCGGGAGTGATACAGTTACTTTTGGCTTTTGGTAGCTATGAAAAAATTCTACTGCACCAAAAGACAAGTAATTTCACCCAGAAGAACGATGTTTTGCAATATATTTAAAACAGGGGCTTTTAAAATGCCCCTATATCTTTTTAACCATCCATATAGCATGTTGATTTTATACCTAATCCCTTGCAACAGAATCTACTGATCCTTTAGAAGCTTCTACCCCGTGTTATAGCTTCAATTTTTACTTTAGGATTCATATAATCCATTGCGATGTGCAGTTAAGTAGTTGGTACAATAAGTATCTTTACCTAAAAGGGTCTGACCGGCATGAACAAATCCCATCATACTTTTATCCAAAGGATTAAGAATGTAACTGTCCATACCTACTGTCATAGTTTGAACCATAAACAACTGATTAAGAATTTTTCGATTTGGAAGCCCGAATGAAACATTACTCAAGCCACATACTTTGTGAACATTGGGATATTTTTCGGAAATTAG
The DNA here is from genome assembly GCF_000233715.2 of Desulfoscipio gibsoniae DSM 7213. Classification (GTDB taxonomy): domain Bacteria; phylum Bacillota; class Desulfotomaculia; order Desulfotomaculales; family Desulfallaceae; genus Sporotomaculum; species Sporotomaculum gibsoniae. Next base: position 3,979,800 of record NC_021184.1, read on the forward strand.
TCTGACCGTTTCAAGAACTTCAAGTCCTGCCTTATCACCGGTACTTACAGGTTTCACTAGCGGATCAAAGTATATATCATCCTCAGGAACACCTGCCTTAGTTAAATTTTCATACAGATTAACGGCCACTTTCATTCTATCCTCAGCCGTTTCAGGCATGCCACTGTCATCCATACACAAAGCAACAACTTTAGTCTTATATTTCAAGACCATAGGGAAAATTTGTTCATAACGTTCCTTTTCACCAGTAATCGAATTAACAAGGGGCTGCCCGTAGCGAGCTAATGCCAATCCAGCTTCAATAGCTAAAGGATTTGGACTGTCAATACATAGTGGTACTTGTACAGCCTCCTGGACAGTATTAACAAGCCATTCCATGGTTTCAACCTCATCAAAAACCATTGTTCCGCAGTTCACATCAATATAGTTAGCCCCTGCCGCAACTTCATCTTGTGCAATTTTCTTAATATAATCAGCATCTTTTTTTTCAACTGCTTCATTAATGATCTTTCTACTCGTATTAATAAGCTCTCCTATGATCAACATCTAATCCGCTCCTTTATTCCTTCTTCACTGAATTTATACTTGATGTTTATTCCAACTAATTCTATATCATAAGTCTTTAGCAGTTATTACACCAGAACAATACCCATCTGCACCGATTTCATCAGCAAAACTTTTGAAACGGGTGCCCCTCCAACTAGACTTTCACCTAGTTCACGGAGTCCTTCTTCCTTAATTAATTCAATTGTATTTTCATCTTTAGCATTGCCGTCATTAAAACCACATTCCAACAATATCCGGTTTTTGATCTCTTATAGCTGGACAAATCCTTCAGGAGAAATTCCGTATCTAAATTGATTACTTAAAAACCTGCACTTTATAAAATCATGTCAATTACTGCTTGTGATAAACTATTCATAAATTCTTACCGGTTCATTTCATCAACTTTAAGCTTACTGACTGTTTTGAATAAAGCTGAGAACCATAATGCTGCTTAAAAAAGGTAGAGGAAAATTTATTAAGCTTCCAGTCAGGTATTTTGCAATCTTTGCAGGAACCAACAACCCATTTATTGCGAATCCAGCGTGCTGCTCTTCCATTTTTTGAGTTATGCACTAATATCTTTTTTTCGCAATGTGTTGTGATATAAGCATACTCACCCTTTGTTTCCATCTCTTTAATTCCGTGCAAAGTTCCATTTCTTGAAGGCCAAAGTTTTATCTTAGCTAACAAAAGTAAAAAATCCACTCGTTTCCGGTAATATTTTTTTTTGGCTTGTTTTTTATCTGTCATACCAGTTTCCTCCATAATTATACCCATGGGGAACTCTGATCCCTCCCAAAGTTAGTAAATCCTACCGGGTAGTCTGCAGGATTACATCATTCTTAGGATTGTGTTCAGCTATAAAGATTGTTCTGGGATTTAAACTGAAATTTGAAATTAATTGTTCGGAAAGGGATCAAGATATAAATTCAATTGACAATGCTTCATAATGTTAGCAATAACATCACAACGTTTTTGCCAAGCTTCCCAACGTGTATTGCCAGTAATAATCAACGTAGCTACCCATTGCCTAATCCCAACCGAATAATTGGTCAGCGCTTCATCTGCGCCAAAAAAGTCTTCCGTTAAATATAAAGGACCGGATCCACCCATAATATGCTCACCTATAGTTTCGATCCGGTCATCTCTGACCCAAACATGTTCGTAAATCACAGCGTACTCATTACCAGGATCAACAACATTCACGATTGGGGTTTGCTGTTTAACCCAAACATCATATAAACTCTCCAACATGTTAATACCAGTTGATTTATAAACTACAGTAGGTGTCTGGCTCGGTAAACGGGCATCAATTTCCAGTACTTTAAGTACTCCATGGTGTTCAATAACCTCCACATCCATAATTCCTTTTAGATTAAGCAGGCGGGCGAGCCGTGATGCCATTTTCCGAAAGTTTTTTTCAAGAGTGTCATCTAATACCGTTGGGGCAGAAACTCTTTTGCAATCATATCCTGCATCCATTGCCAAATCAGTCACCTGAAAAGTCACGGGAATTCCGTTAAAAGCCATAACTTCCAGTGAATAGGACGGACCCTCCAGAAATTCTTGAATAATCCAGCTTTCGTTATAATCCTTTTGCGTGAGCAAATGCTCAAATTCAAATGGATCATAAACTTTTTTTACCCCTTGACTACCACTAAGCGAAGATGGTTTTATAATTACCGGCAGTTCACAATTTGGCCAGTAGGTAGGAAATGGAATGTGATATTTTGCAAAAAGTTCATCAGATTTTTTTTTAGATGACGAAATCTCATAAGCCTCACTGTTAAAGGCTACTGGACACCCTGTACGTAATGTTATCTGGTTTAATAGTGATAAAACCGTTTGATCTTCTATAGCTGGAATAACTAAATCTACTTTCTGACAAATATCTGACAGTACATCCGAGTTATGCAAAATATCGACGGATAAAAATTGATCACATAACTCACTTGCTGGGGAGTTCCTGTTTTTATCAAGTACAATAACTTCCCATCCTGCTTTATGTGCCAGATAGGTTGCCTCAATTCCTTGTAACTTCCCGCCAACAACTGCAATTTTCATCTCAGCCACCAATTTCGCTCATGCAATGAATCGTTAAACTGCTCCGTTTGTTCAATACCCAATTTTTATATTCTTTTTTTGATGCAGCTTTTAAATCAAGATCCTTCAATACAGGTAATATCCCTTTAACTGTACGTGCTCCTTGGTTAATATCTTTAGTACTTTGGGCAACGCCGGCAAGACCCATGTACGGAGGAATTAACGAAGTAATAACATTGGCTCCTGCATTTAATCTGGCCTGTAGACCTTCTATACCGTCAACATCTAATGAAGCCGGAATTAAGCGGTCATGGAACAGCAAACGCAATATTGCAATCACTTTTAGTTCAACCTGACGGTTTGGTGTAGGCCACTCACTCATGGCACTTCCATCTTGAGGTACAAAACTCATAACTCTGACCTGTTGAGCCCCAAGCATATTCATCTTTTCTAGAGAAGTCGCTATATCTGACCAAGACTCTCCGACTCCGACCATGATTCCCTCTTCAGCCAGCATTCCCAATTCAAGTGCCGTTTTTTTACTATGATAACGCAGGTCATAACTTTGGCTCAGTCGAAGTTTAGTAAAAAGGTTCCTGTTATGAGTTTCTTGATAGCAAGCATACCAATCAGCTCCTGCTTTCATTACCTCTTGTAACATTTTTTCTGAAGCAACTCCAGGCGATATCATCACATGCAAATTGGTTAACCGTTTAACTTCTCGGACAATATGGGCTAACTCTGCAACTCCTTTCCGATCCCTAAAGTAAGGATCTTCACCCATGGTGAGATCTATCAGGTGTACTCCTGAATTAGCTAAACTCACTGCGGCTTGCAAAATTTCTTCCGGGGATTTCCGGTATCGATGAGGAAGAGAATTTGTACGCCGATAAAAGCAGAAGGAGCAATCATTACGACACCAAGTTGAAAAATATATAAACCCATATAAAAATATTTTGTTAGAAAAATGTTTTTCTCTAATCAACCGGGCAACCCGGAAAAGTTCCTTTAAGTCTTGCTTCCTAGATAACTTAAGTAAAAAAATAACTTCTTCCCTGGACAATACAAAACCGTTTAAAGCCTTATCCAGAATATCGTTTAAACTAATTTGGCACCTAATTGTTTTGATCACCTAAGATTCATCCTTTCTTAGGCCCATCAACGAAGTATTGCAAGTTATTTATTCAGTAATCTTAACGCCTTGGTTACTGCTTCGGCAGCATCTTCAGCATACGCATCGGCCCCAATACGGTCAGCCCAGCGTTGAGTTGCAGGAGCTCCGCCTACCATTGTTTTAAACCTGTCTTTAAGACCATTCTTCTTCAGTTCATCTTCAAGGTTCTTTTGATATATCAATGTCGTAGTTAACAAGGCACTGGTTCCGATAATATCTGCATTAACTTCGAAAGCCTTTTCAATAATTTAATTTATTCAGTACTTTTAACAAAGCCCCCCCCCTTTCCTATCGTACCTTTAATATGTAAGCAAAAACTATGCCAAACTCGTTGATAGTGAGTTTTACCCTTTTTTAATGGTTATTAAGCTAAACCAATGAAAGTTTTCATCATTTAGCCAAACGGAACTTTTAGAATTCTCTGACTTGTCTTAATGTAGGTCAGAATCTACCAATGAAATACATCATTATCTTCTAATGAAATATTTCATTGTTTCTTTTCACAAAAAAGCCTTTCAGAGATAGGCCCCAAAAGGCATAAATGTATAATTTTTCTTTTAATAAGACCCTTCTTCTTAGGAAAATTGGAGGTAATTTATCAATTCATCTACTTTTTATATTGCCGGAGCCCGCATCTCAAGAAGATTATGTGGTCGACGACCAACCACCTTTTTTTTGGTCTCCGCATTTTTATTACGTATGGCCTCTGAAATTGCTTTGCGGCTGGCATAGTTTGTGAAATTAGTTATATTTTGAGTTATCTAAAACAGTGGTTGACTTATAAAAAAATGTTTGGTTATAATGCACTAAGGAAACCATATATATTTTTAGTTTCGATAGAAGGTCTTAAAGTGAAAAATTTACTGTGCTTGTTAAAAGAAAAAAAGACATCCAGAGTTCTCCGTGGTGAACTCTGGATATCAGGTACCGTATTAGATGAACTGGGTCTTGAAAGAAAGCAGGATTCTATAGTTACTATCAGCCGCGAGATTGATGCTAACCTATGCTTTTTAAGCTACACCAATCCAATTCAGCAGCTTTCGGTTGAGTCAAAGGAAATGGAAATTAACATTAAAAAAGCCCACGCTTTAGAATTGTTTTGCGGAGTCACTGTAGATGGTCCCTTTGAACGTACGGTTAAAGAACATGGTTTTGAAGAAACTATGAAACTGTTTTTTAATGAAAAACACCTGAATAGTCAACTTGAAAAACACACAGCAGCAACTGCTTTTGAACTGGCCGCAGCTGAAAAAGCGGGTGCCGACCTGTTGATTCTATGTGATGATATAGCTTATACCCAGGGGCTATATTTTTCGCCTCAAAAGTTTAAAAGCAATATATTGCCGCTTTACCAAAAACTGAGGAATTTAGTAAAAGAAACAGTTATGGGTTTTCATTCTGATGGCAACGTTGAATCAATATTAAATTTACTGCTAGACCATGGGTATACTATGTTTTCCCTGGAGCCGGAAGCTATGGATTTAGTCACTTTAAGCCGAGTTCTTCCATCAAACATCGCTCTGATGTCCGGTATAAAATCAGATTGGTTAATGAATTCGGGCTTTAATCTTCACCAAAATAAAAAAGAAATATTGATTTATATCGAAGAACTGTCTAAAGGTTGCGGTTTGATTCTGTCTTCTTTATGCGGTCTTAGCAATACTGCAAGTCTAAATCAATTAAAGCTTTTATACCGCTTGTTAAACGAAAACTGCTGACTTGGAAAGTCAAAAGGTGAAAACTATTAGAGATAAGCCGGAATTCAGCGCTACTATTCAAAGAAGCCTCATGATTCCCTTCTAAAAGGCAAAAAACGGCAGCTTGGTTTCTGACAAAAGAAGAAATAGATGCTTTTCTGGGTGCCTGTTCTATAAAAGAAGCCCTTGGCCGCCATCATTCAAGAGTTTTGAATCACATTCAACATATTCTTAAAACGTCATATTAATTTGCTAACTATAAAACTACGCGGCCCATAGGTGTAATTTTGAGGAGTACCTAAAGGAACATTCCAAAAATAATCAAAGTATCTTTGCTGCATTTAGTATAATCTTCAATCTTATATACCCACAAAGCATTACTATCTAAAAATTATCTTATCAGGAAAATCAGGTCAACATACATGTTGCCCCAAAAGTTCATTACCTATAAATTGTCTCCTCAAAAACTTGAAATACTTATCGATAAACGGTCCAAAGTTATCGGTAAAGCGTTTGCTGGAGTAGTGCATCCCGCTGCCTTAATTAAATATTCAGCTAAGTCAAGTAACTACTGCTAAACTTTAACTAGAACAATTAGCCCGACAAAATGTAAAAAAGCCGAGGATATTAGTTCCTCAGCTTTCCTGGGAAAATCTGGAGGCGACACCCGGATTTGTTACAAAGCCGTGGAACTTAGCCCCAGGAAATATTGCAAGTTAACGGCCCGTAAAAATAGTTAATTTTGTTTAAAAATAATATAGATAATAATATCCACCTTTATTAAAATATCCCCTGCGCTGCTTATCGAGTGCGGCCAGGGGTGTTTAATTTCTCCGGTGACCGGGATCGCTCTTATATGCCAATTATTAATACGGAAAAAACCTCCGCCAGCGTGGTAGTTTGTATTTTGCTAATCTCACTATTACTTTAGGACTTGCTGAACCGACCTTAATTTTTAATTAAAACAGTATAATGACGGTTCCTGACAACCCAGATTATACCGAAACAGACGCCGCATAAAAAAGAACAAAAGAACACGGAGTTTATGCTCCAAGTTCATCACTAGGAACTGCAAGCAGATCACGCTTTCAGCGGTCTCTTTTAGACGTGCCATAATACGTGCCAAACCATAGCGACGCTTGCCTTCTCCAAATTTGGCTTCTACAGCATTGCGTTCGCTGGCATCTTGCCGTTCTATGCGTCTCTGCTCTTTCTGTAGCACTTTATCAATCAGTGGTCTTCCTAGCCGTGGTCCACTGAGCCGTATGTTATATCTATCGCAGAAGCGCAGGTTTTCCCTATTCCGGTATGTTTTGTCGGCTTGAACGGCTTCAGGGTAGTACCCGTACTTTTGGCGGTAATATTCCACCGATTCTTGCAAGGTTACTCCTTCATTAAAGGCGTCCCAACTTAGCGTTTCCACGAAGGCGTAACCATCTATCATACTGATAGCGACTTTGGCACCGAACTCGACATCAGCTGTGGCTTTACCTCGGACAATGGGACGCACATGCGGCTGGCTGATGCTTACAATGCGATCATTTATCTTGTGTTTGCGGTAGGTATACATATGGAGTTGTTGTTCATAGACCATACGTATGGTGCGCAATGTATCCTGTTGTTTCTGACTCAGACCATGACTATCACCGGCCATAGCTAGTAGGCGGTCTACAGCACTTAGGTTGCGCCTCACATAGCGCAGCTGCTTGCCGATGGCTTTTCGGATAGCTTTTTTACCAGGCTTTCTGTTGTGAACAATGTTAAGGTAGGCTTTACGAGCTATTTGACGATAAGTACGTGGTCTTCTACCTGGCTTACCAAGAGTCTTGTGCACGAGATCGATAATGTTATCCAACTTCTCCCTAGCTTCGTTAAGCAAGGATAAGTCAGTGGGGTAGCGTATGTCTGCCGGGGCGCAGGTGGCATCCAAGATGAGTTTGCCTTTGTTTGCCGGATATACCTCAAAAGAAGAGGCTTTGCTTTTTGGGCTATTTGGTTCTTTCGCGTGCGTTTTTTTGCCACCTGAAGGTGGTTTAGGCTTGTTGTCATCGTCCTTCTTTTGCTCTTCCGCTTTCTTGGCGGCACGACAGATTTCTTCGTTGATATCTTTTAGGGTTTCAGAGCCAAAACGCTTACGAAAGTGGACCATTAGTGAAGAATCAAATGGCGGCCGATCATGGTATTCCCTTAGACCGATAAAGTATTGCAAATAGGGATTCTCAGTGATCTGCTCCACTGTTTCACGGTCACTATAGCCACATTTCTCTTTAATGATTAAGGCACCAAGGGCCATTCTGACGGGTTTAGCCAACTGTCCACGGTTGCTGGGAAAAAGATTGGCATAGCGTTCTTCGATGCTTTCCCAGGGGATAATTTTAGCTAGTTTTACCCAGCGGTTATCAGCTCTTAATTTGCCTTCAAAAGGCAATATAAATTCTTCAAGATAATATTGGTTTTCCACTTTACGGAACATATTTTTTGCCTCCAGGTGCACGGTTTTTGCAATCTTTACCGCATTTTCCATGCATCTTATTTCGACAAATATGCTCCTAAATCCTTGATTTTATTGGGTTTTTGTTTAGTTCAGCAAGCCCTACTTTAACTTATTAACGTAATGAGGGATAGACCCCCATTTGGTAGTATTTGGGTTACTAAAACATTTCACCATATTCAGTAAATAGCCATCTTTTTTCTTCTTTCCCAAAAATTATATTACTAATCATAGCAGCAATAATTAGTAATAATAACTAAACCTAGGGTATTTAATGACACCGGAAAGGTTCATTTCATAAGTCATAAGTAGGAAGTTTTACTATTTCGAATTTAAGCTTACTAACGTTTCTCTCATTCTACCTACTAATTTTTTACTAGATAGATAGCCTCCTGCTCTATCGTTCGTTTGTGTTTTAACATTTGGTGAATAACGTCATGAAAAATATTATACTCTTCTTGTTCCAACAGTTTTTTAATTTGCGAAAGGTCCGTTTCTTTAATTGGCTTGCCATCACTCAAATGGTTTATATAAGTTGATTCATCCATAAATAATGGTCTAAAGTCAATTCCCGTCTTATTCCTTAAATGCTTCCAAATATGAAATCCATGTAAATCTATATCACCCCAATGATAAAATGGTACTGAATAATGATTTCTTTTTAAAAAATCATTCAATTTATTTAATATCAGACGCCGGCCATAATTATGGTAACCTCCAAGATATAACACAATTTGATTAACTTGATGTTTAGCTTTATGGTATAAGTAGTCATAATAGGAAGTTAAATTTTCAACTGTAATTATCGCATCTGCCTCTATTATCTCAATATCACAGTCGTCGAAGAATCTTGGATTAACCCCAAAGTCTGGTTTGAATAGAGAAAAGTCTATAGTTTTCCCATTTTTATTCATAATGATATTTCCGGACATGAGAATAAGTTGAGGATTATTTAAAATACCATACTCCCCCAACAATTGATTGTCTTCTAAAAAATCACTTTCATCGGTTAAAAGATAATCCCGAACAACTTTTATAATTTTACCCTGTAACTTCTCCCATTTTTTTGAATCCTGGTATAACTTTATACTCCAATTTCTCCTCGGAATTTCTTCTTTGTTTTTTATTAACTCATGCAACCCGTAAAGTGCATCTTTAGTTTCAATTTCAGAATCAATATTTATAATTGAAGGAAGCTCTGCAAACTCCTTAAACCGAGATTTTAAATCACTGTAAAATGATAACAGGAGTTTTGGTGCTGTTACAATAAAATCCTCTACGATTTTATCAATACGCTCATACTTTACCTGTTTGGGTGTCCTTCCTAACAGTTCATATATTTGAAGAAGGTTTTCCTCTAATAATATCAGCTTCTCTATCACTTCTTTTTCGCTAAATCTTTCCCATGCAATTTTTATGAAACACTGATCTGCTAATGCTTCTGCATCAAGATTAAACTCTCGTTTGAAACTGCTGTCACTAACATGAAAATAATCTGGGAAGTTTTTCTTATTAACATGCAGCATTGTTCTTCTCCCATTTTTTTCAGACCTGCCGTAATCCTTACGTGTTTCATATTTGCTAACAAGCGTATCTAATATATTTGCTTGTAACGGGCTAACCACTCCCCATTCCCTCCTCCTCAATCCAGTTAATAACGTCATTTCGTGAAAAACGTTCAACATAACTAACAAAATTATCCTTCATGACGATAAGGGTATTTGGCAGATGAGGTGCCAATAATTGAATCTTACCAGTTGGTGCTACTATGATTGCCTGAAACCCCATTTTTAAAATAAACCTAATGGATTCCTCAACACGGTCAGCGTCCATTCGATTAAACGCCTCATCAAAAATAACCAACCTCAATGTATCGGTTGTTCGATACATTTGATACGTATGATAAAAAGATGCCAAGATAGCGACATAAAACGGAACTTGGGTTTCTCCGCCGGATTTCTCCAGGGCAACTTTTGAAAATTTAGTTTCACGTCCCTTTTCATCAATTATTTCTAATTCAAAATCCAGGTAACTCCTATAATCGGTGTAGAAGTTTAATGACTCAGAAAATTGATCTTGTTCCTCTGCAATTTTTAAGAAGAGGTCCTCAACTACCTCACCATGCTTTTCCTTAAAAACATGACTAAATAAGGAATGTCCCAAATATAAATCAGGATCAGTTATCATCCGATAATAATGGAGCATATCATATTTACCATGCAACCTAAATCTATAGCAGTCTGTCCCGAACTGCATATCTTTCATAGCTTGATCAAGCCTTTTAAAATTTGCCTGTGCGCGTTCGATATTTTCTTTTAGCTTTGCGATGAAGTGCTCCTGAAACGTCTCCTGAGCCTTTTTACGTGCTTCCTCCGCTTTGCCCTTATACTCAATTAAGCTGGATTCTCTAAGGAAGGACAATCGTTTCTGATACTCTTCATTACTATCACTTGTTGGATCTCCACCAAAGCCAAAATGCCCATTGAATTCAGTTCGCAGTCGGACAAATGGCGTAAATAGTTTTGCTCTCTTAGTATTTAAGCCCTGTGTACTCTCATCGTAGTTTTTAAAAATTGTCTGCTCATTTTTTCTCCGAATCTCATTTAACCACTTTTCATCACATATCTTAATGAGTTCATCCGACAATTGCTCCAGATACGTGTGATAATCCCTCTTCTTTTCATTTACTGCTTCTTGAACAACATCACTTTCCTCTAACCAATCCTTAATATTTATCCTACAACTAGTGATCGAGCTGCTATTTTCTTCAATTTTTGTGGCGAGATTCTCATCTCTCTCTTCAATAAGTTGGCCTTTTTCTTCTTCCAATTTTTCAACTTCTGTTTTATCTAAATGCAATAATTCCTGCTTTTTATTTAATAACTCTTCTTCAATCTGACCTTGCTTTGAAATATCTGACCACATTTTAAACCAGCTAGCATAGCGATCACGTTTATCCGGTACCGTTTTTAAAATCCTATCAACACTGTTTATCTTTTCTGAAATTTTCGATATATCCTCTTCTATATTCTTTAGCTCTTTGATTTTTTGTTGCAACTGCACCTGTATGGCTTCTTTACCAATGTATGGAACTTCATATCTTTCTCTGGCAATTTGCCTTGCTGTATGATTTTGATAGACCATACACGTTGCTGTAATACTACGTTTATATTTTTTTAGCTCCCGTTCAGACTCACACTTGATTAATGCACCTAACAGCCGATTGACATATGCTTGTACATAATCAATATTAGTTGTCACCTCTTCGGCTAAGCTTCTGAAAAGCGGCCTCCTTTGCTCTTCTATAATTTTATCGGTGTTGACCAATCCAACCCTTTCAATCTGATGTGTAAACTTATATCTCTCGTAACAAGACAGTGCGTCATCAAAATATCCAGTTGGCACTAACAAATCAAACTTTTGCGTGTGCAAATAGCCTTCCACTGCATTCTTCCATGTTTCATTTTTCACATCTATCACTTCACATAAAATATGTACCGGCACTTCAGCCCCATTCGCTGCAACAAGATTTTCCTTTAAGAGCTGTTTCAGTTTCATAGATGGATGATCGCTTGTTAATATTTGGTTCCTTTTTAATTCCTTGATTTTCTTTTCAACATCATACTTCGCTTCATAGTACTCTTTTTTTTGTTTCTGCCATTGCCTTTGTTGGTCTTGTAACCAATTAAATCCTGCTTTCCATTGTTGATTATGAAGTGAATAATTTTTAGGAAAATGCTCTAGTTCTCCTGTTTCCGTTAAATAATGCCAAACCGTGGAACCATCCAGGACGACCTTAATAATTTCGTAAGGCGCACCATTCTCTTGAAGTTTACTGAGGAGCTCTGAGCGTTCCTTTGTCTCCACGGATATATTAAAAAGAAGATTCTTTCTTTTATCTTTAATATCTTCTAAATCTTTATTTAATTGCTCTATTTTTTTCTTTAAATCCTGCTCTTTGATCGTTATATCGTGCTTTGCAATTCTAGTCGTTAAAGAGTCAATAGCTGTATTTAACTTATTAAACTCATCTTTTAATATTTTTTTCTTTGCTTCATGTTGGCCCAAAGCTACTTTCTCTTTTTCTACCTTCTCTTGCAATGAGTTAAATTTAATCTCCTGTTGTTTCCAAGCCGAACGTTTAATCATATAATAGCCAATGGTAATATTTCGATCCGTTTTAGCGATTTCTACATACTGAGCTTCAATTTCTTCAAGAGCTCTTATTTCTTTTTCTGTTTCAATAATGATGGATTCCAGTTCTTTAAACTTTTCAAAGTAATCCTGCATGGTTTCAACATCAACGGGCTCTTCGTCCAAAATATAATCATAAACAAATTTCCGTAAATTTGTAATTGGCGTAAAAGAAATGCCCTTTTGGATTATTGAAGAAAACGAGTCTCTGACACCACCACACAATTGGCGCAAATCGCTTAAATATTCTCCAATGTTATTTTTGTATTGCTTATACTTTATCCCCTGTTGCTTTAGGTATTGAAAAAATTGTTCTCTGTTACGGGCAAGTCCTTCCTCAACATAGAATAAATTATCACGTAATGCCTCTTCATCTATTTTGAAGAAAGTATGCTCCTCATCATTATTTAGAACGCTAACATCAAAAACCACACCAATAAGATATGATTTACCGGTCACTGAATGCATTATTTCTAACACCAAATAAGACGAAAAGTCATCTGTATTTCTTAAATATTCTTGTGAGCCTTCCGTTCCTGTTTTGCCCCTCAAATATGTTTTGATTGTTCGCTTTGTATTCTGGTCATGTGCAGAGGAATTGAACTTTATTTGTTTAAGGTTTGCAACAAATAATACCTGTAGAGCATCAATAATAGTTGACTTTCCGGCTCCATTATCACCTGTAATTAACGTACTCGTTTCAAAGTTAATAGTCTCATCCTGAAAATAATGCCAATCAATCATCTTCAGTTTGTTCAAAATCCTCATACCCATCACCCCCATCATCAGCTTTGGCCTGTAACCATTCTGTTATCTTATCAAGTGCCCGGTTCGAAACCGCTACAATTAATGAAGGATAAAGAACAATCGTAGCATCATAATCAGTCCAGCCACCAGACACTAATTCAACTAATGAATGATTTTGAAACAACTTCAGTGTCCGCGTATACTCATCTTGAGCCGGAAGTCTCTGTTTAATATTTAAGGCTACATACTTTTCATAAATGTCACGGTTATTAATTATAACTTGCTGGGTAAGATTTAATTCCTTTACTTTTTCATCATATAAAAGTCTAATAATAAATAGAAAAAGAGTGTCCGATAATACAAACTTGTGCCGGTTATTATCAAGTTGATTATGCACAGATATGACACCCTGGGCCTTTAAATGATTGAGCTGCCAGCCAGATAACAATAAATAATTCTTAATAAGATCGAACCGCCGTTCACAGAACCGGTATAACGGTAAATCCTTCTTCCTTTTAGCTACCAGGTATGTCTGGGCTAGCAAGGTATTAGTACATTCCTTAAAAAAATGCTTCTCCTTTTCCGCCATTACCTCATATTCCTTTAACCATTCCATTAATTATCCCTCTTTTTTAAAATAAATCGATTTGGAATAATACCATTTTTGACCCGATATGTACGCTGATCTTCATTTTTTTTAGAAATGCCATAATCTGCCTTTCTCGAAGTGCTAAATAAGACTGAATAAATTAACTTTATCCAGTCTTTTTTCGTATATAATGGCATTTCCGATAAATGTAATTTATCCTTTGTATCTAATACAGCTAATACATATTTATTAATCTGATTAATCGTTACCTCATCAGATACACGCTGTCTAAACTTGTCCAACTGCTTCTTTTTGACTTCCGGATCTAACTCCCTCCGCTTCATCGGCTTAGGTTTATGTTTTTTCACCGCTCCTACAGGTAGACGAACACTCTTTTCATCAATGATACTTTGTTTAAAAACCTCCACAACTTGATTAATCTCATCATCCGTTTCGGCCTTTTCCCCAATATTACGAATTTGGTCTGCTAAATAAGTTAGCACCATATTTAGTTTCCCTTCCATACTCCCAGATTGCAAAAGATGAAATCTTACTTGTTGGCTGGCTGCCCTGGCATATTGGCGATTGCGCGTGTCAATTTCCTCTAATATCTCGTCCATATGCTCAAATGAGCGTTCAATGACATCTAACCACTCATAAATCTGGTTTTCGCCTTCAATATCTGAGTTCACTTGTTTTTCCTGAACCATCAAGCGTGCTTGTTCAGATATAAGGGGCTTATTATACTGCCAATCACTAACTGCTTCAATAATTCTGGTTCGGTATTTTGATACATGCTCTGAAGTCTTCAAACGATAATATTGAGCACCAAGAACCTTTACTTCGTACTCATCAAAAATTTGTTCCAATATCTGTTTAACATCCTCGGCTTCCAATAATTGCTCTGTATACCGCTTAATATTATGATTTAGAGACTTTAAACCATCAATAAGGCTAAGTGTCGTCTCATGCGCCTGATTGGAAACGCTCTTTTAAATGTATACCAAAAAAGGAACCAGTGATACTGTAAACGGGGACCAGAAAACTGGTGCCTTTTTTTGTTATCGCTACTTTGTTTGGGGACCAAAAAAGGAACCAGACAAACAAAGGGGAATATAGCCAGAAAAAGGATACAAAAAAAGATTATGTGACAGCTAGCACCTGCCACATAATCCCTAAAAATTAATACCCAAAAACAATATGAATATAACACTGGTTCAGGCTAAATACAAGCCATTCGAGACAATTTTTTGTCCACTATCACCGGAAGAATTCAAAAAACTCCGGAAGGCTGGTATTGTAGCTAAAAGAAAACGGATCTATCATATGGTGCTACATTATCGGGATATTATGGTGGAATGTCCAGTCCAACTGGACAGTAAAAAACCTGTCGGCATCGTTCTCCCCGCCTTCAAGCTTCCCTACCGCAGATATCCCGTCTTTGTCTATCTGTATGCCATTGCCCTTTATCTTAGCGGTAAGAGCATGAGAACAGCCGCCCGGGAAACCGCCGAAAAATTTGGAGTGCCCAAATTTAGTCACTCCACTATCAGCCGGACATTAAACGCGTTAACACTCAAGATAGATGAATTGATTACCCTCTGCCCGCCCAGGGCCAAAGCAGATTACTCAACACCAGCTACGTTACCCGGTCAGCCTACCCCAGTTATGCGCCCCCGTTGGAGTGATTCGCGCAAACAGGCCGCCCCATACTTATTAAACGTCCTTGCACCCCTTTTCTCATCTTCAGAATACGGAAGCATACTCGCTTACCAATATTTTAAAAAATACGATCGTCTTTTGTTGTAAAAGCATTGGCGAATTGCGCCAGCTGTCGTATCCTTGCACCACTCTTTCTGTTACGCTGGGGCCATGAAGGAGGTCTTTAGTTTATGGAAAGAGTGGAACGACTCATTACACAGGTAGAAACGGCCTGTGTAAAAGACAATCAGGTATTGTCCCTCTCGGTAAATCGGCATGATGTAGAGCGCTGTGCACGGGTAATCCGGGAGTACGGTCTGCTTACGCCTCCGGTAGTGGGGGACTTCCCAGATGGCACCCGCATGGTGTTATCTGGAGAATGTGAGTTTCTTGCCCTTCGGGAAATGGGCGTCAGAAGTGTGGAGGCGGTAGCGGTTTCTGTTTTGGAGGAACAGGACAGCAGCAAACTTGCCCTACTCCTGGCGTCGCTGCGAAAAAGCCCCAATGCGCTCAGCGAGGGTATGCTGGTTGCACAATTGGTTAAAACAGGGCAGTATACCCAATCACAAGTAGCCGAAATGCTGGGCAAGTCGGTTAGTTGGGTCAACAAGCGGATCAGCCTGATCACCAGGCTCCATCCGGCGGTACAGGAACTGGTGACATTGAGGCAACTCTGCCCGCACAGCGCCCAGGAAATCGCGCGCCTGCCGGAAGAAATACAACACAACTTTGCCACGAAAGTGGTACAGGAAGGACTGCCTAAATCTGCCGTGGAGATACTGGTGGAAACCTACAACAAAGAAGGGTGCCCGGATTCGTTTAAGGAACAAATGCTGGAGCATCCCCGCCACGCTTTGGAAAAGATAGCGGATATCCGTACGGTAAGAACCATACGCAACCGCAAAGAAAAAGATATACCGCCCTCCGGTCAAACATTGCGTAACGACCTGGTTCTACTGCTGCGCTGCATCTCAGATGCCCAGCGGCAACTGGGCGGTCTGAATCACCCGTCGCTATTACAGCAACGTAGTCTCCTGGCCCGGAGCCGGGATGCCTTGATCCGGTTTGTCTCTTTGTTGGACTTTCATCTGGAAACAATGGAAGTTTCCCCGGGGAAACCCGGAAAGGAGGCAGCAAGCTATGGCCATTGATTGGGATACCTACCGAAAGATCCGACAGTTGTTCCTGGTGGAAGGGCAAAGTATTCGCGCTATTTCCAGGCAACTGAACGTGAGTCGGAAAACCGTGCGCAAGTATTGCCGGGGAGGCGTTTTGCCCAATGCACGCAAGATAGCGGACCGGCCTGCCCCGCTGTACCGAAAAGTTAAAAGTGAAATCATTCGCCTGCTCGAAGAAAACAATACTCTTCCCAAGAAACAGCGTCTAAATGCCAGAAACATATGGGAATACCTGCAAAGTGAAAAAGGCATTGCCATTGCCCAGTCCACCGTACGCCGTTACGTACGGGAACTACGGGAACACCACCCGGAAGTTTTTCTACCGCTGGAACATGAGCCTGGGGAAGCCATGCAATTTGACTGGGGCGATATGAGCGCGGTCATCGCGGGCGACAAAATTACGGTATCTGTCTTTTGTGCCGTCCTCCCGCACTGTGGGGCTCTCTGCGCGTTTATCTATCCGGATAAAAGTACCCTGTCATTTTTACATGGCCATATTCAGTCATTTGAGTTCTTCGGCGGCGTTGCACGTCACTGTATCTATGATAATCTCAAGACGGCCGTAAAAAAAGGCAGTGGCAAAAATGCCGTAAAACAGACAAATTTCATTCGGCTGGAAGCCCATTACGGGTTTGAAGCGGTCTTTTGCAACGTAGCTTCCGGCTGGGAGAAATCCAACGTCGAAAATGCCGTAGCCATTGTTCGGCGCATCGCCTTTACTCCCATGCCCCGGGTGGACAGTTTTGAGGAACTGCAAAATCATATCACCAATCGCTGTCTCCATTATGCCCAAACGCACACCATTTCGGGCCATGAACAAAGCATCCGGGATGCTTTGGAGCAGGAGCGAAAAACGCTGTTTCCCCTGCCGGATGTCCGGTTGGATACCGGATTTACGTACACTGCCCTGGTGCATCCTGATCTGACCGTGCGTCACGAGGGTACCCGGTATTCCGTTCCCCGTCACCTGGTTGGAAAAGAGGTCACACTTTGCCTTTCTCCCTTTCACCTCACGGTCTTTTACAAGGGCCGGGAGGTTTTTCAGCATGATCGCGCTATGAAAAAACAGGATCACCGCTATGTGCTGGAGCACTATCTGGAGATTTTAGACCGTAAGCCCCGTGCAGTAGAACAGGCCATTCCATTGAAACGTGGGATTATGCCCGAGGAGTGTAAGGAATTCCTGCGCCTCTGTCGGGAGCCGGAGGCAAAACAGCAGTTGGTACAGATCCTGCTGCTGGGCTCAAAGGTGGAACGGGCTAAGCTTTTGTGGGCCATCAGGCAGGCCAACAACACACGCAATCCAAACCTGTCTCTGGTGAAGCTGTACCTGGAGCTTGAAGAACCTGGGCCACAAAGAAACGAACTTGAAGTCAGGCACAAAAGTTTAACCGCCTATGATGAGTTGCTGCAGGAAGGAGCTGCAAATCATGAGCCAGAGCCCATGTGAATCCGAGATTACCCGGTTGGCCCACAAGATGAAATTGAACATATTAGAAAACTACAAAAAGCATGTGAAAACCGATAGTAGCTTTGAGGAGAACCTATTGACCTTGCTTCGTCTGGAAAATGAACAGCGTGACAAGGCGCTCGTCCGACGTCGGATTAAACAAGCTGGTTTTCCTGTTATTAAAACCCTCGACACCTTTGAATTTAACCAGACTATGCTGCCCCATCTTAAACAGGAGCAGGTGCTGGAATTATCGCTGTGCGAGTTTATCCGCAACCGTACCAATGTAGTTGCCATAGGCAACTCGGGAACTGGAAAAACGCACATTGCAACCGCTCTTGGTATGGAGGCTATCCGGAAAGGTTACTCCGTGCGATTCCGACGTGCCTGTGATTTAGCAACCCAGTTGGCGGAAGCTCAGTCAGAGAAACATCTATCCCGCATGCTTAAAACTCTTCATCATTGTCAGCTTCTCATCGTGGACGAGCTTGGATATATGACGCTGGATCAGAAAAACTCCAACTTACTGTTCCAGGTGCTGGCCGGTCGATACGAGGTACGAAGTACTATTGTTACCAGCAATCTCGAATTTTCCAAGTGGCCGGAATTCATAGGTGATCCAATCATGGCGACTGCGCTGGTGGACAGGCTAGTGCATCGTTCAGCTATCCTTAATATGAATGGTGAGGGATATCGGCTGAATAACCCAAAACGATGACATGCAAAACCGGCTACTCGTGAGTTTACAACTGACAATTCAATCTTGGAGGGATATGTATGCATTTTATGAAAGGGTTGGAACCTTATTTTATCAGTACCGGTTTCATTGATTTATTACCATTGGCACTAAAGTTAGCCGGTCAAGCAGGCTATAGCAAAGATGAGATTATTGAAGCAATTTGCAAGGTGGCTGATAAACATAAGGAATATCCGCCCAGAAAAAACAAAACAGCGTGGTTTGCATATGTTTTCAAAGAAAAGTTATCTGAAGCAAGGGCTGATCTGTTAAGGAAAGATTATTTGCGAAGTATGTAGTGTGTACTCATGCCAGCTACCTTTCTTGGGGCTGGCTTTTTATATTAGATAGACGGACTGACTGACTAATTCAAATCTATTTTAATTAGTTTTTATACTCAGGCTTTACTTCATTACAAGCACATATTTTTAAAGAGAAAACCAAACTATGGGCAAGAGTTAGCCTCGTCATAAAAACCCATCTGTTAGACCTTGCACTATTAGCGAGGTAGATTGGTCCCCAAAGTATAATCAAAAAGGTGATTTTTCAAGGTACCAGTTTGGTATACTTTTTAAGTAGCGAATCCACCTGATGCAAAGCAACAAATGAATGACATTCTTCACTAGTCATATTTTGATATATTGAAAGAACATGGCCTCTAAACTCCATCTGGTAACCATTCATGATTTTATTTATTGTTTCTAGCAATCGGAGTGAATAATCTGGGAGAGAAATTTTGAAGGTAAGGTCAAAATGTTGCTCTTGAATTAGCCATTCTGTCTCAATAAATTTTCTTAAAAAGTGAAATGCTCTCTCTCTGTTGTTATGTTGCTCCAGTAATTCTTCAGTTTCAGCAGATATGATAATTTTTTCAGAAGATGTTTCCAGGTATTCAGTAAAAAGATCAATAATTATTTCACGATCAATTGTATAGATTGTCTTCCGATACTGTTCATATACTAGGAGAAGAAGATCAGCATGAACATGTCTTAACTGACCAGAGAGCACTGAAAATAGATTTTGAGGAATATATGAGAATAAGCCCAATAGCATCACCTTCGTACACTTTTCACCATTATACCCCATTTTTTACCTCTTTCAAGCACATATAACGCAAAGAGTAACGGAATAGATTTAATAGTCATCATCCTAAAAAAGCAATTTTAAAAAGCCCACTACCGGTTAAGTGATAAGCTAAAAATTGGTGTTGCTGGAAAAGTCCCATAGGAATACTGGAGAATTACTGGAAAATATTTTAAGATTAACTTAGAACAAACTTGTTACTGTTCACTTAATGTAGAATATACAAACAACTTTTCTCAAATTAAAATAGACTGCGCTACAAGTTAAGCAAAATCCCTACCAATATTTAAAAATTTGGTAGGGATTTTGTATTCAATGAAAAATATAAGCAATGAAAAATAAAATAAAGGGAAGACATGAGCTGCTAGTTTTTCCTTCTATATTGATTTAATAGGGCTGAGTGAACAGGATATTTTAATTATCTCTTAAAATTAATATATTAAGCGTATCATCTGAATCATAGAATTACCATCTAAATCCGGTTCATTATCATAGTCGTTAAATCCATTCCTTCTGTAGAAATTGACTAAATAATCAATATGTCTACACTCAATTAGAACAATTCTTCCACCAACCAACTCACTGGTTTGTCCAATTACACCTAATGCATATTCCATAATTATATCGCCGGTTATGGAATCAGTTGGATAGGCAGCGTTTTTGCCTAACTGGCCAATTATGTAACAAGGAAATTCAGATATACGCTTTCCTCGTAAAGTAGAGGAAAAACCATCAAGCTTTTTAACACGATTACCAGAAAAACCTTCCGGAACAATTAGAATATGTAAGGCTATCGTAAAATAAGCCAGGAGTCTCAATTTGCCAGTATGAACTGCTTCTTTATCAAAAAGCAAATACGTTCGAGACTTTGAGGCATTTTCAAATTTAATGGCTCTTGTCTTAAGGAAGCTTTCAATGTCAGGGTCAGCAGGGCAAATAAAAGAGGATATGACTTCATCTGTGGCAGTCATATCCTGATTCATCAGCGTTTTGAGCGGGATAAGCATTGTGTTAATATCTGCTCACTCCTCAATCGTTCAGAAGGAGAAAAGAGTTCCTTGTTGATAGGCTTATTCCGCTTTTCGGATGTGAGGATCTGGTAAAGCTTCTCAACCGATTCTGGATTAGTGACGATCATACGTTTGTCAAATGTACTTGTTGCCATATCAAAGAGACCTCCTTTCTTCATTATATGTTGTTTAGGAAATTATAGTTGCATCAAAAACTTATAAACTGAAAACTCCCATAACTACTTATAGATAGCATAGTTCACAATACATAATTTTGCAATACTGAATCTGAAAACTTCGAGAAAATAAACTGGCACTCTCTAGGGCTGCGTTTACTTGCGAATCTTCTTCTTGATTTTGGTTGGTTTTGTTGACCATCGCCGGTGAACCGGACGTAACCCGGTTGTTACTGAGGCGTTTATCAATAAAAAAGCCGAGGATATTGATACCTCAGCTTTCCTGGAAAAAATTGGAGGCGACACCCGGATTTGAACCGGGGGATAAAGGATTTGCAGTCCTCTGCCTTACCACTTGGCTATGTCGCCGTATTTATTTGTCCGCCGCATCGCAGTATTAATATTAACAAATTACCGCCGGCCAGTCAAGGGTATTTTCCGCCAAAAATAATCATTTAGCTTAAATAAAAATCCACCAACCGTTAGTTTAACAGCCTAGTTAACTAGAGAAAACCCGAACACCCTTGCGACATAAGGCCGCAAGGGTTTTTTTTATTTTAAATTTTATTCATTTTTATGTGGCATAATTTGGCACAATATGTTATAATAGAGACATGGTCTGGCTATGCAGATATGGGAGGTTTCTTGTTATGTATCTCAAAAAAACGTATCGAAAAGAATCAGGCAGAACCTATCTTGTTATCGCCCAAAAATACAGAAACCCCGTAACCAATATTTCAACTGATCGAACCATAAAGTCCCTGGGTTACTTGGATGAGCTGGAAAAGGAATATGACGATCCCATCGCTCATTTCAAAGAAGTCGCCCGCAAGATGACGGAGGAAGAAAACAAAAAGAAAAAGCTGACACTGACCATCAACATGGATGAACAGCTCGTCCAAGGGGCTGATGACAGGAAAAATTTTGGTTATGTCGCAATCTTAAAGATCTACCATGAACTCGGACTGCATCGCTTCTTCAATAACCGAGCACGTAATGAAAGTTTCAAGTTTAACACTAACTCCATCATGATGTTGCTTGTCGTCTCCAGACTACTATCGCCCGGTTCCAAGAAGAAGGCGTTCGAAGAACGGCGCCGTTATTTTGAGCGCTTTAATTTTTCGCTTGCGGATGTGTACCGTGCCCTTTCGCATTTTGCAAAGATCGCCAAGGAATTCCAACGGTATCTGCACGGGCAGATCGCAGAGAAATACGGGAGCAACACAAAGACGATCTACTATGATGTCACGAATTTCTACTTTGAGGTCGACGAGGCGGATGAGTTACGTAAATACGGCAGGTCGAAAGAGCATCGCCACGACCCGGTCGTCCAAATGGGACTTGCGATGGACGCAGACGGAATTCCGCTGCATTATGAACTTTTTCCCGGAAACAAGCTGGATAAAGAAACATTCCGCTCCGTCATCGGCGAAGTCAGGAAGAATTACGGCACAGGCAGGATCGTGGTGGTCGCCGACATGGGGATCATCACAGGCGACAACATTTATTACCTGACCGGCGGAAAGAACAGTAATGGATATGTGTTTAGTTTTTCTGTCCGCGGCGGCACGGACGCTTTTAAAAATTATGTGCTTGATAACGAGGGTTATGTCGGAACTGACGGCAAGCCGGCCGGCGAGGATGCCGAATTCAAAATAAAGAGCAGGAGAATTGCGCGGGACATTAATGTAACCATGAAAAGTGGCAAGACGGCAAAGAAGACTGTGTATGAAAAGCAAGTTGTGTTCTGGGCAAAGAAGTACGCGGACAAAGCAAGGGCGGAGCGGAAAGAGGTTGTGAAAAAGGCATTGGATCTTGTGGCGGATCCAAAGAAGTATAACAAAGCCATAACCTACGGCGCGGCCAAGTACGTCAAACATCTGGAATTCGATAAGGAGACGGGTGAAGTCCTTGAAGGTAAGCAACGTCCATACTTTGATTCTGATAAACTTGCGCAAGAGGAAATGTACGATGGTTATTATGCAATCGTCACCAGTGAACTGCATATGTCCGATGGGGAGATTATTGATACATACCGTGGGCTGTGGGAGATTGAGGAAACCTTCAGGGTCACGAAGGGTACGCTTGAGGCGCGCCCGGTATACGTCTCTCGGGAAGACCGCATCGGTGCGCACTTCCTCACCTGTTTCATTGCTCTCATTATCTTACGGCTTATTCAGAAGAAAACGGAACGGCGTTTCTCGGCGGAAAGGATTGTTGAGTGCCTAAACAGAATCGCCTGCTCCAATGAGCAGGATAACCTCTACATGTTCGATTACCGAAGCGAGATCTCCGATGCCATCGGTAACGCTCTCGGCATTGATTTTACGAAAAAAAGACTTAGACTTAGTGATATAAAAAATATTTTAGCTAACAGTAAAAAATGAAGTATCCCCTACATATTTCTGAAAATATATGAATGCCGCAACCCCTTTATTTATATGGGTTGCGGCCTATTTTTACCCTCTTATGCTGTCAAAGTCAGGGTATTAATATTAACAAATTACCGCCGGCCAGTCAAGGGTATTTTCCGCCAAAAATAATCATTTAGCTTAAATAAAAATCCACCAACTGTAACAAAACCATAAAGGATCAGAAATCCTATCGGGGCATTAAAGATAATATAACAAAACACGCGCTTTAACCACCACCAAAAGCGCCACTGATATAATATCCACTGAGGTGTAAAGGATGCGTACTACGCATCCTTATTAATCTACGGCGCAAGCGACCCCACTGCCGATTCCCGCGCTGCCAACCTTGCATCCACCAGACCGGCACCTTGTTCATTGGCGGAGTATTCGCCCAAAGAGCTGCAGGAGCTAATCAACCTCTCCTTTACCTGATCGGGGGAGAGATCTGGTTTGGCTTCCAACAGCAAAGCCACCACTCCACAGCAAATGGGCGTAGCCATGGAAGTACCGGAAAGAACAGTGTAATTGTCATCATACCGGGAAGCGCTGTCATTCTTATCCAAATTCGAGCCGGGTGCCCGCAAAGAAATGATATTGCTGCCAGGCGTCATCAGGTCGGGTTTGGTTAGACTATCTATGGTGGGCCCGCGACTGGAGAAGTCGGCCACTTCATCATCACCTGTATCAATAGTATTAAAATCATTGGATGCCCCCACCGTTATGATGACTGGATCAATGCCCGGGGTGCTGATGGTACTTTCATTAGGCCCCTCATTACCGGCGGCTGCGCAAACCACTACACCGGACCGCCAGAGCTCTTCCACTGCAAGGCACAGCGGGTCCTCTTTGTATGATTGCACGGCAGTACTTCCCAGAGATAGGTTTACCACTTTAATATTGTGCCGCGATTGGTTATCCCGACACCACTGCACAGCCTCGATAACAGCGGAAAGACTTCCCGACCCGTATTTGTCCAGCACTTTCAAACCCACCAAACCCGCCCCCGGCGCCGGGCCGCGAAATTTTCCACCAGAGCGACTGCCGTCCCCGGCGACACAACCCGCTACGTGTGTACCGTGGCCATTATCGTCATAGGCAGCTGTATTATTATTTACAAAATCCTTAAAAAAGGTTATTCTATTGGCCACATCAGGATGCGGGTGAATTCCGGTGTCTATCACCGCCACCGTTACCCCGGCCCCGGTATACCGGGCTCCGTCCGGAGACTGCCATAGATCAGAGGCTCCCACTGTCGGAGAGGCTACATTTAAAAGAGCTTTTACCTCGTAATCATACCAGACTTTAACCACGGATATATGCTGCACCACTTGTTCCAGCCGCTCCGTACTGAGTTCAGCCGACACCGCGTTTATTACACTCAGTTCTCTTTTCACTTTGATACCAAGCGTATTGGTAAGTGTTCGCAGTTCAGCAGTACCTCTGTACAGCGAATCAAATTGAATAATAACCCGATGTTTATGCCACTTTCTTTTTAATTTACATACCAATTTCTGTAAAAAACACGGTACGTATTTAACAGGTTTATAATCGGCAATTACCCTACTCTTTAAATTGTTGCACATTTTAAACCTGTTTTCCCGTACCCATTTTAATTGTTGGAATAACATGGCCCTAAAACCTCCTTTAATATTAATTAACATGTTATTCCAACAGGGTAAGATGCGTTACTCTCTTAACGGAGAAAGAAGTACAATGCACTAAAGCACAGGGGGTGGTTTTTAGAGGGGCAATCGGGAGTTTTACAAACAAAAAGGCTCAAATGCCGCACATTAGCAGGCATTTGAGCCTTATCAATTTCAAGCATTCACGGAGATCAGGGGGGAAGCAGGGGGACGGTTCTCTTGCTTCCCCTTTTCCCCCGGCCTTCAGCTGCCATTTGGCTCCAATTTGGCTCGGCAGGCATGCCGGGCGAACGCAAAGTAACCCGCCATACTGGCGGGTTACTTACTGGAGCGGAAGACGGGATTCGAACCCGCGACCCTCGCCTTGGCAAGGCGATGCTCTACCACTGAGCTACTTCCGCATATGGTGCCACGAGCCGGAATCGAACCAGCGACACGAGGATTTTCAGTCCTCTGCTCTACCGACTGAGCTATCGTGGCTTATATTGGCGGAGCTGACGGGAATCGAACCCGCGATCTTCGGCGTGACAGGCCGACATGTTAGACCGCTACACCACAGCTCCGCGCTTGCCTCGAACCAGTTTCCTTTAAGGACCCCGGCCCGTTGACATTGTTAAGTATACAAAAAAAAAGCTTTCATGTCAAATGGAATTTTTTTAGACGGCTCATTTTTTCTTATTTTCAGCTGCCAAATAGTAAAATTGCTTCCCGAACCAGTTTGGCCGCCAGCAGTGCAGTGCGGTCGGACTGGTCATAAACCGGGCAGACTTCAACCAAATCCATACCCACCACATTTAATCCCTTGAGCATATGCAAAGCTGCCATAATTTCCACGGAGCTGCACCCGCCCGGCTCAGGCGTCCCTGTGCCCGGGGCAAAGGCGGGGTCCACCACATCGATATCCAGGGTAACATATATTGGACGCCCGCGCAACCGTTCCATGGTTTGCCGCAGCGGATTAAGTATTTCAAAGGGGTAAAAACCGGTGTTTTCATACCCGTAGGCAAATTCATCGGCTGTGCCGGAACGGATACCAAACTGAAAAAGGTTACGGCTTCCCACCACCTCTGCCACCCGGCGCATCACGGTGGCATGGGACAGGCTTTCCCCAAGGTAGTCTACACGCAGGTCGGCATGGGCGTCAAAATGCAGCACTGCCAGGCCGGGAAATCTTTGCGCGGTTTGCTTGACCGGCGCCAGGGTAATCAGATGCTCGCCGCCCAAAACCAGCGGAAACTTGTCGTCAGCCAACAGCTTGCCAACCACATCCTCCAACCGGTTCAGGCTCTGGGGCACATGCCCGAAGGGCAGCACTACATCGCCGGCGTCGTAGTAACAGTAATCTTTTAAATCCAGCTGCTGGTAGGGGCTATATTCCTCCAGCCCCACGGAAACCTCCCGGATACGCTGGGGACCCGAGCGGGTGCCCGGCCTGAAGCTGACAGTAAAATCCATGGGCGCCCCCACCAGCACCAGCCGGGCCGCCTGGTAATCAGAGCCGGCCCCCATAAAACCGCCGCAATGTTCTAGGAACTCGTGCATTCGTTTACACTCCCGGTGAAATTATTACGAAAAGTACCGCTACTTGTGCGGCAATAATTCCTTTACAAAGGGCTGCAGTACAAATGCAGAGCGGTGCACCTCAGGTGAATACCACTTGGTTTTTAAGGCCGCTATTTTACCCTGATTCAACTCCACTGTCAGCGGGTCATGCTTTTTGGAGCCCATGGTAAATGTCCAGTAGCCGCCGGGATAGGTGGGTACCACAGCCCAAAAGAGTCTGTTCAACGGGTATATACCGCTAATAGTAGTGGTCACCTGAGTAATCAGGCTGCTGTTAAAAAACGGCGACTCGGTCTGGGCCACGAACAGCCCGTCCTCGGTTAGCGCGTCGAATACACTGCGATAAAATTCCTCACCGAATAAACCCACCGCCGGGCCAACCGGGTCGGTGGAGTCAACGATAATCATATCATAAACACCTTTGTTTTCCTTCACATGTTTAATACCGTCATCAACCAGTATTTCCACACGGGGATCTTCAAAGCCCGAGCTCAATTCGGGAAAGAATTTTTTAGCCACGTCAATGACCATTTGGTCAATTTCCACGTGCACAACTTTCTCAATACCCTTGTGCTTGACAATTTCCCGCACCGCGCCTCCGTCCCCGCCACCGATGACCAGAACTTTTTTAGGGTTGGGATGGGTGTTTAACCCCACATGGGTAATCATTTCATGGTAAACAAATTCATCCTTAATATTAGTCTGAATTACATTATCCAAAGTGAGCATGCGCCCAAATTCAACAGTATCCAAAACCGCTACCTTTTGAAAAGGTGACTGGCCACTGAACAGTACCTCCCGCACCCGGCAGCCAATCCGTAAATGTTTTGTCTGATCTTCGGTGAACCAAACCTCCATGTTATCCCTCCTGAGCCATTTAGTAATACATAGGTACGGCCGCCAGTGCGCAGCCTACTTTTTCCACCCGGTGTTCTACTGCGGCAATTTTAATATCCTTTAACTCCATCCCCCGCGACGCAAAGGCTTCCCGGAGCATGGACTCAATTTTGGCCGCCGCCTCATCACGGCTGCAGCGCCCGGCAAATTCCATGATCACACCAAATGTATCTGCAGAAAATCCTACTCCCACCGCAGCGGCAATCAGCTCGCCGGGCACTTCACTGCAAATAAATCCGTAAGCGGTGGGCACCAGTGAGCCGGGGGGAATAATCAAATCGGGATCATATTCCGCAGCCGGGGGCAATATACTGCTTACTTTGAGTAAATTTATATTACCTATTTTGCCTGCCAGCAAGGCATTATCAAAAGCGGTCAGTTCGCTGTGGCCTTCCGCAGCAGCAGCCGTTAAAAAAAACTTTTTTGGGGTAGGTAACATGATCATAATCCCCTTCCAATACTTATTTTGCAAAATAACAAAGATTATTATATCAAACCCTGGAAAAAAATAAACTATTATTCTACATTTATCGTTATTTTAACGACAGCGCATATAATCCGGAACGGCGTGGCAAATTAAAAAAGAATATTGGCAAAAGGAGGTTTTTTATAATATGAAAACAGTTTTAAGTACTTTCCCCAACCGGGATGCAGCTGAAAAAGCGGTGGCTGAACTGCGCCAAAAGGGGTTTGACAAAGACATATCCATCGTGGCCAAGGACGACCAGAACAGAGAAAAAAACCAGTTCACCACTATGGGCACGGATAACGTTTCAGATGGTGCCACCACCGGCGGGGTGCTGGGCGGACTGGCCGGACTGGCCGTTGGTGCCGGGGCGCTGGCTATCCCGGGCATTGGGCCGCTGATTGCCGCCGGTCCCATTGCCGGGCTGCTCTCCGGTGCCGCCACCGGTGGCATTGCCGGCGGTTTGGTGGACTATGGCATCCCCCAGGAGCGCAGCAAGTTTTATGAGGACAGGGTAAAGCAGGGTAATATTTTAGTAACCATCCGCACCGACGACAGCCGTATCAACGAAGCTGCTGACACGCTAAGACGCTTTGGGGCCCAGGATGTAGAGACTCACTAACAAAGTGCCGGGCACTAATAACCGGGGATAGAATTCTATCTATCCCCGGTTTTACTTTTTAAACTCCAACGATCATTTAGTCACACCCACTCAGGTTTCACCCATCGCCTCATAAATTTGCCGGTAATATAGAGCATCTTCAGCCTGCCGCCCGGAGGACTCGCAGATTATTGTCGGGGTCATTTTCTTCTCCCAAATCAGCCTCGCCAGGTGTAAAAAATCCGGGCCATACCCTTCATCCAATGTAGTGCGGTGACGGCGTTCCCCCGCCCGGGTGAATTCAATTGGACTGAAATGTATATGAAGGTTTTTTATAACGTCGGCACCCAGTACCTCCTCAATCCGATCCAGCACCGCCATAAAACTGGCCTCATCCTTCAAGGCGCCAGCCCCGGCGGCATGCAGGTGACCGAAATCAACCGCCGGTACCACCCTTTCCCCCACGGTGCACAGTTCCAGAATTTCATCCAGGTTGCCCAGCTGGGCCGGTTTACCCATGGTTTCCGGTGCCACCGCAATAGCACTCAACCCCTCGTCCCCGGCCACATCAAGTAATTCAGCCAGGTTTTCTTTAGCGCGGCGCAGTGCCGCGAGACGGTCATTTCCCACTTTGCCCCCGGGATGCATGACCACGGTCCTGGCCCCCATCCAACTGGCGGCACGCAGCGCATCCAGGAAGTGCTTGCGGGTTTTTTCCCTAATTAACTGGTCAGAGCTGCCCAGACTGATGTAATATGGAGCGTGAATGCTTAAGGCAATATTATGCTTCCGGGCCGCCTCACCCAATTTGGCAGCGGTTGGTTCCTTTATATGTACCCCCCGGACGCACTGGTATTCATAAGCATTGAGCCCCATACCGGCCAGCCACCCGGGCATATCCAGCGATGACTTAAAGCCTGCCGCGTAAAACGAATCGGCGTTTCCCGCCGGACCGAATCGCACCTGTTCCATATTCCCGTTCCTTTCTTTATCGAAATTTCTCTATCCAACATTAAGCCGGCTAAAAAATAAGTAGATAAGCCATAATAGCATGATTATTTTACCATACTTATCACCTGCTGCTTCAACGCGAAAAAAGAATTGAATAATGCCAATGGCGAGCAAGAAACTTACCTAATGACAGATTCCCGCCACCTGGCAGTTTAGCTTATTACTGAAAATAAATAATAATATTCATGTAATAAAAAAGGAAATTTTAATAATTTACAGTAATTGTTTATTATGGATAATTACTGAAACTAATACATGGGGGAATGTAGCATGACAAGGTCTTTGCAAGTACTTATGATTTGCCTGGTTTGTCTATTGGCTGTGGCCATATTGATACAGTCCAAAACAATAAATAATGAAGGGCCTATCGCAGGACAGGCCTCCGACAATGATACCGCCGGGTCAACTGGCCCAACCATTAGCATTGCCCAGGAGTACACCGTAAACACACTGGACCCGGCAGACGCCACCGACACTGGGTCTATTCGTTTAATCGCCAACATTTTTGAAGGGCTGGTGCGGTTTAAACCGGGCACCGCTAAAATCGAACCCTGCCTTGCCCAATCCTGGAAAATTTCAAAGGATGGGTTAATCTACACCTTCGACCTGCGCCGGGGTGTCAGTTTTCACGACGGCACTGCTCTGGATGCATCGGCAGTACAGTATAGCGTACAAAAACAATTGGCTAAGCAAAATGATGGGCCCACCACCTATGCTGATGTTGTGTACGGGCCGCTGGATAAAGTTAAAGTTATTGACCAGCATACTATCGAGTTTCATTTAAAATATCCCTATGCGCCGTTTTTAAACAATTTAGCCATGCCCATGGCAGCACCAGTGGTCAGCCCGGCGGCGTCACGCCTGAACACTGGCAAATTCGGGGCTCACCCGGTGGGAACCGGGCCCTTTGTCTATGCCGGGGAAAAGAACGGCGGCTTAGTTCTAAAGGCCAACCAGGATTACTGGGGTACACCACCGGCGGCGGGGGAAATATTGTTTTTAAGTGAACCCGGGGCTGATCAAAGGGTGCAGAAACTGCTTGGCGGTCATATTGATATTGCCCTCGATTTAACATTTGCCCAAACGGCCCAATTGCGTTTCAAGGGATACCCAGTGCTGCGGGCCACCGGCCTTGACATCGGCTATCTGGGTTTTTATAGCGACCGGCGGCCGTTTAACCAGGCGGCCGTGCGCCAGGCGGTAGCCCTATCACTGGATCGTAAGGATATTTTAGAAAAACTCTGGCCCCAGGAAACACGCCCCGCCCTCGGGCCGCTGCCCCCCACAGTACTGGGTTACGACGAAAGTATAACCCAGATTGGCTATGCACCCGATAAGGCCAGCCGGCTGCTTAAAGAAGCCGGGTATGCCGAGGGACTGTCCTTCACCCTGATTACCTATCAGAATAAGCGGCCCTATAGC
Organism: Desulfoscipio gibsoniae DSM 7213; assembly: GCF_000233715.2. Lineage (GTDB taxonomy): Bacteria > Bacillota > Desulfotomaculia > Desulfotomaculales > Desulfallaceae > Sporotomaculum > Sporotomaculum gibsoniae. Next base: position 4,010,632 of record NC_021184.1, read on the forward strand.
CCGGGAGGTGGCCAGGTTCTGGCCGAGGCACTGGCCCGGTCGCTGGGCGAGCATGGGATCACCGTAAAAGTGCAGGCCTATCCCTGGCAGCAATTCAAGCAAGCCTTAAATAAGCGGGAGGGGGACGCCTTTTTGTACGGCTGGATCAGCGACAACGGCGACCCGGATAATTTTTTATACACCCTGCTGGCGGAAAATCAGATAGCAAGCGGGCTAAATATCACTCACTATCACAACGAAGAGCTGGAAACAATGCTGTTGAGCGGTCGCCATACCAATGATCCGGACACCAGGCAGCATATTTACCGCCAGGCCCAACAGATCATCAACAAGGACGTACCATGGCTGGTACTCAGTCACAGTCTTCATCACGCCGCTACCTCCCCCGGGCTTCAGGGTTTTCTACTGAGCCCCACGAATTGGCCTGTTTTTACCGGGGTTAGTAAATTTTAACAATCTGCATGTAAACATAGTTTAACGCCTGTTAATATAAACCGCGCGGCTACTGCCCTGGCACAGCATCCACTTCCAGGGCAGTAAAATAAGTCGCCAAACACTGCTGATCAACACAGGCTTTTAGGAGTGTTAAAGCGCTGCGTCTGAAATATTCCATTAACTTCCTTAAATATTAGTAGAATTTTGGCACATAATATGCCTGAAAGATTTTAAACAAAACAATTCCAAGGGGGTAAGTTAATGGATCAGATTTATCAACTGCAACAGCAAATTCAAAGGTTACGCCAGGAAGTCAACAATATTTCCCAAATGACTTCCCAACTGCAGCAGTTTGAGCAGAACAATGCTGCCCAACTGCAGCGTTTACAGCAGCACGAGGTAAATGCTACCCAGCAACTGCAAAGAATTCAGCAAATTTGCGGACAAATCAATAATGACTTGAACAGTGTCAGCAGTGCGGCTCAGCAGGCCAGCCAGTCCATGGCGCAAAACTTTTCCCAATTCGGCACGGGCGGTTACGGCCAGCAATTCGGCACCTTCGGCAACCAGTTTGCCCCCGGGCAAACTACCGGCATGTTTGGCACAGGCCAGCATTATCAGCCCAACTATATTTCCAGCACGCCATTTCAACAGCAGCGCTTCGGCAGCCAGTACACCAGCGGCTATGCACCTATGCAATCGGGTTATGCACAAAGCTATAACCAATCCTTCGGCAGTTATGCTTCGCCAGGCCAGTTAAGTAATACCCAGGGTTATGGCAACCAAATGCAAAACCAGAGCTTTGCGGAGAACCAGCAAATCAGCCAACAGGCTCAACAAGCGCTGGCCAACCGGATGAACCAAAACCTGTCCAACTTAAATAATCAGTTCTCCGCATCAGCATATAATCAAACCGGTTTCTAAGCCGTACCGTTACAAAGCTCGGCATTTTAGCCGGTGACTGAATCATGTCTTATATGGGCAGCTTCACGCGGACGAAACTAAATAAGGCAGGCAATACGACACATATGTCAAGGTTAAACCGGAGGACCCGCTATGCGGGTCCTCCGGCTTTGATCATTATATAATACCAATCAATGTAGCGCAAAGGCGGCAAAACGGCTGTTGACATGTCCCGTCTAATATAAACATAGTATTATACTGCACAGAGATAACCTAAGAGATTTTTCAACGTTATCCTATTTAAATAGACAAATATATCCCCTTAACATATTTTACCTATTAATTTATAATATGGTAAAGGCATATTGGGGGGGTAAAAGACTTTGGCCAAAATAATCAAAGAGGGCGCATCTTACAGCCAACGTGAAGTTGTGGACTTGCTCGTGGAGTTTTCCGCGTTTAAGGATCGGGTAGAAAAAAAGTTCAAGATACTGGCCAACGAGCTTGATGGGAAAAACAACGAACATGACCTCTGGGTCAACTTATACCTAATTTCCACTGATTATTCGGAGGAAATGCAAAACAAACGTCAAAAACAAACCGAAAATTTACAGAAAATTTCATAGTTTTCCGCATGTCCGGCATTTACCGGACTTTTTTGTGTTCATTAAGTAAAGCTGTGAAGCCGTCTATGTAGATGGTCACTGGTGATTTTTATGTAAATATTTCCATGCAAAACGTATAGAAAACGCTTTCCCGGGCAACCATATTTAATAAATCTAATATTATGGGAGGCGTTACTTTTGCAAGGTATTACCACCAGTTGGATAGTTATAGGTTTAGGTGTAATCGTTTCTTTGATTGGTTGGTACGTAGGCGGTTACTGGGGAGCCGGCATACTGGGTTTCGGTCTTGCCCACATACTGCTGGGAGCACTGGACATGTTCAGGCCCACGGTTAGAACCGAGGATCGGCAATAACCCAAGCATCCGTTTATTTGCGTAACCACTGGCATGAGCCAGCGGCCTTTAAACAAGCCAGAGCCATGCCCTTACAATCTCCTTTCGAACATTTGTGCAACAAAAAAAAAGCGACGAACCGCTTGAGCGGATTATCGCTTTTTTCATTTGCCGGGCTGTATGAATGATATTTCCACCAATCATTTATTTTCCTGCACTGGCAAATATTAAATTGACCATATTTGCATAACCCGTCCGCACGCGTACAAAATATAACTATGTTTACCAGGTTTATTATTTACGGACTTTTGGGTTGGAATATGGAAATACTCTTTACCGGTTTTATGTCCGGGCTGCATGGCAATCCCCGCTTAATAGCCCATACTTACCTGTGGATGCTGCCCATCTACGGGCTGGCGGTGTTTCTGGAACCACTGCATAACATTATGCGTCCATTGCACTGGTACCTGAGGGGCATGATCTGGGTGCTCATCATCTGGACAGTGGAGTTAGTTACGGGAGGGCTGATTCGCGCCATTGTCGGTACCAGCCCCTGGATTTACCAGGACGGCTGGCAAATAGCAGGCCTGATCCGCCTGGATATGGCCCCGCTGTGGTTTGTGGCGGGACTGTTATTTGAGCGAATCCATGACCGGTTGACAAGTGGGGATATATTATCATTTGAGTAAAAGCAGCGAGAAAAAAAATTTTCCGGCGGAAGTGCTTTGGTGCCAGGTATTGAAGGGTTGAAAATCAAAGATTTTCAACCCTTCAATACCTGGCACCAAGTCGAACAAGCTCTTATAGTGATTTGTAACCAATGTTTTTGCATGAGCCCTTGATTATCCTGCAACTGTAGGTTCTGTAAAAAATGTTTCTTCTTGCACATCCTCACGCAGTTCCAGTACCAGTGCTCCCGTAGGGCAAACCTCAACACACACGGGGCGGTCCCGGTCATGGCACTGGTCACACTTAATGGCTACCTTGTTTACCACATCCCGTTTAACTGCACCGTACGGGCAGACCATTACGCACATCCAACAACCAACGCAGCGCTTGCTATCATGCAATACCAGACCGGTTTTGGGATCCCTGGAAATACAACCAACCATGCAGGCATCCAGGCATGGCGGATCCTCGCAATGACGACAGATTTCTTGGAATTCGTACCGTTCAAAAACATCTTGCCTAATTCTTATAGCCCCCAAACGAGGGTTAGCCGCTCCATTATGATAGACTGAACAAGCGTTGGCACAAATCCGGCAACCCGCGCATAAATCCGGTCTAACATATATTTGTTTTTGCCTGGCCATTATCCCACCCCTTAATGTAAATAGTCTCTCAGCTTTTCAAATTCCGCGACTCTTGCCGGTGTCAGCCTACCATCTGCGGTCCACCCGCGCAGGCTATAGTAATCATCAAGCATTTTATCAAAGCCCTGCCGGTCTATGTGACTGCCCTTGGCCCTGGCACTGGGCATCGGTTCGTCAAAGTAGCGGGCCGGAAGCGTATCATCCTTTCTGGTAATGCCCTTAACTGTATAATTAATTAGCCTTTCCATGTCTATTACCCGGCGACCTACTTGTTCAAGTTCTTCTTTATTGAATTCAAGGCCAACAGCCAGTTTGGTTAACTCACAAAAATGGTTATAATTCAAGTTTCGCGGACTGTTAAACCCCTGGCAGGCAAATTTACATATGCCCATAGAGTCTACAACGGCGTATATATTATCGCTAAAGTAAACCAACCTTCCCTTGGACGTGTATGACATCGGGTTGGGGTCCACTGGTCCACCGTATATTCTTTCAGTAACATCCGGCGGCAGGTCTAGAATTTCCAGGGTCGGACGACTGCGTAAATGGTCTGCCCCCCGGGAGGAAGTAGCTATGCCCAGGGAAAATGCTTTAATATAGCGTACATCATGAGGGTCAGACTGGGGTAATCCTTTTACAGCAATCAAAAAATCAGCAGTTTCCGGGCCATATTTACTAACCAACCGGCTTCCCTCAGCCAATGTATCTCCAAATCCCCGGCGATATGCTATATCTTCGATCAGCCGCCTGGCCATCTCGTAATCACCGAACTGTAACGGGTAACCAACGGATTTTTCAGTGATATAGCCTTTTTCAAACAGCTCAATTGCCCATGCAATGTAGGTACCCAAGGAGGATACGTCGAGGCCCAGGTCATTGGCAATATTATTTAAATCAATCATCTGGTAAGTATCCGCCACACCAATGTTGGCGCCAAGCATTACTTCGGTGGTATATTCCGGTCCTTCACCACCAAGTTTGTTACGGTGGCGGCAGTGTATGATACAACCATAACAGGAAAGCATTTTGTCGACATATTTGTGTATTTTTTCTGCATTAAGGGTATCATAGAAAACTGTTTGCTGGCTGTTATGAGTACGAATTGCCCCCAGGTAATTGGATACATCATAAAGTAAAGGCGTACCAACGCGCCCCAGCACCTGCGTCACTTTGGACTTTTTCAAATAGTTCCGCAATTCAATATATTTATTGATCATGCCCTTGGGGTCGGCAATGGGCAGACCGTAATTACCACGGGCAACAATGGCTTTTAGATTTTTCGAGCCCATAACTGCTCCTGTGCCGCATCGCCCGGCTGCATTTTTCACCCCTGACATTACAGAGGAAAACCTGACCATGCTTTCACCGGACGGACCAATGCAACTTATTTCCACATCACTGCCCAGGTCAACCTTTAATTTCCTTTGTGTGTTTGAACAAGTTTGCCCCCAATACGCTGAGGCATCCCTGATTTCTACCCGCCCGTTCTCCAGGTACAGGTAAACCGGGCTTGCTGCCTTGCCAGTTATAATCAGCCTGTCAATGCCCGCGAATCTCATTTCCGCCCCGAAGAATCCTCCTATATTGGCATCGCCGATTATGCCGGATTCAGGGGATATGCAGGTTACACTGTACCGCCCGCTGTTAGGCGACAATGTTCCGGTGAGCAAACCGGTACCGATAATTAGCACGTTATCGGGAGACAGAGGGTCGGCATGGGGCTTTAAATACTTATACAGATAATACATGTTGAGACCCCGGCCACCAACAAATTTCTTCAATATTTCTTGGGGGGTTTCCATATACTCAACTGTTTGTTCCGTTAAATTCACCACAGCGTTATGACAGATAGGCCTTGCCCTATCTTTAATCATTTAAATCACCTCCTGATTACGCCACTTTCTTTCTCCGCGCTCCCGTTCAGTCCAGCTTTCCTCGTTAAAACTCTTAAGATAAGGAGTTTGTAACGTATATGTTTCGGGCCACTGGATAAAGCTGCTCTCAAGCTTAATTTGTCTTTGCTTACGTAAAAAGCTGTAAAATTGATAGCCTTCACTTAATATTGAATTTTTAACGATTCCCACCAATGTTTGAGCCTTAATTAAATCTCTTACAGCTCCACAATAACCCAAGTCCCCAACAAAAATGGCACCTTTTAAATAGTTATCTTTAAACACAAGCTTTTGATAAATATTTTGCTCAATATTTTTCCTAACTTTAGTTTCATATTTAAGACCGTCATCTTCAGCTTCAGGATCGGCAATGCCCATGGAAACTATAGGCACACTTGCTATGGAAATTACATTCATGCTGATGGACCCTTGATAGGGAACCCTTTTCCCGGCCATGTTCAGTCCTGCTATACGGCCCTGTTCATGAGCATTGGGCCAGTTAGCATTGGTAAATCCGTGTCCTCTGGGGATGTCGTAAGTCTCAGCAACATCACCGGCAGCAAATACGTTGCTGTATGTTGTTTGCATATACTCGTTAACAACAATTCCACGGTTTGTTTTTAATCCCGAATTAGTGACCAATTCCAGGTTGGGGGCCACCCCTGTGGCCACCACCACTAAACCACAGGGTATTACACTTCCATTATCCAGCACCACGGCCGTGACTCTGTCATTTTCGCCCTTGATTTCCCGGACCCCGTGGCCCTTGATGATCTCAATACCCTCTTTCTGAAGCAGCGACTCCGCCATGGCTGACCCTTCCACATCTAAAACCCGGCGCATCACCCGGGAGCGAACCAGCATAACGACATCGACTCCGGCCTCCCTGAGGGATTGAGCGGCACGCAGGCCGATAAAGCCGCCCCCTATTACCACAACCTTTGATGCTCCCGATAACAGCTGTTCCTTGACGTAATGGGCATCTGCCATTTTCTGAAAGGTAATCACCCCCTCCATTTCAATGCCTTTAAGGTTTGGCATTGTCACAGTGGATCCCGTGCAAATCAACAGCCGATCAAACTCCACTTGTGCTTCGTTTTCCGGTGACACTTTTTGCCCTATGAAGTCAATACCGACGGCCTTACAACCATATTTAGTCTGGACCCCCATTTGCTGATAAAAATTGGCAGGCCGGTAAGATAGCTGGTCCTCACCGACGTCTTCCGCCACAAAATGGGCTATCATTGGACGGGAATAAACATGACAAGGTTCATCACCAATTAACATAATATCCCCAACCCGGTCCACTTCCCTAATGGACTCTACCGCCCCAACAGCCGCTGCGCTATTGCCGATAATTACATACCGCATTTTAAAGCCCCCTTTACTTGAACCAGGATTTATTTGCGCTACAATAGTCCCGAGCTACAGCTAAATTAATTGAATATTGAAAAAATAGATGGAATAAATTTGTCTGCCAATTCCCCATAGTAAAATAAAACCGTTATATACATTTATATCCTCATCCGTTCTAAATACTGAACACTTCGTTCTGTATTATAATCATTATCTATTACTTAATTTAACTTGTCAAGGATTTTTTTGCTCACATATGTAATCGGGTCAAACAAAACTATTGTTTCTTCATTGTAAAAAGAGTACGGGATTATTGACACACCTTTGGCACACGTAAAAAAATCCCTACCAAAATGAATAATATCGGTAGGGATTTTTATTATAGCTTATTTTATTAGCAACTAGTTAACTTTCTTTTGTTTTAAGGCCTTGAGCACCTTTTCCGGGGTAATGGGCAGGTCGGTAAACCTCACCCCAATCGCATCATACACAGCGTTGGCGATAGCCGGAATAGTGGGTTGAATGGGGCCCTCGCCGGATTCCTTTACCCCGAAAGGAGCTGTGGGATCATAACTGTCCACTATGGTGGAATCTATTTCCGGAAGTTCCATAGCCGTTGGCAGCTTATAATCATGCAGGGATGGGTTGATAAGCTTTCCTTGTGGGTCCACTTTCATTTCTTCGTATAGGGCCTGCCCCATACCAAACAGTATGGAACCCTCCACCTGGCCTTCCACACTCATGGGATTAACTGCCTGGCCGCAGTCCCCGGCCTCGGTCACCTTAACCACTCTGACCCTGCCGGTGTCTATATCCACATCTACCTCAATTATTTGACAGCTAAAACCAAATGTGGGTGAGTGACCAATGTTTGCGCCCTGAACTCGAACACCGCGGGTGAGATCGATCCCTTTGAGCCGTGGCGGAGAGAAGTGACCTATACCAGTTAATGTCCCGACAGCATTGGTATAGGCTTCAACAACTTTTTCCCACTCAATGGCTTTTCTGGGTTCAAATTTGGAATAAAACCGGCGATCTTTTATTTCCAGTTGATCAGCCCGACATCCCACCATACCCGCAGCCACTTCTTTAAGCTTTTGATTTATTTCAGCGGCTGCCTCCTTGATTGCCGCCCCGGAGGCGTAGGTTACCCGGCTGGCGAAGCTGCCCAGGTCAAAAGTCCCCAGTTCCGTGTCGCCCGACACAACATGAACATCTTCGTAATGGACCCCCAGCGCCTCGGCGGCCATCTGGGCCATGACTGTGTTGCACCCCTGGCCGATATCAGCAGCCGCGCAATGAACGGTCACACCTCCCTCGGTGTCTACCCGGATCAGCACCGTAGTATGCGGCTTGTATGCCTGGTATAATGTATAAGCTGTACCGGAAATATAATACCCCCCTGACAGCCCGATACCTTTGCCGAAAGGCAGCTTACCGTGTTTATCAAGGTAGCCGGATTTTTCTACTGCAGTTTGTAGACATTTCTTGTACTCACAATGCGGGACGTGAAGGTTGCTCACGCTGCGATAGCCGGATTCGACAGCGTTTTTCATTTTAAGTTCGTAGGGACTGACTCCCATCATTTCGGCCAACTCATCCAGCATACACTCCATGGCAAACCTGGGCTGAACCCCGCCGAGGCCACGCATGGCGCCGCAGGTGGGCTTATTGGTATAAACACGTCTTACCCGGGCGCGGGCGTTGGGGACCTTGTAAGGCAGGTGGATCATGGATGCGGTGTAAAACATCACCACAATGCCCCAGCCTGCGTATGCACCGCCGTCCAAAGTATTGTTAAAATCCACAGCTTGAATATAACCGTCCTTGTCCAGGCCGATTTTCATTTTCATGTAACACGGGTGACGGCCTTTGTTCGTGGCAAATACTTCATTGCGCTCATAAGTTACTTTGACCGGCCTGCCAATTTTCCTTGACAGCAGAGCAGCGCAAAAATCGGCCGAACTGGCTTCCCCCTTACCCCCGAATCCGCCGCCAATGGCCGGAAGGGTTACACGAATTTTATTCATGGGCATCTCCAAAACGATGGAGAGCTGGCGATGCAGGTAGTGGGGCACCTGGGTGCTGGACCATACCTGAAGTTGACCGCTTTGGGTATCGTAACTGGCCAGTGAGGTGTGCGGCTCTAAAAAAGCATGGTTAACATAAGAGGTTTGAAATTCTTTTTCCAATATATAAGCACATTCGGCAAATGCCTTGTCAGGGTCGCCAAATAACTGTTCACCAGCATGCAATATATTATCAGAGGCATCTTCGTGTATACGCACTTCACTTGCCCGTCCTATGGATTCCTTGGGGTCCAGCAACACCGGTAGAGGTTCATATTCAACTTCAATTAATTCAAGGGCTTCCTCTGCGGTTTCTTCATCAATGGCGGCAACGGCGGCCACTCCCTCACCCCAAAAACGTACTTTGCCCACAGCCAGGGCCACTTCATTGGCGGTCTGGGGAACAATACCCCATTTGTTGGGGGCCTCCTCTCCGGTGATTACCGCCAGAACACCAGGCAGCTCAAGCGCTTTACTGTAGTCGATCTTTTTAATAATAGCATGTGCATATGTACTGCGCTTGATTCTTCCATAAGCCATGCGCGGCAGTACCATATCACCCGTATAAATGGCTTCACCTTTTACTTTTAAAGGACCATCCTTCCGGGGTACGCTTCTTCCCACCTGGTTAAAGTTTTTATTCATCACTTCACCCCCTCTGTGGAGATGGTTTCGGCAGCAGCACCAATTGCTTCGACTATTTTCTTATAACCGGTGCAACGGCAAATGTTACCGGCAATGCCGCGTTTAATTTCTTCCTCGCTGGGCCTGGGATTCTTGTCTAACAACGCTTTTGAAGTTAGAACCATACCTGGTGTGCAAAAGCCGCACTGTACCGCCCCGTGATCGACAAAAGCCTGTTGAATTGGGTGGAGTTTGCCATCATCAGCTACCATGCCTTCAATAGTGGTAATCTTTTTCCCCTGGCAGGCAATGGCCAGTGTAATACAGGAGAGCACCGGTTCACCATCAATTAATACAGTACACGCGCCGCAGTCCCCCTGTCCACAGCCCTTCTTGGTGCCGGTTAACCCAACTTTGTTTCTTATCACGTCAGCAAGCAAATCTCTGGGATTCACAGGTACTTCATAAACCCGGCCGTTTATTTCCAATTCAATCAACTGTTTCACAATTATACCCCCTTACCAGAAGCGGCGCCAAACGCTTGTTGAAGCAATCTACGGGCCAACACTGCGACTACTTCCCGCCGGTATTCGGCAGAAGCCCTGATATCGGAAATAGGCTGGGCTTCACCGGAAGCTGCCTCAGCTGCTTTTTGCACCAATTCGTCATTAAACTCACGTCCAACCAGGATACCCGGGACTTCGACCGATACTAAAGGCCGTGGAGAAACGGATCCCATTACAAGCCTTAAATCTTTAACCGTGCGGCTATCGTCCTCCAATACCAAATTAACCGCCATATTAACAGCATCGATTTCCATGGCATCTCTAAGTCCACTGTACGCATAACAACTAGCTGACTTGGGAGCTGGCTCGGGGAGAACAAATTTAGTTAGCATTTCACCTTCCGCAAGTACGGTTTTCCGGTTACCTAAAATAAATTCTTCCAGGGGCAGTTCTCTTTCCCCCGCAGCACTACTGATTACAACTTTTGCGCCCAGAGCAACCAAAGGTGGGGGTGTCTCCGCCGCAGGCGAAGCATGACAACTATTACCACCGATCGTAGCCATGGATCTTACCTGAACTGAACCCAGTTCACCCGCTGCCTGGTGAAGGGCAAAGTATTTTTCCCTAATTAAATCCGATTGCTCAATTTCTGAAATTTTAGTGGCCGCACCAATGACGGCACCCTTGCCCGGCTCGTAGGAGATACCTTTAAACTCTGCCACACCATTGATGTCAATCAAGTATTCCGGCTTGAGCATTTTTTCTTTCATCATAATAAGCAAGTCCGTGCCCCCGGCAAGGATTTTTGCTTTATCCCCCAGGCGACCAACCAAATCCAGCACCTCAACAGGTGTTTTTGGAGCAAAATATTCAAAGTGATTTAAAAACAACTTAAGCCACCTCCTTTGTATCCTCTCAATTACTGATGGATACTTGTAGACAGTTCTTGAATAATTTCTTGCAAGAATTTCTCCTCAGCTTCACGTAAATAAATCAGGCTTTTAATAACGGCATTTTTTTTAAATTTAGTATCGTCTTGAGATAAGTACATTTCTTTTAATTTTTTGATGTTTAACTGAACCTTAAAAAGCCTTTTTATTAAACAGTTGGCTATTTCCTCCGGAGACAGAAGATCGGAAGTTTCAAAACCAATGTTCAGGTCCAGGTAATACCACTCAAGGCCGGAAAGAAGCCGCTTCGAAGCTTCAACCAGGGCTGCTTTTCCAGTGTCTGTGATATAATACCTTTTCCTATCAGGCATTCTACCCTCCTTTTCTTTTTTTGAATAAACAAAATCTTTTTCCTCCAACCTCTTTAATACCTGGTATATTGAGGCCACCCCGACCCTGACCCACCTCCTCATGTCCCGGTGATCAATTGCTTTATCAATTTCATAGGCATAAGAAGGTTTTTCATTAACAATGCTCAGCAATAAAACTTCCACATTGGACAACATCAGCATCATCCCTAACCACTATTAGGTATACTACTATGTTATATACTACTATATTATATATTAGTAGTGTTAAAAAAAAAAGCATTATATTAGCGCAGTACCCCTTATATAACAAAATCTTTCTTATCGATTGACTATAGACTAATTCCTCGCCGGTTGGTCTTTTATTCCGGTCAGCATAAATTTAAGATCTGATATTAAATTAATACGCCTGATATTGCAGCGAAAATCTTTTATTGATCTACTGCTCGAGGACATTTTTCAATCATTTCCCCGTGATCGTTCTACTTTCTACTATTAACTTTCAAATTTCAAACTTTAACCTTCAACTATCAACTTTCAGCTTTCAACATTGACACCACTGGTTCAATCTTTCAACCTTTCAACACCTGGCACCACTGGTTGGCACAACCGGTTGTTCTGATTATTTTCCAAAAGGACACATGGGATACCGGCATTCTTGGCAATTCATGCAAAGACCACCGTGGCCCGTCATGGCTATATCTCTCTTGGTGATTCTTTCTCCAGCAAGCACCCTTGGCAACATCAAATCAAAGACTGTGGCTTTAAAAAACATAACACAGGCGGGCAGACCCATGATGGGAATGTCATCCAAATAGGCCAACAAAAACATAGCGCCGGGCAGCACCGGGGAACCGTAAGTTACCAACTCCGCACCGGTGGATTTAACTCCATTCGGGGTAACGTCATCAGGGTCTACAGACATCCCGCCGGTGGTTATGATCATTTGGGCGCCCTGGTCACGCAAATTCAGTATTTGGTCCTTTATCTGAGCAGCATCATCAGGAAGCATAACATGCCATAATACCCGGCAACCAAAACGTGAAAGCTTCTCTTTTACCACCGGGCCGAATTTATCTTGAATCCTCCCGTAGTAAACCTCATTTCCGGTGGTAATCAACCCCACCTTGAATTTTTGCATCTCCTTGACTTCCAGCAATGGACCTCTGCTGCGACAGATTTCTTCAACCGCCTCTATCTGATCGTTCTTGATTACCAGCGGTATCACCCTGGTACCGGCCAGCGTTTCGCCCTTGGCCACCACCTGGTTGGTGTGCCGGGTGGAAAAGGAGATCTGATCAATTTCATTAACCTGGCAAAGACCTTCCACATCAATTTTGAGCAGACCATCCCTGGCAGCTTTTATGGTCACCTTGCCTTCAACAGGCTCGGCATAATCAACACCTTGTCCCATCGACGCTTTGGCAATCCTGAGAGCGGCATCATTTTCATGCAAAAGATCACTTCCGCATTCCCATATGTAAAGATGATCCTTTCCCAGTTTAAGCAATTCAGGAATATCTTCTTCTTTTACCACATGGCCTTTTTTAAAAGCGGGCCCTTTGAATTCCCCCGGCACAATCCTGGTAATATCGTGACAGAGCACCATTCCCACGGCATCTTCCACTTTGACCTTACGCATTAATATTTACCCCCCTGTTAATTTGAAGTACTAATAAATATCACCCGGATAGTTATTGCATTTTTTTCCTTTGTATACCGCCGCCCCGGTATACATTAACCACTTCGGCCATTATGCACAAAGCAATTTCCTCAGGTGTTTGCGCCCCTATTTCCAGTCCAATGGGTGAATATACAGCAGCCAGTTTTTCCGGAGGGATGCCTTCTTCCGCAAGCTGTTGCATAATTGCTTTGACTTTTCTACTGCTCCCAATCATACCAACATATGCCCCGGGACGTTTTATAACCTCCCGCAAGCAGTCCCGGTCATATGCATGCCCTCTGGTAACTATTACCGTATAGGTGCCGGGGCCAATATCCATATCCGCCAGAGCCTGTTCAAAACCTGCGCAGACAACCATGTACGCCTCGGGGAAACGGTTGTCATTGGCAAATTCCGGCCTGTCGTCAACAACAATTACTTTAAAGCCAAGAAGTGAAGCAATTTTTACCAGGGGCAGAGCAATATGCCCTCCACCGAGGATAAGTATTTCCGGATTAAGCACACCCGGATCGATAAAAAGCTGCATCTTGATATCTTGGTCCGGTGGGGAAACTATCAACCGAGGGTTATTGTTTTTACCAGCGCCATATACGGAAGACACAGTAAAGCTGTTGATATGCCCGGACCCCAAATCACCAAGAACACTGCCATCGGGCCATACAACCATCATCCGACCCAATCGCGCATTATCTTCCCCGTTTATACCTGTTAAAGTAACCAGTGCAGGGTTTTCATCATTGAGGGTGGAATCGACATACCGTGTTAGAACTTCCCGGGCATATTCATCATCCTTACTGACATAATTAATAAATATGTCCATATTGCCCCCGCAAATCATACCTTCATTGGCAGCAACATTACCAGTAAGCTTAATTGTGTATTCAAATGAACTTTTCATTGCCAGTGCCTTAAGACACTCCCGCCTGACAATTTCCTCGCCGACCCCGCCGCCTATGGTCCCGTAAATATTATAATCCGCTGTGACAATCATTTTAGTTCCGGCTTTCCGGGGAGTGGAACCCGTGGCACCGGTAATAACGGCCAAAACCCCGTCCTGCCCGCTGTCAAGTGCAAATATTAATTTTTTAATCATTTCAATACTCATCTCAATTTACCCCCCATCTGTCCCGGCCAAGATAGAGCAATGCCTCAAGTACTCCACCGGCTATGGCCCGGGATTTATCGGAAATGGTAAAACAGTTTTCCCTGGTTGCCCTGGGATCTATATCCCCTACCTTCATGCCTTCATGTACCTTGAGACCACTTTTCAAAAGACCCCTTAGTACTCCGTCGATAGTGGCTACCAGGGGAACATCATCAATTTTAGCCACCAACTCCCCTTTCACCACTTGGTCACCTATTTCCTTTTCCCCATGAAATATTCCTTCGGCCGGCGCACGTAAAACACGTTCCTTACCGTAACCGCCTATAATGCCCGGTATCCCTGTGTTCGGCTCGGCGGTCCCCTTTAATATTACCCGGCCCAAATTATGTCCCCGCATGGTTTCCACCACTGCATGTACATCAACCCCCGCGGTAAATCCAGGTCCCAGGCCTATCACCACCGGCGCTTCACCAATACCGGTGCCCAGATTTTTTTTGGCCAGCACAGCATCTATCACCGCGGCGGGCTTTAATTTATCCACCAGGCTCCAGGCAGGGTCCACCGCCACCGCAATGTTACCTGCATTTACAATGGCCTGAACTTCATCTACTCCATGGGCCAGTTCAGCCGTAACACCTTCTACGCTGCATTTTCCTTTGAATATAGCTTCAGCGTAAGATACCGTGCGTCTAATCACCGTGGGCTGTGCTATTTCCAGCATAACCAGCGTGAATCCACATCTGGCCAGCCTGTGGGCGGTACCACTGGCCAAATCCCCTCCGCCTTTGATAACCACCAGATTATTCAATAAAACCAACCCCCTGTTCAAACTTGATCAGCTTGCTATAATCCTCCCATGTATCAATATCAAAAACAACCCCTGCATCATCAACATCCACCCTGGCCAACTGATTTTTATTGAATTCAATAATTTTACGGGCCCCGGTATCGCCTGTAAGAGCAAATATCTCCGGAAAATATTTTTTATTGAACAACACAGGATTTCCCCTTTTGCCCCGGTAAAATGGAGCCACAATACCCTTTCCACCAAGCCTGTATTCTTCAATAATCCGGTTCACTGTCCGGGGCTTTAAAAGCGGCTGGTCACCCAGCACAAAAAGTGCCGCCCCGGCTGAATCCCCCAAAGCATTAAGTCCGGCCCGCAGGGATGTACTCTGCCCACTGGCATAATCCGGGTTATGTACAAAATTAACATCATATTCTTTTAGTGTTTCTCTAACCTCTTCCGCCCTGTGCCCCAAAACCACAAACACTTTTTCCACACCGGTCCGGCATATTGTATCGACAACGTGAGCAACAAGGGGCCGCCCCTGGTAAGACAGCAATTGTTTAGGCGTTCCCAGGCGGGATGAGATGCCTGCGGCCAGTATCACTGCATAAATCAAATACCAATACCTCCCTGACCGGAACAGTTTCATTGAGGGCGCTAATTACTACACGCCCGGCACCCCCCTTGCACAGTGAAAACGCCACTTCCCGAGCGTTTTTCAATTCCTCCGGGGAATGCACCTTATTAATAAGAGGGACCCAGCGGCTATTTCGGGGGACGTCTTT
Source organism: Desulfoscipio gibsoniae DSM 7213 (assembly GCF_000233715.2). GTDB lineage: Bacteria > Bacillota > Desulfotomaculia > Desulfotomaculales > Desulfallaceae > Sporotomaculum > Sporotomaculum gibsoniae. Next base: position 4,026,311 of record NC_021184.1, read on the forward strand.
ACGATAGCCCAGGGGGTGCAGCAGTATACCTGCAACCATAGAAGGAGTAACCGGCTCTCCCTCCTCAACACCCAACAGCCGGGAAACAACCTCAGGGCGGTGAATATACTCCTTAACGAGCGGTTTATACAGGCAATCAACCCCCACCACAGGAATTACCAGGGTAGACAGCCCTGGAATCACAGGTTCGCCTTGCCGGGGTGCTTTAAATGGTTTACGGGCCGCCCCGTCCGCCTCGACTAGCACTAAATCAGCCCCGGCCTGTAGTATTTGGCCAATTAAATCAGGGTCTATGCCAATAACTTTATTTTCTTGAGTAAAACCAGCACCAGCCACTACCATGGAACAGGTTTTGATTTTTTTCTCAATTCCCCGAAGAAGTTCCAACTCGTCCGGTTTCAACACAACATTAACTCCTGAAGCCGGAGCTGGCACATAAATACGGGTAGTGGTGGTTAAAACCACTTTATAACCTATATTTAGCGCCTCATTCCCAATAGCAAACATAGCGGAGGTTTTTCCCCCGCCGCCCACCAGGGCTATGACATCACCTTTTTTTATTTGAAAAGCATCGATTAATTTCATATCCGCAACCATCAATTCCTCAGTGATTCTTGTATATTACCAACGGCTTTCTTTAGGGACGTTATTGCCTTCTTCATTTTATCAGCGTTAAAAGTTTGCGTAAAGCCTACCATCCATAAAGCTGCCAAATTCCGGCCAGGCATATCGGGAATGGGAACACATACACCATTAACCCCCTGTATATATTCCTCAAAATCAGTTGCATAGCCCAATTTACGTGCTTTATCAATTTCTTTCAGTAATTGATAAGGATCAGTGATAGAGTTGGAAGTATATTGAGGAATTGACCTTGCTGCCAGTATGTTTTTTAATACAGGATCTTCAAGACCCGCAAGGAACACTTTTCCCGTAGCCCCGGAAAACAGGGGTATATTTGTACCAACCGGGGCAGTAATTTTCAAATCGGCTGGACTGTCTACCTTTTCAATAATAGTTATCCTTTGTTCGTCAAAGGTCCCTAAAAAGATGGTTTCTTTAAATTCTTCACAAAGTTCTTCCATAAATGGTCGAACTGTCATCCTTAAATCCACACCTGCCAGGGCCTTGTTTCCCAAATGAATAAGGGTGGGCCCCAGTCTGAATTTTTTGGTATAATTATCCTGTCTGATTACTTCCAAGTCTATTAAAGCTTGAATAACACCATGCACTGTGCTTTTTGATATATTTAACTTGCGCGCAATGTCACTGATTCCCAGCTGGGACTGGGCGTTGGAAATTTCTTCGATTATGGCAAATGCCTTGTATAATATTGGCGCACTGTAGCCGCTGCTTGATTTTTTTTCGCTCATGTTCTCATTCCTTCGGAAATGTTAATGCCTTGGTTATGATAAATCGGGGGCGCAAAACGCCCCCTTCCTTTATCTTCTACTTATACCCCCACTGAAACCTTTTCCTTTTCCCTTTTTTCTTTCAGAGCACGCCATACTTTTTCATAGGTAAGGGGCAAGCTATTTACCCGGATACCCATGGCATCATAGATAGCATTGGCATAGCAACCCATAGTGGGAATGGTGGCTCCTTCACCTACCTCTTTAACTCCCCAGGGACCCGCGGGTTCATAGCTTTCCACCAGCGCAGAGGTCACCTTGGGCATATCCATGGCTGTGGGCATCCGGTACTCACCCAGGTTGGGATTTAGTATTTTCCCTTGATCATCAAAGAGAACCTGCTCCCAAATGGACTCGCCCATACCCATGAAAAGTGCCCCGTGCACCTGACCGTGCAGCAGGGATGGGTTAATTACCATGCCGCAGTCATGAACATCCCACACCTCTTGCACATCAATTTCACCAGTTTCTTCATCAATTTGAACTTCACTTATCTGGGCTGCAAAACTGTAGGCCGGGGAAGTGCCCACCGGCGCCCCCTTAAATTTTCCTCCAAGTTTAGGTGGAGCATAAACTCCTTTACCCACCAGCGGTCCTTTACGGACAAAGAACTCCCTGGCTACCTCGCCAAAAGGCTTTGTTATTTCAGAATCTGATTTCACGAATATGGCGCTATCCCGGCAATCCAAATCGCTAACCTCAACTTCCATCATTTCCGCGGCCAGTTCCAACACCTGCTTTTTAACCTCTTCACCGGCTTGTTTTACGGCAGATCCCGACATGAGCGTCTGCCTGCTGGCATAGGCGCCGAAATCATGGGGGGTAGTTTCCGTATCAGCGGCGACAATCTTCATATTTTCATATCTAAAGCCCATAGCTTCTGCAGCCATCTGGCATAGTACGGTATCGGAACCCTGCCCGATATCCGTGGCCCCGGTGTATAAAGTGGCTGCGGAGCCGTCCTCATGCACCTTTATTATCGCTGAGGCATGGGGAAGATTGGTGCGGTATATGGGGTAACCTGCACCGCTGACAAAGCTTCCCACGGCGATACCAATACCCCTGCCTTTGCCAAGTTTACCTTTTTTCTGTTGCCAACCCGAAATTTCCTTGGCTTTACTAATACACTCAGCAAGTTCACAGGAATTGACCTTAAATTCATTGGGTGTGATGGTATTGGGCTGGCGGGCGTTTACCTTACGAAGCTCAATGGGATCTATCCCCAAGTCCGTTGCCACATTATCCAGATGGCATTCAAAGGCATACCTGGGCTGTGGGGCCCCGTGACCCCGCTGGGCACCACAGGCGGGTAAATTAGTATACGTCCTGATCATATCAAACTTGTAGTTAACAAAATCATAGGTAAGAGTCAGCATCGCCCCGGCATAATAGGCTGTGGCAATACCAAGGCTGGTATAGGCCCCGCCGTCCATAATAAAGTTAGCGTGCACCCCGAGTATTTTACCGTTCTTATCCACACCGGTGGTAATTTCCATTATTTGCTTATGCCGGCCCCGGTTATGAGCAAACATTTCGTGGCGGTCGTAAAACATTTTAACCGGGCGCCCGGTGATTTTGGACAATACCGCTCCGCAGAACTCCAATCCGGTGGGTTCCAGCTTTCCTCCAAACCCACCGCCTACATATGTCTTAATAACCCGTACATCCCCCATTTTCAAACCAAATTCACGGGCAATGTAATACTGAAAATAGTGGGGCGACTGGGTACTGGAATAAACGGTAAGCTTCCCACCCTCCCAAATGGATATGGCCGAGTGAGGCTCAATAGGACACTGGTAGGTGCGGTTGCCCACGAAGCGGTCTGTGCGCACATGGTGTGCCTCGGCGAAGGCTTTTTCCACATCTCCGAAATTCTGGTGGATTTCCGTATTGATGTTCCTGGGATACTCATCGTGTATCTGAGGAGCCCCTTCCTTAATGGCCTCTTCGGGATCAAAAACCGCAGGAAGAACTTCGTATTCAACTTTAATCAGTTTGAGGGCTTTATAAACGGTTTCCTCATCCACGGCAGCTATGGCGGCTACTTTATCCCCTACAAAGCGTACCTTGTCAATACAAAATATATTTTCATCCCAGCGGGCCGGGCTGATACCGTATTTCAAGCTGGGCACATCTTTATGGGTAATAACGGCCTTGACACCGGGCAGTTTTTCGGCCTCCGAAGTATCAATGCTGATTATCCTGGCATGGGCATGGGGGCTGGTAAGAATTTTGCCCACCAGCATGTTGGGAAATTTAAGGTCGCCGGTGTATTTAGCCTGGCCGGTAACTTTCACCCGGCCATCCATTTTGGGTACACTTTTGCCGATAACGGAATATTTATCACTCACAACGCTCACCCCTTCTTTTTATTCACCGGCGGCAGCCAGAATAGCTTTGACAATATTCACATATCCCGTACAGCGACAGAGGTTGCCGGCTATGGCCTCCCGGATTTCCTCTTCTGTGGGATGGGGGTTTTTAGTAAGCAGTGCCTTGGCTGACATAATCATTCCCGGTGTGCAGTAACCGCACTGCACAGCTGCATTTTCGATAAAGGATTCCTGTATTTTGTCCAGTTTTTCACTTTGGGCCAAACCCTCAACAGTGGTAATTTCGCGGCCATCCGCTTCCACCGCGAGGACAATACAGGAATTAACGGGCTTGCCGTCCATGAGAACGGTACAAGAGCCGCAGTCCCCCAGCTCACAACCTTTTTTAGTTCCCGTTAAATCGAGCTCTTCTCTTAAAAAATTAACTAATAGGGTGTTCGCCTTGACAACCCGGGTATAATTATCCCCGTTAACCTGAATGGTAACCAAATATCTTTTTACTCCGTTATTATCAATTATTGCCTGCATAATCCACCCCTCCTACACATGACCTTCATCTATGGCTTTACGGAGGGCACGTTTGGTAAATACTCTGACCATATCCCTCCGGTACTCTTCAGAGCCGCGGATATCCGAAATAGGCTTACATTCTGTGGATGCGCACACACCCACTTCTTCCAACAATTCCTCATTGACTGTTTTCCCTATGATCATAGCCTCAGCTTTTGGGGCTCTCATGGGAACCGGGCCCACGGCGCCGAGAGCAATCCTGGCATCCTTGCATACATTGCCCTCCATGGTAACCGCCACCGCTACTCCCACCACCGCCAGGGCACCCGAACGGCGCAGGCCGAATTTTATATAGGTGCTGCCTGTTAAGGGCTGGTCGGGAATTACTATTTCCGCAACTATCTCATCCTGAGCTATCCGGGTTTTACCGGGACCCACAAAGAAATCTTCCAGTGCCATTACCCTTTCACCCTGTCTCCCCACCAGGGTGATTGAAGCACCAAGTGCCATCAATATGGGCGGTAGGTCAGCAGACGGCACGGCGTTTACTATATTACCGCCTATGGTACCTACGTTTCTTATCTGATTATTCGCCATATGATGGGCAGCCTCACACAAAGAAAGATATTTTTCCTGGAGCAACAATGAATTGCAGATGTCATTGTGTGTGGCCCTGGCTCCTATTACCACGCCTTTGTCCGGTACGTATGCTATACTAGTTAGCTGGTCAAGTTGCTTGAGCGAAATAAGGACTTCAGGAGCTACCAGGCCATGCTTCATTTTATTCAAGAGGTCGGTACCCCCTGAAAGAATTTTGGCCGTTGGACCTTTTTCCGCCAGCAAGGCACAGGCCTCCTGCACGCTGGCGGGCATGTAATACTCGAAATCCGGTAAAAACATACTCTACCTCCTCAAATAAAAAAATTGTCACCCATTGTAAACGCCGTTCTGTATTGTGTACTTGCACCTATATTATGAATTATCTGAAAGTTGCTGTCAATATGTAAAACAGCTAAATCGCAAGAGAATTTGGGGAAGCAAGGGGACGGCTCTCATGCTTCCGTAGCTTAGAAAATTAATGGACGATCCTCTTGCTCCTCAGCTTACCTATGTTTGACCAAATTATTTTCATATTTTTAGTCTACATTGTCGGTTAAATGTAATTGAATTTTTTTTTAAAAAATATACAATAGTTAACTAAACAACAATAGTTAACCAAACAACAATAGTTTAAAGATTAATAACCGGTGCTTAGCGGAGGAGGTTTATATAAATTGATAAAACAAAACGATATTTTAAAGAAAATAGTTCACACGGAGGATTACCTGAATAGTTTTTTTCTGGAAAGAGAAACTTTGATCTCTTTACTGCTATTAACTATATTTTCCAAGCAAAACATGTTTATTTTAGGCAAGCCGGGTGTGGCTAAAACAGAACTAGTTAACCAGGCCTCTTTAATGATTAAAAATGCCAGAATTTTTAGATACCTCCTCACAAAATACACCACCCCGGAAGAAATTTTCGGTTCAATATCTCTTGGCAAGCTGAAAGAGGATCGCTTTTATAGAAAAATTGATAACAAATTAGCTGACGTAGAAATTGGCTTTATCGACGAAATTTTCAAAGGAAACAGCTCTATACTGAACAGCCTGCTAATGATTGCCAATGAAAAGATTTTTATTAACGATAACGAGGTAGTTAATGTACCCCTGATATCCCTGTTCGGAGCCTCCAATGAAATCCCGGACGATGAAGAAATGGAAGAATTGCAAGCCTTGTACGACCGGTTTACAATAAAATACATCGCCGAGCCCATTAAAGATTTTAGAAACTTTTCCAGGCTTCTTTTATCCGGTGATAAGCCGGCACCGGTTGCTGACAGTATGCTTCTGGATCTAGATGAATTATCGATTATATACGATGAATCACAAAACATTACACCCGACCAGGATATCTTAAACTTGATATATAAAATAAGGGAATATTGTTATGAAAATAATCATTATGTATCCGATAGAAAATTTAGGAATACCGTAAAAGTACTAAAAGTTTGTGCTTATGTTAACGGTAGGTCAAGTATTATCGCCGAAGATTTATTTATAATGCCGTATATGATTTGGGAAAAGCCAGAGGACTTTTTAACCATTAAACAGGATGTACAGAATATCTTATTTGATCATATCTTCAATAGCATCCTCTCAAAAATATCCATTAGAGTTTCTGATTCCTTTGCCAAGTTTTTGGATGACTTAATTTTATCTTCAAATAATAATTACAATGAATATACTAAGTGCTACAGCTATTTAAAACCAAAACAAAAAGAAGACTTAATTATTCAATACCAACTAATAAGAGAATATTTATATAAAATAAGTAGAATTGTTGAGCATTTGGAGGCAGAGATACTATCTTATGAAGCAAAACAGTATCTTAGAGTTAACCGTTTAATTCACCAGCAAATTAACCTGACTATCAACAACAAATTAGCGGAATTTGTTAGCTATAAAAATAAACTTGATGGATTAAATGAAAAAATTCAGTCTACACTGCACGAGGGAGACTGATTATGAACTATATAAAACATGATCAGTACGACCGGATGTATTTTAATTATCTTGAACAAAAATATGATTTAACCAACCTTGTCCAGGGTAATAAAATGAAAATACTAGACAGAGATATGTTATTCGACCTGTACAACATACTTTTTAAAGAACATCTGGAAGTACTGGCACCTAACAAACGGCAAGTTTCACGTAATGATTATATTAGGTTTTTACTTATTAACAAGATCATGGAAAGCAACTATTTAAAAAAAATTAAAAAGTATACTGTCTTTAACGAGCAAAATAGTTATTTATTTATTTCTCAGCTTCTCGATTCTTTTTCCACCTTTAGCATGTGGGAGGATGAAGATACCGGTGAGACCCAGGAACTTTTGGACTCAGTGGACCAATTGGCCAAAGAAACTAATGATAATTCCCCCGCTAAGTTAGATAACAGCAAAGAGAGAGATTCCGGGGCTGCCGGCCATGATGAAAATTTACAACAAGATACAAACAAACAATACAGTGACATAACTGATAAAATCTCTAAATATATAAACAACAACGCCACTTTTTTACAGACCCTTAACCAGTTAGGCTCATTACCCACTCCCGATAAAGTAAAAGGCATCAATACGGTTTATGATCTTAACCAACTTGCAGATAGCCTGGAAAAACTAAAAAAAGTGTTGACTATGCCCGGCTCAGGATTATCAGAAAGGCTGGAAAAAGATCTGCAAAAATTATCTTTTTATCACGGCGTACCGATAGAAAAAATAATCATCGATGAAATGGACAAATTTGCACGACAAGTCAGTCAGCAAGTAGAAAAAGATATTAACAAAAAAAAGCAATTATATGACAGTTTAAAGAAATTAAGCTCCCACAGCTACTGGGATCTGACCCTGGGCAGCTTGATCCAGACCAACCCTGAATTTTGCTTTTATCTGGCGAACATCATAAAGAGACACCCGGAAATTTTAAGAATAACTAAATTAGTTGGCAATTTAAAAGAGATTCGGATTCATAAGCAAAAAAAATTACATAAATCCACTTATGAATGCAAAATGAACATTTCAACCTCTAATGATATTACAAACCTGATACCCCTGGAGCTTTTGTATTTGGATGAACAACTGGAATATATCTTTTATAATAAATTAATAGAACAAAAGTTTTATACCTATGATTATAAATCCCGCAGCAACAAGGGCAAAGGGGGCATAATCATCTGCCTTGATACTTCCGGAAGTATGATTGGGGATAAACTTGATCTCTTGAAAGCGATCATTCTAAATATCGCTCTGGGTGTGCTAAGACAAAAAAAATACTTTGCCTTAATCAATTTCAGCAGCTCGATGAAAGATGTTTTACTGCTGCCCCACAGGCCTGACTTAAAAAAATTTATTAATTTGTTGACCTCTTCATTTTATGGCGGCACCAATTTTGACACACCCATCAAAAGAACGCTGGAAATAATCGAAAATCTCAAACATCATCGTGAATCAGATATATTAATTTTTACCGACGGTTTCGGTAAACTGAGCGACGAAGTACTAAACAAGCTGAAACGCAGCCAGAAAAAATATCGCTTTGGCCTGTTTGGTTTTTTAATCGACCATACTTCTAAAAGCAGTGACCTGGCAAATTGCTGCGATAGAATTTTTTATTTATCATCCAGTAATTTACTCAAAGACATCCTGAACCAGCTTGGGAGATTGGCTTAATTTTATTTATAAATTATAATAACCCGACATGGATCAGCAAAGGACATTTTTTCCGATTGGCGCCACCGCCAACTGGCCAACAAGCTAACCCTGGAAAGGAGACCTGTCCTGCTGCCGGCAGAATCGCTACAAAATACATTTGCCAGGCTTATTTCTCCTATTATCATCGAACAGGATATACAGGGCTATGTTAGCTTTCTTAAAACATCAGGGGAGTTCAACGAGCTGGACCAGACAACTTTGAATCTGGCAGCCTCGGTTTTTGCCCTTAAAATGATGCAGACCCGGACTATAGCAGAAGTAGAAACCCGTCTCAAGGGCAACTTAATTAATGATTTAATTGCAGGTCACTTTGATTCTGAAAATTCCATCATTGAGAGGGCGACCTATCTGGGCTATAATCTTAACCATCGGTAAGTTGCTGGAGTACGACATTAAACACCAAACCCATTTGGTAGAAAACCTGCATCTTTATTTTAATTATGGTGGAAGTATTCAAGATGCTGCTAAAGCTGCCGCTCTCACGCAAAGTGGCTTTAAATATCGCTTTAAAAAGATTTGTGAGGTGAGCGGCTTTAATTTAAAAGACCCGGATAAAAGATTTGATCTACAAATGGCTTTAAAAATATGGTGTATCACCAGGGGCAGCGAAAACTTGCCTAACAGCTAAATAATTAACATTTGTATTTTATTAATTCCCCCTAAAAGAGAACGCTTCACCCAGTGAGGCGTTCTCTTTTTAAGTACAGCGAACATTACTTATTGGATTTCTACCCGAAGACATTCTCCATTTCCCCTGTGACGTTCAACGTTTAACTTTCAACTTTCAACTTTCAACACCCGGCACCAAGTTAAGAAAGTTTAAGCCTGACCCCTAATAATTTTGCGGCATTTTGACCCAAGATTTTATCCTTTGCATCCTCAGCCAAGGGCAGCGCCCGGATGGTTTCAATATTTTTGCGAACATCCTTGATACTGGGCCAGTCGGAACCAAATATAACTTTATCGGCCACTCTTTCCAGCTCGGGAAAATAGGTAAGCAATTTTTGCGGCGGCAGCCCTGCAACTTCCATATATACATTTTCGTGGAGCCTGGCCAGGAAAAAAGCGTGTTGATACCAAAAACCCCTGCCGCTGTGCACAATAACTATGGGCAGGTCGGGAAAGTCAACAGCCACATCGTCCAGGTAAAGAGGGTCACCGTACTTTAGTCGTGACCCTTTAAAAACTGAGGATCCGGTATGAAACATAACCGGAATTCTTAGTGCCTCCGCCTCGGCATAAAGCGGGTAAAGGAAGCTGTCATTAGGATAAAATAATTGGTAAGTAGGATAGAGCTTAACACCCCGGAAACCGCCGGTCACCAGGCGCTTTAACTCACTTCTCGAATTCGGGGTCATATAGGGGTTAATACTAGCAAAAGGGATAAGCTTTTCTTGTCCCGCACAGAACTGCATTACATACTCATTGGAACACATACCAGTGGCCGCAGGACACAGCTCAGCCAAAACAACTCCGTAATCCACACCATTTGCATCCATGTATTTAACGAACTGATCCGGATCGCAAAACTTGTTATAAAATTCCTGCCAGTCTTCCACTGATTGAGTGTTTTGTACAAAGTCAAGTGAGCTTTGGTTATAATACTCATAGTGTATGGGGTGGATGTGAAAATCTATAACGGGATAACTCATTATTAACCACCTGATTTCATAGTATTTTAAAGAATTTAATAATTAGGTAAACTGGCACTTGTTTGACAATAAAGGAGGCCTGTTCCCTATCTATAATTATTTATATCACTTTTTCCCGGTTTCCACCAGTGCCTTGCCAAATAGAGCTACCCCCGGCAACCGCTATTTACGTATCATGTTCGGGTTTTAAACATGCAATTAGCATCCAAACCTTTGTCTAATATTTTACCGGTATTTAAAAATGTCCTTCGCAAAAAATACTTGGGTTCGGTAAGAAAGAAAGGCCACTACTATCACCTTGTAGCGACCCCATCAATCAAGTTGTTCAAACCACAACCACTACACAGCCTAGCACATTATATTCCCCAGCTAGCTGTTAACATTAATATTGCTTGGACAATATTCAATCCACATAAACACTAGCATTTGTGAACTATTTTTACATTTCCATTATCCCTGGCCATCTTTTCACCAGAGAATTTTCTATCCCTAATTGGTCAAAAACTCGCCCCACCATTTGCTTCATCATATCCTCTATTGTTTTCGGGTGATGATAAAAGGAAAGTACCGGGGGCATAATTATTACCCCGAGCCTGGCCAATTTCAGCATATTCTCCAGGTGAATAGGGCTTAACGGGGTTTCACGTACCAGCAAAATCAACTTACGTCTTTCCTTAATTGTTACGTCAGCAGCACGGTTAATTAAATTATCTGCATAACCGTTAGCTATAGCGGAAAGAGTTTTCATGCTGCAGGGAGCTATCACCATCCCCTGGTGTAAAAAGGAACCGCTGGCCGGAGGTGAGGCAATATCCCAGGAAGGGAACTGCTGGCTGGCCATTTTACTAATATCATCTAATAAATAATCCGTTTCCAGGGCAATTGTTTTTTTAGCCGACTCACTTATGATTAATTGCGTTTCCACGTCAGCTTTATGAAATTCTTCGAGGAGTTTAATACCGTATATTGATCCGGTGGCACCCGATATCGCTAGAACTATTCTAGTCAAAGACATTCCCCCTTCTTCATCATAATAGGCCTATTAGCATAAATCCAGCTAACCTGCCTTTAAAAGTTAGCAATGTGGAAAACGTTCATAAGCCGGGGAAAATACCGTTTTCGTTTGATAAGAAAATAGCCTTCCTGAAGGCTATTTTCTTATCAACTACTGATTTTCAAACAACTCCGGGGCAAATTTACCAGGATCTATATCCTTGAACTTGGTTCTTTTAAATCTATCTTTTAAATTATATGGTACTGTGCAGTCAAAAATAGTTTTACATGAAATGCCATGGTCCCTAATTAACGGGTTAAAATCAGCATCTTGTGAGGGATCCAACGGGTGACAACGCACACCCGGAATAAATATTGTATCAATATCACCCTGGTAACGTGTATTTAGTGCCCACATGACATCGTTACTATCAAATGGATCTACATCTTCATCTACTAAAATCACATGCTTAAGTTCAGAAAATGCTGAGAATGCCAATAAAGCAGCTTGTCTTTGGCGTCCTTCATCACTTGGCTGGCTCTTTTTAAACTGTAAAACAGCCATGTATTTACCGCCGCCTGATGAATGTGAATATACATTTAATAATCTGCCCGGCATAGCCTTTTCCACCATTTGCAAGATACTTGCCTCTGTTGGAATACCAGCCATATTCACATGTTCTTCACTTGGTCCTATACAAGTCTGCAGTATTGGATTTACGCGATGAGTAATAGCTTTCACCTTGATTACTGGTAACTCAGGATTAGCTCTCCCTGTGTAACCGGGGAATTCCGGCATTGCTTTTCCTGTATTTGTATTCTGGTCTTCCCTAACACGCACTCCGGGAATTAGTTCACCCTCTATAACGTATTCGGCATTAGCAATTGCCTTTTCATTAATTGTTAAACATTGAACCAATTCAACAGCTTCTTTCCTAATAGCTCCTGCAATACTTAATTCATTAAAACCAAGGGGAGTCGTCGGTGGTTCAAAACAAGCGGCAATTTCAATAGCCGGGTCAACGCCTATACTAATAGAAATCGGCAATGGTTTTCCGGCATTTTCAGCCTTTTCACGAAATACTGTTAAATGACGGGCTCCTGGAACAAAGTACATGGATATTTCATCTTTGCTTTGTAAACATAGACGGTGGATTGTAACATCAGATATTCCCGTTTCAGGATCAGATGCATAACACATACCCATAGTTATGTATGGGCCCGCATCTTCTTCTGTATTAGTGGGTGCAGGAACTAGTTTTCTAATATCAAAACCCGGCTCATCTGCATAATGAACTACTTCCTGACATTTAGCCTTATCTTTTGAAACTGTAATTGGTTGAATTGGATTTTGAACAGCATCATTTAAAAGAAATCCCAGGCGTTCCGGTTTTGTGCCAAGCATCAGCCCTACCCTTTTACGACTTGCCAGTAGTCCTATAATTACTCTAGCACCTTCATGACCCTTCACATTGTTGAAAACCATAGCAGGTCCAGTTTGGGTTGGACGCATTACTGTTCCACCAGCACCAACATGACGATAAACTCCTGATATTTCAGCATGCGGGTCCACCGGTTCGTTGGTTTCGATTAATTGTCCCGGGACTGTTTTTAATAGTTCTATCGCAGAACGTAAATCTTTTATTTTTTGTTCAGACATTCAATTACCTCCGTTCAGCAAGTACTTAGCTGGCTCCTATCGACTAGCTGCCAGCGATTGTTTCAGTTGCCTGGTAACATGTTAAGTATTTAACGGATCCCCTGGTGTAAGCGGCTCAAAGCATTTTCGAGTCATACCGCTTAGGGATCCGTCAAATAATGTTAAATTGCTAGAATAAACAAGGGCCGTGCGGACGATAGATCAGGCACCCAGTATATCGGCGGCATCAGTAATATCAAGTTCCAACATTTTTATCATTGCAGACATTCTAACTACATTCATTTCTACGCATTTGATGTTGCTATTTTTGCCCAATTCTTTCAACTTTTCTGCATCTTGTTTAATATTTGCAATAAGATTGGCCATTTCACGGATGTTGGTTTCTCCTGCCAATTATATCCCCACCCCTTTTTATAATTCTTTTCTGAGATCTTTATAACGCTTGGCCTTTACTAGATACCTAGGAAGTGACCCATATGGATGACTTTCATAAACATAGCCCAGGTTAGTCTTCACTCTTAAATTTCTGGCCAATTCGGCTTCCACTTCTTTTTCTTGACCCTCAAAACCAGGATTTAATTCATATTTTAAGATAATCTTATCTATGTCGCCTTCCTTTTTGACAATTAATTCATACTCGTCACCTAATTGAGGCATACTGCGCACAACTTCTTCTACCGCAACGGGACTGAATAAAACGCCTTTAACTTTTGAGATATGGTCTGTACGTCCCTGGATTCCGCCTTTTAATACGCGGTATGTACGACCGCACTCACAATTTTTATCACTCCACATGGCTACATCTTTACTATCGCAGCGGATACACGGCTGGGCCATTCGGTCAAAAGCGGTAATGACGATTCTGCCAAGCTTATTAGGCTCTTCAATAGGTTCACCGGTTTCCAAATCCAAGAGTTCAACCAGGAAAAATCCTTCGTTCACATGCAAACCACCCGGCTTAAATGTACACTCATATCCCCACGAACCCATCTCAGTTGCACCGACATGGTCGTATACGGGACAACCCCAGGCTTCTTCCATCCTTCTTTTGGTAGTTGGAACACTTCCACCCGGCTCGCCTGCGCATAGGATTTTCTTGATATGCAAATCCCTCGGATCCATGCCCAGTTTTCGACAACCGTCCGCCATTCCAAGAACATAAGTAGGCGTAGCCATAAAGGCAGTGGCCCTCAGGTCCTTCATCTTCATAATTCTTTCTTCGGTGTTAAGCATGGCCCCCGAGACAACCTCACAGCCGACTTTTTCGGCGGCATAGTGACCGGCCCAGTAGGCAATAAATACGTTGTAACCGAATGGAATAAAAACTCTGTCGGTATTTCTGAAACCCATCGCCCACAAGTAATGACTCCAAATCTCAGCCTGCCACTCCCAGTCCTGCCAGGTATCAGGCTGAAATACCGGCTGACCGGTGGTGCCACTGGTCTGGTGGTAAACTGTGACATCTTCTAAAGGTATGCACAGGGAATCGCCATAAGGCCACGGCTCTTTATATTGGGCTTCGCGGTAACTTCCTTTATCAATAATTGGTACTTTCTTGATATCGTCCCATGTTTTAATATCTTCAGGCATTAATCCAGCTGCTTCATAAAGTCGACGGTAAAGTTTGGACCTCTCATATCCCCACTTTAATATCCTTTTGAACTTTACCAACTGCAACTCCCTCAACTTTTCTACCGGCAGGGTTTCCAAGGCTGGGTTCCAGTAAGTGTCTAAACTTTGCATTAATTAATTTGCCACCTCCAACTTTATAGTCTTTAAGCGAAAATGATATATGGGTTTTTTCCCAATCCCATCTTTTGCTTAACGATATAAAAATACCATGTAAATATCCCTTTTTTCAATATTCCGACGTGTCAGAATATTTAGGAATATACTGTTCATTTGGAAAGTTGGATAGCAAAAAAAAAGAATGGTTTAAACCATTCTTTAATAAGGTAATTTTAAAGTTTGTCGATTAAAATATCCGGAAGAATTATCAATGTAACATATAGTTTCAGGTAATATCCGGTATACCTTTATTTCGGCCATTAACTTGGCAAGCCGCGGCGCGGCAAAAAAAGATTGCACAAACGGAAATTTTTTTATATACAGTGCCATAACCCTAGCCTTCCGGCCAGTTTCTTCAACCTTGAAAGCTCTACCTTCAACTTGAACACCCTTAATTTGCCGCCACTCACGACTTTCATCGTGTATGGTTGCCGCAACTAGCGGATTTGTCGCAATATTGACACAATGCCTGGCTTCAGACTTGGAAAGAAAAAATAATTCTAAACCGTCGTTAACGTAAAACAGGTCGGCAGCCTGGGGTCGGTGTTCCGGAGATACTGTCCCCAGTGTCAGGGTGCTGTGTCTGCTAATAAAATCGATGATTTGATTTTTAAGTTCCTCCACTAAACATACACACCTCCTAAAAAAGCATACTATTACACATGGTAATCATTTTCATAATTATTGTTTGATAATTGATATAATGAAGTGTATTGGTGCAGGAAGTTTAGTGTAGTGAACCCTTTATATGTTTGGCTCATGATTACTACCTTTTGTTGTAATGCACCAAACTTTTAAAGCCATTTGTAAATCAAATCTTTTATTAGGATCTTTAAAATCAAAGTTACCTACTTCACAAATTTTCCTGAGGCGATATCTAAACCCACTTGGTGTAACAGCCGCGGCAATGGCTGCCTTTTTAATATTACCGTCGTAACTAAAGTAAAGATTAAGAGTTTCAACTAGTTCGGTTTGATACTTGACATCATATTCCAACAACTTACCAAGCTGTTCCTTCATAAAAGCAAGAAGGTCTTTCTGATCAGCGGCATGAAAAAGTAGGCCGTAAGTACCCAAGCTGTCAAATGAAATCACAGTATTGCTCTGATTTAGCCCCTTCATTACTTTCAGTGCCCGCTGAGCCTCCTGGTAGGACAGGGGAAAATCCCTAAGGGCATGGCAAATCCGGCCTATGCCAATCGAAATATTAATTTGCGGGAATTGCTGATTAAAACGTTCCCGGATACTCTTAGCCACTTCTATAATCTTAGAAGATGCTGTATTTGCTCCTAATGAGATGAATACGATAATGTTATTATTACTGTCGTCCGCAACTATACCTTGCCGATTACAATTATTAAGCGCTTTGTTAACCGCATCACAGATTCGCTCTTTAAAACGAATAATTTTTGTTTGATCACGTTTTAAGTGTTCAATCACACTCGTCAAGTTTTCTAAATTAATAATCATGACACTATGGGGCTGACTGATATTATAACCAAGGTAATTTGACCTTTCTATAATATCCATTTCAGTGTTAAAATTACCCGCAATTAAATCCTTAACAAGATTACCACTAAGACGGGTTTCCACCTCTGCCACAGCCCGGGTCTGCATCATCTTTATAGCAAAAATTGAAGCCGCATGGTCTAAAGTTAACCGATCCAACTCAGTAAAATTTTCAAAAGTTTTAATAGTACTAACAAAACCCAGAACATCCTGACCGATTACGATCGGGGAAATAAGTCTGGAAAAAGGATTCCTGGAAGTTTCGACCAAAAGCTGGACCTGTCTTTTTTCCTGGATTAGCGTGGTGGAGAGGTCGCGATGGCGCGGATTACTAAAAATATCTTTTGCTGAACAAGACATATGCGTTGGAAAGTTATTTGCCACCAACGTTGTGGGTGTAAAATAAGCAACTGGCCTAAAAAACAGGTCCTCAACAATCACCGTTCCTCCAATCATGCTACCTAAAGTTGCGGCTATGACTGACATATCCTTTCCATCTAACACCAGTCTGTTTAGCTGTTTATGGATGGCCATCGATTGTTTTAATATATCATTTTGGGCACGCATCCTGACAAGGGCCTGATCTAATGCTTTATCTTTGTTAATATCCTTGTAGTATTGCAACTCAGGAAGTATTTCATCACCCCACGCAGCCAATGTCTTGCCGATATACCTGCAGTGCGGGTCACCTTTGGCTGAGCAAGATACTTCTTTAATAATTACCCGTTCACCCAATAGAGCCGACATACTACCACTGGCATAACCCACCAGCGTCCAGCATACCGGTTCTGTTGCGGGGCCGAAATGCTTCACATGATGTTCGGCTTCGTAAGAATCATGCCAGATACCTTCGCAACACCAATTGTTTTCGTCTTCATTAGAGTACATCTCTATCGGGGAGACACGGGCCATACCCACAAATGTATGAAAAAGTACGCTCAGTTGGTAGCTGTCAATTTTACCTTTTGGAGAGAAATCTTGCAGAGTGTTTACAGCATCGCGATAACCGATGGCAAAACCGTAGCGAATCAACAACCCCTTTGCTTTTTCTGTATCCAAAGAGCTAATGAGGTCCTTGCGCAGAACTCCAATCGCCTCGGCATTAAGAATTAGTACCCGCATGTTTTTAAGGTAGTTTTTCCCTGCCTCGGGCTGTAGGCTAAGCATTTTTTCAAGATGCAAGTCATTAATCTTGATCATCTTAACCCCACCTATACAAGAATTAGTAAAGCTTTAAAAAACCTAAGTGTTTCATTATTTTACCCGGTATATATTTCCATTAACTTCCCTGGTTAACGTTTCACGCAATTTATACTTTTGCACTATTCCACTAGTAGTAACAGGAAAAGATGGTACTATCTTAATCTTATCGGGAATCTTATATCCCACTATTTTATTCTTTAGGAAAGATACTATGTCTTCCAGTGTTATCTTTGTCACGCCTGCTTTGGGGATAATAAAAGCACATGTTTTTTCGCCCAGTTCATAATCGGGATATCCTACAATGCTCGCTTCAGCTACCTTAGGATGAGCGTATAACAAGGATTCTATTTCGTCAGGGTAAATACTGGCACCCCCCCGGACAATAATATCATCAGTTCGCCCAACAACAGTTATATTTCCCTGTTCATCCATAAACCCCAGGTCATGAACGCGCACCCAACCGCACTCATCAAAGGAACTCTCCGTCCTGTCAGGATCCCTCCAATACCGCAAAGCACTACCAAAACTCCGGACAAAGATTTCGCCTACTTCCCCGTGCGAAACAATCCGTCTATTATTATTAACAATTTTTACTTCAACGCCACCGTAAATCGGCTTGCCGGAGATCTTATGTATAACTTCCAGGGGATCGGTCAACTTTGTCATAGTGGCATGGCCGTATTCGGAAGCACCATAAGTTATAGTAAGTGTGCACTTGAATTTATTTTGCAGTTCCACCAGTATCTCTTTAGCAGCAACAGCCCCACAAAAATAAATATTGCGCACCGAAGTAATATCATAATCAAAAAAATTTGGGTGTTCTAATATTTTTATAAAAAATAAAGGCATACCCACTGGGGAAGTTACTTTGCACTGCTGAATTGACTTTAATACAATTTCTGGTGCATAACTTTCCGAAAGCACTAAAGTGGACCTGCTTATAATCGGGCAGGGTTCAACATATATTACCCCACAGGCTGAAGAAAGTGGCAACATCCCCAACCACACCTCGTTATCCCCGACCTCCCGCATATAATTACTTGAATAAGCAAGGCGATGGATCGTATTATGTGTATGTACTATCCCTTTAGGGATACCGGTAGTCCCGGAGGTATAAACTATTGCCGCAATATCGTCCGGTTCCACAGGGTGATCATGGATATATTTTTCAACCAAGTTTTTTGCATCATCATCACCTGCAAGTAACTGGCGCAGCGGAATCATTTCTGCTTTCGTCCTACCTTTAACTATTACATGTTCCAATGTGGGAAACTGAGAACGTAGACGGGCGATTAAATCAACAAAAGAAAAGTTTTCAATGTTCGAAGTCATGATAATTGCCCGTGCTTTGCTATGTAACAAAGCGAATTTCAACTCTAATTCTCTAAAATTTATATGTAAGGGGACTTTAACTGCCCCAATTTTTAAGATAGCTTGACTGGCAATAATAAATTCCGGGCCGTCGGGTAAAAGGAGGGCAACTCGGTCACCATGTCTAATGCCAAGATTCAATAATGACTCAGCCAACTGGTTAACTAAATTATACAGTTGCAGGTAAGTAATCTGGCGATCATTAAAAATTATAGCTGTTTTATTTGGCGCCAACGCTACGGCCTGATCTAAATAATCGCCAGCAGTCATACCAGCCGGTATAAAACCCTCTGACTGTGCATAGCTTTTCTTATTATACATGGTTTCTTCACCGTTCCCTTTCAGGCAATTAGCTTCTATTATCAGCTTCAAGAACTTGGTTTATCACGTATTATAAGTTCAGTAATTATTGACTTGTCAAGTCCTTAATCACTTTATCTGCCGGCTACATTACTATTTACTATTATTGTTTACTTTTATATATTAAAGCAATAATTATACCATGTTATTCTTTATGAAAACGCTGAAAATACCGGTTATGCTCATAAATACATTTGTATGAAAATCATACAATGTACTATATATAAACATAAAAATTAAACTATTCTGAAACTTCATATTAAAAAGGCAATAACAAAATTTTAAGCGCTTTAAAGGTTTTTTATCTCTTTTAATTTATCATACAAAGCAGCCCTGCTTATACCCAATATTTTTGCCGCCCTTGACTTATTGCCCCCGGTAATTTCAAGAGCTTTCATAATTGCATCTTTTGTTACTTCAGATAAAGCCAGTCCATGAGGCAATTCATGCTTATTTTTCCGTTCTTTTGTATAAATTTCCAAATCATTTAATTCAATTATATTATTGTTACAGTAAATTACCGCCCTTTCAACCATATTTTCCAGTTCTCGTATATTTCCTGGCCAGCGATGGTTCATTAAGAATTTCATAACATCTTCTGCTACACCTTTAATTTTTTTGCCGGACTCTTTGCTAAATTTACTAATAAAATAATCCAACAGCAGGGGAATATCTTCAGTATGTTCCCTTAAGGGCGGTGCCGTAATTACCAAAACCTTTAATCTATAATAGAGGTCATTTCTAAATTTTCCCTCTTTAACTAGATTATTTAAATTCCTATTTGTTGCAGCAAGAATACGGACATCAACTTTCTTGGTCTTGATTCCCCCTATCCGCTCCACTTCTTTTTCTTGGATCACACGCAACAATTTACTTTGCAACGATAAGGGCATGTCACCGATCTCATCCAGGAAAATAGTACCTCCATCGGCAAGCTCAAACTTGCCGGGCTTTCCATGTCTCAAGGCTCCTGTAAAAGCTCCCCCTTCGTAACCGAACAATTCAGCTTCAGCAATATCTGCTGGTATCGCAGCACAATTAACCTTTATGAAAGAGCGTTTAGCGCGGTTACTTGCGTTATGAATAGCCTGGGCCAATAATTCTTTGCCAGTTCCACTTTCACCCGATATAAGGACCGTAGAAGAACTTGTAGCAACTTGTAAGGCCCGCCTTTTTATGTCTGCCATAACCGTGCTTTTACCAATAATACTCTCAATGGTATATTTGGTACCGTTTAACTTAAATAGCTCATCATAGCGTTCCATTTTAACCTGGGGAACCAGCTCATTTTGGTTATAATATTTAGCTGAATCGATTTCTGCGGCATCCTGGATGATTAAAATTGCTCCTTTTGTTTTACCTGTATGAATAATCGGAAGTCCGTTGACAATTAAATCTTTAGACAGACAATTTATTCTTTGGGGACCTGCCCATACCCCGTTGATAATCTTTTCAAAAGGCAGGTTGGGAATAAAGTCATTGATATGTCCTCCAACCTTGACATCCGGGAAAATACGGTTTAGGAAAACACTGACCAGATTTATTGTCCCCAACTCATCGGTGGCCACTATCCCACATGGCACTTGCTGGAAAATATTGGATAGTTCCTCATATAGAATTTCAATGTGATCAAGCAGGTGATTAACGGCATAAGCCTGGTTGATAACACCGCTTGGCCTGCCGCTTAGATCTACCACAGGGGTTTGGCCAATCCTGACGTTGCGCAACCAAAGGATCAATTCGGTAAGGTTGTTGAAGGTTTTGTTTTCGCGAAAATAAATAACATCCCGCAGGTAATAATCTTCTATACTAGTATCAAGGTTTGCTCCTTGGAGAAGGCAATCATATAGGTTGAAGCGGGTAAATATTCCGATTAATAGTCCATCCTTGTTAACTACAGGAATTCCTGTCAGCCTGGTTTTACGGAATATAACTAAAGCATTTTTTACAGTACTATCAGGACTAAGCGATACCTTAACAGGAACCATGATTTCCTTCGCCTTCATATGTTCACCCCAAACATTATTAAGCACTTTGAATTACTATACCATATAAAGGCGACACCATCATTTACCCATAAGAGTGAAAGACACTCACCCATAAGGGTGGAAAGGTGGTTAAAACAAGTCCTTTATCCCGGTTTCCCACGGTGTATTTAATCGATATCCAGTACCAACATAACAAAGAGCCAATGAGAGACCACCACAATCACCTTGCAGCGGCCTCTCAATTGTTTAAACACATCTCAAATCTACGAGCTATTGGTTATTGAATAACACCAATCATCCGCCAGTATGGCATGCTCACCAGCAAAGCAATTACAGCCGCTATAATATATGCCACACCGGCCAGAGTCACATGAACGGGGGCCCATCCCCTGTTTTGCATTATTCCTTCCGATATCAATATAAAAGGCTGCTGATAATTTAATAAAACGAAGTTGATGCCAATCAGGTAAGCCATGGACGAAACCAGTGGATGAATACCAAATTGAGTATATATGGGGATAAGCACAGTAATAGTGAGGGCAGCTGTGGAAAATCCCCATGGAACATCGATAAAGCGAATCAACATGATACCAAAAGTAGCCACCAGTAAGAATATTAAAGGATTAGACGCTAGAGACAATAGACTTGGCCTTAATATTGGCTCAATCCAACCTGATACCTGGCTGGCAACAAAGATTGTCTGAAGACTGATAGCAACTCCAAAGAACATAACCACATCCCAATTTATGCCACTACTTATCTCAGGTACAGTAATCAATTTAAACATAATTAATAGAAATAATGCTGCTAGGGCTGTGGCAGCTGTGGGAATATGGTGAATCCTCTCGGTGCTGAACATTACCAGAGAGCCGACAAGGACTATAATAGCAATTATTTCTTCGCGCCTAATTGGCCCTAAATCGGCATATTCTTTCTCAAAAGTATCGCGCGGAATACCAATTGCCTCTTTGGGTTTCATAATAAAGTAAACCAGAACTGTAAAGATTACCGTTATTAATAGCCAGGGCAGGGCCAAAATTTGGAACCAGGCCTCAAAAGTGGCCATGGGTTTTAATTCCGGGGGCAAAAATCCCAGTATAATTGGTCCTGACAAGGAACCGGTTAACCAGCCGGTACCGGGGAAAAGACACATAGCCCAGGCCAACAAAGCAATAAAGGCGGAACCTTTAGATCTATATTCCTGTTTACAGGCCTCAACAACACTTAAAGCAATTGGCATGACAATAGCTATCCTTACCGTAATAGATGGCGTTAGCGCCGAAAGAGCGATACCGATAATAAACCAGCTAAAAGCCATCGACAGCCAGCTTGGCTTAAAACTTTTTAATACCAGATAGGCAATCCGTTTTCCCAAACCGGTTTTTTGTAAAATAAAACCAAAATAAAGGGCGGGGATTAATACCCAAACCGCTGAACTAACAAATCCCGAAGCAACAACGTCATATTTAAGACCAAAGATAAGACCACCGGCAAGTATCAGCGAACAACCTGCCGAAAAAGGTAATCCACCGGGGCGGAAAATCCAAAAGCCCAAAGCCGCGATTACCGTAGCCATGATAAAATGACCCTGGGCCGGTAAACCAACAAATGGTTTGGCTATTCCAATAAATAAACCTATTAAAGCGAATGCAGCGACACCAAGAACCCTGGTATCTTTAAACATACTGTCCCCCCCATTTTGCAGTTTTTTACCTCACTATAAACATTTTGTTAAAATGTTTATAGTGAGGCTAGTATAGTTTTACCAGCGTCAACCCAGCAACTGGCGCAGCTTATAACGCTGAACTTTACCTGTGGCTGTACGCGGTAATTCTTTAACTAAATAAAATTTTTGCGGACACTTGTAATGAGCTATTCTACCTCTTACGTATTCCCGCAGTTCATTTTCAAGTTCTTGCGACGGCGTATAGCCCTCTTTATAAACGACAAAAGCTACCGCTTTCTCCAAACCTGATTCATTTACTTCTCCAACTACTCCCACCTCATTAACTGCCGGATGCTCCAACATAACACCTTCTACCTCCAAGGGAGAAACCCATAAACCACTGGGCTTGATCATGTCGTCAGCTCGCCCGGCATACCAAAAATAGCCATCTTCATCCTGGTAAAATTGATCGCCTGTATTAAACCATTCCCCATGGATACTTTGTTTGGTCTTATCATGCTTATTCCAATAGCAAGCTGTAGTCCCGTCGTTTTTTATCCATAATGTTCCTATTTCACCCCGGGGTACTTCATTCTTGTCTTCATCAAGCAACTGCCCCTCGAAGCCGGTCAATAACTTGCCACTGCTACCAGGTTTTATTTGCCCCGGCTTATTGGACATATAAATTGCACCAACATCCGTTGAACCTGGCCCATCCAAAATTTCCAGACCAAAGATTTCCTTCCATTTATCAAAAATCACCTTGGGTAAAGCCTCACCTGCTGATACACATAATCTTACAGAAGAAAGATCCACTTTACGTCCGGTTTTTTCTAAATAGTTAAGCATGGCCCAGTAAGCGCTTGGCACGCCGTAAAATAAGGTTGGACGATATTTTTCAATGACGTCAAAAAATTTTTCCGGTTCCGGTCTTCCCGGATAAAGGACAACTGATGCCCCACAAAGAAATGTTGAATCCAGAGAATTGTTCCGGCCATAGGAAAAAAAGATCTTGGAAACAGACAATATAATATCTTCTTCGGTCATGCTCACAACTTCGCGACAATGCGAGGGCATAAAGTGTAAAAGATCATGATGCAAGTGCACTACACCCTTCGGGGTTCCCGTGGTTCCTGAACTATACAGCCAAAAGGCCATATCGTCTTTTGATGTAGATACTGCAGTCAATTCAGGGGAAGCTTTACTAATTAATTCATCAAAGCTAAGTTGACCGGGTTGTGGTTGTCCAACAACGGCGAAATGCCGCAAGTACCTGAATTCATTTTGAACCTGGACAAATTGTTGGGCTAGCTCCGAATTGGTGATTAATGCTTTGGTCCGGCTATCATTTAAAAAGTAAAGATAATCCTTGGGTAATGCCATAGTACTTACCGGCACCGGCACCGCGCCAATTTTTATTGTCCCAAAATAAACAGCTAAAAACTCCGGGCTATCAGGCAGGCAAATAAGAACCCGGTTTTCCTGCTCAACTCCCAAACCAAGTAGTGCATTTCCCGCTCTGTTTGCCATTTCCGCAATTTCTGCATAGGTAAATACTCGATCTTCGTAATAAACAGCTACTTTATTGCCACGCCCCTCTATTAAATGTCGATCTAGTAGATAAGATGCGATATTAAACTCATCCGGAATGTTGGTTAATTCCATATTATTAAACCACCTTTCATTTTTATAAAACATTTCGCCAGGCAACAATCCCTAAAACTGAAAGTAAGTTAAAAATAATAACTATTTAAATCACATCCCCCCTCAATAGAAAATTTCTTATTTTCAAGGGCCAAAGCCTTACGCCACAAATCGGATGCTTGGGAAATTTGAAATTATGATTATCTGCATATCAATTACTAATTTTAAATTTAGAATGCGTAACACTTCTAATTCTTTAAAATATTCAAAAACTTAACTTTGTTTGCAATATTGCAATTATAGCGCCAATTACTTTTTCGGATTCTAAATTAAATTCTAAATGAGTCGTTTCAGTATATTAAAACAATAATCGATGCTTCAATATTACTTAAACCGGGTTACTTTCCAAAAAATTTGGAGCTGGACATGTAAAATAATCATACACTGTCTGTCATACTACATTTTTAAACAGGGCAAAAAAAATAACCCGGCCAAAACATATGTCCGGGTTGTTTTTTTAACAAATAAGGAACTTTGATAATTACCGAAAAACTAATTGAGTATTTCTTGCAGCCAAACACCCAGTCTTTTAAAATCGGCCTGAATTACCTCCACCAAAGCCCGGCGATATATTGATGCCGCCGGGTGATACATGGGGAAAACAATGTATTTCTCCAATTCAAAGGGCTGGCCGTGACAGTTGCCGATACGCCCACTGCCGCCGATCAATCTTTTCAAGGCCACATCACCCAGGGCAACAATCACCCTTGGTGACAGTAATGCCAACTCCTCATCCAGCCAGTGAGCGCAGTGTTTTATTTCACAGGCCCGGGGCTTGCGATTGGACCGCCCGTCATTTTGGGTGGGTCGGCACTTTATAGCATTGGTTATAAACACATCACTGCGTCCAAGACCCGCCAGGCTCAGATACTCGTCCAAATTGCGCCCGGCCTGACCGACAAAGGGCATACCTTGCTTAATTTCTTCACCACCCGGCGCTTCGCCCAAGAAAACAATACGAGCGCCGAGATTACCGCGATCCCTGACCAGCCCGGCCCCAGTCCTTTCCCCGGGGCACGGGCACCGACAGTTGACTATACGATTATACAATTCCAACAGCGCTTTATCTTTCATAAGTACCTCTGTCAGTAGTAAAATAACTATTCATAAAGATAATGCCCAGCACACCAGCGGTAACTCAAAATGGTGGGCGAAGTTGGGGCTGTACGGGCGAACGCGTACCGTGTAGCCAAAGGTGCCCTGGGGCAGGCTGACATCTCCCGAGTAAATAACCTGACCCGCACTGCCAGCCGTGCCTTCCTCATGCAAAGGCAACGTATTAATAGATTGTAATCCCCTTCTGGTTACCTCTCCGTACACAATTTCCACACACACGTTATCCCGGGGTACCGGGCCCAATTCCACCGTGGCCCTTACCCTCAATTTTTCCTCAGGATGCATGCTTTCAGCACAGCTGGCTTCCACACCTATTATTCTAATGTGGTTCCAGTGTTCACGCAAAAAATATTTTAGCTGACACAGCTCACTGCATACCTGATATCCATCGGCACTGAATATTTGATTTCTTTGATCAGCCTGTAAGTAATAATTCCGGGCATACTCCAGCACCATTCGCCGGGTACTGAAATGGGGGGCGATAGTTTTAACAGACTCTTTCATCCAACTTACCCACTTTCCAGGCATCCCATCTGTCTGATCGTAATAAGCCGGAACAATGACCTTCTCCAGCAATGAGTACAGCGAATAAAAATCATGTTGATCCCGGGCGTCATCGTCGGGGAAATCCCAGTCCTCGCCCACGGCAAATCCGTTATTACCATTATAAGCTTCAGGCCACCACCCGTCCAGCACACTGCAGTTCAGCACACCATTGACAGCAGCCTTCATACCGCTGGTACCACTGGCCTCCATGGGGCGACGAGGGGTATTCAGCCAAACATCCACACCCTGCAGTAAATAGCGTGAAATATTTATATCGTAATTTTCCAAAAAAACTATTTTGCCCCGGAATCGATCCTCGGCAGCCATATCATAAATAAATTCAATTAAATCCTGTCCAGGCTGGTCGGCGGGGTGCGCTTTGCCGGCAAAAATAAATTGTACCGGGCGTTCACTGTTATTGACCAGTGAGGCTAGTCTGTATTTATCCCTAAACAACAGACCGGCCCGTTTATAAGTGGCAAACCGGCGGGCAAAACCAATGGTCAACACCCCTGGGCGAAGATAGTTTTCAACTTCCTTTACCCTTTCAAGTGTCTCATGGTTGCGCACCCGCTGTTGGGCCACGTGCCGGCGGGCGAAATGCACCATCTTCTCCTTTAATTCCATATGGACTTCCCAAAGTTCATGATCGGGTATATCATCCACCCGATGCCAATCGGGGGCAACGGAGGAGGCACAATCTTTCCACTCCTCACCCAGGTGCTTGTTAAACAGTTTGCGCATCTCCGGAGCCAACCAGGTCAGGGTATGCACACCGTTGGTCACGTGCCCGATGGGCACCTCCTCCAGGGGAATATTGGGGTAAAGGTAATGAAACATGGAGCGGGACACGGCACCGTGCAATTTACTGACCCCGTTGCAAAAACCACAATGATTCAAAGCCAACAGTGTCATATTAAACCCGCCGCGTGCATCATCGTAAGCCAGCTGCAAAAACTGCTCCCGGGTAAGACCCAGTCGCTGGTACAGATAACTGAAGTAGCGGTCAATCATTTCAGGGCTGAAAACATCATGTCCGGCAGGCACCGGGGTATGGGTGGTGAACAAGCTATCGGCCCGCAGCGCCTCCAGGGCCACCCCCACCGGCAAACCCTTATCTTCCACAAACTCCCGCAGCCGTTCCACCTGCAAAAAGGCGGCATGCCCCTCGTTGATATGCCACACTGTGGGTGCCAGCCCCAAGGCCCTGAGCGCCTTTACCCCGCCCATGCCAAGCAAAATTTCCTGGCCGATGCGCGTCTCCTGGTCGCCACCGTACAATTGCCCGGTGAGCTCACGGTCTTCGTGGCTGTTGACGGGCAGATCGGCATCCAGGAAAAGGATATTAATCCTGCCCACCTTAATCTGCCATATCCGGGCCTGCACCTGCCGTCCCGGCAATTCCACCGTTACCACCAACTCCCGGCCGCTGCTGTCCAAAGCAAGGGTAATAGGCAGTTTGCTGAAATTTTGATAATGGTAATGTGCCTCCTGGCGCCCTTCCCGATTAATTAACTGGGTAAAATAACCATGTTTATAAAGCAGGCCCACCCCCACAAAGGGCAGCCCCAGGTCACTGGCCGCCTTGCAGTGATCCCCGGCCAGCAAACCCAGGCCACCGGAATAAGTAGGGTATGATTCATGCAGCCCAAATTCGGCGGAAAAATAAGCGACCAGGGAATTTCCTCCAGCAATATTCAGCCTGTCACCTCCGGAATTGTCAGGCGTTTCTGAAACCTGGTGCCCGGTGGCACCGGCCCGTTCAATATATTTATCATACCAGGTCTTTTTTTGCATATATATATCGAATGAGTCTACAGCTTGCCGGTATTGATTTAAAAATTGTTCACTGGCTGCCGCCCTTTGTAAATCGGCCTCGTTCACCCGCAATAAAAAATGCACCGGGTTATGGTAGACCTCCTCCCATAAATCTTGATTAATAGCCTTGAATAGATCAACGACACAATTATTCCAGCTGAAATATAAATTATAGGCCAACTCCCTCAGGCGTCTAATCTCCCCGGGCAACCTGGGGGTAACCGTAACGGTGCGAAAAGGAAACATTGTATATACCTCCACTCACTTAAATAGGATTTGTTATACCCTAAATATTATAATATGTGACCGGACTGCCATTATTATCATTTTGCCAGCAACCACAATTTTTATTTTTTACTTAATCTTAACATATTTTTGTACAGATTTATTATAAACTCTGTTATACTTGAAGTAAATTTTACCAGATAGTGATCTCTGTACAGCGCCAGGGCACCAAATATTTATAAACTATTTATTTAGATAGAAGGTGATTTTAATATGATAAATTGCATTGACCGTATGGAACTGCCCCAGTGGTACGACGAAAATAAAATGGTTCTACTGGTGGTTAACCCCCATACCGCCTATCTTTACTGGGAACTGGCCTTCAGCCAGAATAGAGCTGTACAAGAGCACCAACCGGTAGTGCGTTTATTTGAACTTCCCCCGGGGCAGCAGGATGAGCAGCCCAGATTGGTAAAAAGCATAGTCCTACCTGCCTTTACCAATAATTGGTATTTTAATGATCTACAACCTGGCTGCCACTACCAGGCAGAAATGGGCTGGGAGCAAAATGGCATTTTTTATTGCATGATCAAATCAAATAATATTATTGCACCGCCCGCTGCGCCTATGTCTACACCGGTTCAAGCCCAATGGCGGCCTGTGGAACAACGGAATGAAGTTACTAAGGCTCCGACCAACCGTCCCCCTGGAACAGTACAAGAACTAATACAGCAAATGTCCTTTTACATGGGCATTAACGAAGCCTCTTGAGCGGGGGGAACATAATGAACACAGGTTACCTGGCCCTGGTACTGCACGGGCATCTCCCTTATGTATACCACCCGGAAATGCCCGAAAGGCTGGAAGAAAGATGGCTGTTTGAAGCACTGACGGAATGCTATCTACCACTGCTAAATGTTTTTGAGTCACTGCAAAAGGATGGGGTGCCTTACCGTCTCACTATTTCCCTTTCCCCAACCTTAATTACAATGCTAGATAACCAAATGTTACAGGAGCGCTACCTGAAACACCTGCAAAAATCCATCGTACTGGCCGAGATGGAACGGGAACGGCTGCAGGGTGACCCACAGTATATACACTTGGCCGGTTTTTATTTGGAAACGCTTACTGAAATAAAAAAACAGTTTGAGCGGTATAACTGCAACTTGCTTAAGCCATTTAAACTACTACAGCAACAAGGTCATCTGGAAATATTGACCACATGCGCCACCCATGGCTTTTTGCCATTGATGATCAACCGGTCCAGCTGGCGGGCTCAAATTCAAACCGCCCTGGATCTTTATACCAGCCATTTCGACCACTCACCGGCAGGCATTTGGCTCCCCGAGTGCGCATATGCACCGGGCGTAGACGAAGCACTTAGCGATTACGGGATTAGTTACTTTTTCGTGGACACCCACGGCATAACCCACAGTCAACCGGCACCGCTTTATGGCACCTACGCGCCGGTCTGCACCGCTGCCGGGGTAGCAGCCTTTGGCCGGGATCCCGCATCCTCCCGGCAGGTATGGGACCGGCACAGCGGCTACCCCGGAGATCCATTATACAGGGAGTTTTACCGGGATATCGGCTTCGACCTGCCACTGGATTATATCGGACCTTTTCTGCCCGGCGGTAATATTCGAGTGGATACCGGTTTTAAGTACCACCGTATCACGGGCAGCGGTCCGCACAAGGAACCATACCTGCCCGCCTTGGCCAGGGAACAGGCGGCCCGGCATGCGGAAAATTTTTTACAACAGCGCTGTCAACAGGTGGAAAAGGCGGCCTGCATCA
This sequence comes from Desulfoscipio gibsoniae DSM 7213, assembly GCF_000233715.2. Taxonomy (GTDB): domain Bacteria; phylum Bacillota; class Desulfotomaculia; order Desulfotomaculales; family Desulfallaceae; genus Sporotomaculum; species Sporotomaculum gibsoniae. Next base: position 4,056,277 of record NC_021184.1, read on the forward strand.
TAAATCGCCGCCCGCTGGTAGTGGCTCCATATGACGCCGAGCTGTTCGGGCACTGGTGGTTTGAAGGCCCGGTCTGGATTAATTTTCTCTGCCGGGAAATCGCCAGCAGCGATGCACTGAGCATGATTACTCCCGTTGAATACCTGCAGGAGTATCCGGATAACCAGGCTGTGGAACTGCCCATGTGCAGCTGGGGCGAGGGCGGCTATAATCAATATTGGCTCAACACCTCCACTGACTGGATGTATAAACACCTGCACCAGGCCGAGGATAAAATGTCCGAACTGGCCGATAACAACCCCGACGCGCATGATTTGACAGCCAGGTGCTTGAACCAGGCGGCCCGGGAACTGCTGCTGGCACAAAGCAGCGACTGGCCATTCATTATTCATTCGAACACGGCGGTGGAATACGCAGAGCAACGGTTTAAAAACCATATTGGACGTTTCAACATACTGGCGCGGATGCTGGAGACAGGTAACATCAGTCGGGATATACTGGAGGATATCGAAACAAGGTCCATTTTTTTGCCCGATATTAATTATTACGTATTCTGCAGCCTCGGTACGGTTAAACGGCCGGCTGCCGCAAGCGCGAGCTACCGAATTTTAATATTATCTTGGGAATACCCACCAAAAACGGTAGGCGGGCTGGCCAGACACGTCCATGATTTATCTTGCGCCCTGGCCGCCCTGGGGGACGAGGTGCACATTATCACCTGCCCGGTGGCGGGCAAAGGAATATACAGCCTGGAACGGGGCGTGCACGTACACCGCATTCACCCTGATTTACTTACCGCTGAGTACTTTATTGATTGGGTTGGCCAGTTAAATAAGGGAATGACAGAGATGTCCGGGAAACTGGCCGAGGTTTTTGGACCTTTCGACCTGGTGCACGCCCATGACTGGCTGGTAGGCGAAGCAGGCGGGCAAATTTGCGACCAAATGAACCTGCCCCTGGTTGCCACCATCCATGCCACCGAATACGGGCGCAACCAGGGACTGCATAATGATTTACAAAGACATATCCACAGCCTGGAACATGAGCTCACCAGACGGGCCACTTTAGTAATCGGCTGCAGCCGTTATATGGGCCAGGAGATAACCCGTTTATTCAACCAGCCAGCTGATAAAATTATTGTGATCCCCAACGGGGTGGAGCCCGAAAGCATATTACCGGAACGGGAAAAACCATTATCCATTGATGACAGAGAAAAAAGCATTGTTTTCCTTGGCCGGCTGGTGCCGGAAAAGGGTGTGCAAGTACTAATCGAAGCACTGCCGTTGATTTTGCAAAAGGCCGGCCCGGCCCGGCTGTTTATTGCCGGTAAGGGACCCTACCAACCGGAGCTGGTGGAGCTGGCCAAAGGGCTGGGCATAGCCGGCCGGGTGAACTTTGTAGGCTTTGTCAACGACCAGCAGCGCAATGAACTGCTGGGCCAATCCGATGTGGCTGTTTTCCCCAGCCTGTACGAACCCTTCGGTATCGTGGCGCTGGAGGCGATGGCCGCAGGTATACCTGTGGTGGTATCCGATACCGGGGGACTGCGGGATATTTTCGAGCACGGAGTTGACGGCTACTGCTCACCACCCGGCGATGCCGCCATGCTTGCCCATTACATTGCCGAGCTGCTCAATAACCCTGAACTGGCCCTACACTTTGCCAGGCGAGCCAGACGCAATGTAGCGGTTAAGTTTAATTGGCATCAAATTGCATCCGACACCCTGGATGTTTACGCAAGAGCCATCAGCATACACACAAAATAAGAGAACCCTTTCCCGGAAAGAGGAAGGGGTTCTCACCTTCAAGCTCGTAATGGCCATATTACAACCAGTAGAGTATTTATTGAACCTCACGTAACCTGGCAACACTCCTAGCGCGGCCATTACGAACCTGCAATATTATAGTGCCCATTTTACAAAATATTAATGTTATTTTTGAATAGCAGCAGTGTTTAAAATTTGTTGTATTTGAATAGTTTATTTTAACGCAAAAAAAAACGCCCCGTAAGGCGTTTATTCTTCCATTTGTTTGGCTAAAAACGAGGCCGCTGTTTCTGAGAGTTTTTTCTCCAGGTCACCCATGCGATCATCCCCACTACTGGTAATGATCACGGCCCCAATGGCATCCCCATTGGCAATAATAGGCGAAATGACACTATTTTTAAACATTGTCCGCTCATCCGCAGCCAAGCTGTGCTCCTCTTCGACAATCTGGGTCTGCCGGTTATTGATGAACTCTTCAAGCATTCCGCTGATGGGTTTTTTCATTAATTCTTTTTTAAAGCCCCCGGAGACAGCTATTATTTCATCACGGTCGGCAATACATACCACATGCCCCAGAGCTTCATGCAATGAATCAGCGTACTCTTTAGCAAATTCACCCAGTTCATTAATGGGGGAGTATTTCTTTAATATTACCTCCCCCTCACGATCTACGTATATCTCTAGTGGCTCGCCTTCACGGATTCGCATGGTACGTCTAATTTCCTTGGGGATAACAACGCGGCCAAGGTCATCTATCCTTCTCACAATACCAGTAGCTTTCATCCATGGTACCTCCTTTAATAATTCTTTAATCTTGCTTTAGTAATAACCTAATTATGGCCAAACCATTACAGGAAACCATTGCATAAAACGCCGTGGCAAATGTCCAAGTTGCGTAAAAATTCAGGCAAAGCCCTGTTATTAAAGGTTTTACCAGCTTATCAAGCATTCAAAGGTTAATTTTTCGCTAAATAACATTTTATGACAATACTCTCATAAAGGGGCAAACATAAGTACCTGGCACCTCAGCTTACTTTTCAACACTCACTTATAACTGAAATAACTAATTGAGCCAGTGAATTGTTTTAATATTTAAACGTTTTTTTAAAATCAATTTTTAAATATTAAAAATTAGAAACTGTTTATCTTAATAAAGCCAGTAATACCATAGCATGTACTCGGGCACAGAAGTTGCATTATTAAACACCAACCATCAGCAGTAGCACTAATACCGGTCGTTTCTCAATACAAACAGCAAAAATCACCGGTGCTTTGGAAATAAATGGCAATAAAATAATTTAACATAATTTATTAAAGGAACTTGAGCAACCAATGTCTAATTTTTAAATGCTAACGGATTTAAAATTTTTAGATAAATAAATTAATAAGTTATTAAAATATATTATCCCAAGGAGGCGATAGTTATAGAAAATACCCACTCTCAAAGCCGGGCCGGCGGCTACAACCCCAACTAGAAAGGAGAAGAAGCTGTTGCTACAAAGAACCCTATCCAAAAGCAACAAAACAGATCTGTACCTGGATCTGCTTGAATTAGCCAGCGGGTTTATTCTGGTGGGATTTTTGTGGACTCATATGCTGTTCGTGGCCACCATAATAATCTCTCCGGAAACGTTTAACATGTTATCCGAATTTTTAGATACCTATTACCTGTCGTATATCGGCATCCCGTTTATTGTAGTAGTTGCACTGATGCACTTTGTTATCGCGGGACGCCGCATACCCACCCGGATGCAAGAACAGCGCATTGTCTGGCAGCACGCTAAAATGCTGCGCCACACCGATACCTGGACCTGGGTGTTCCAGGCCATCACAGGTATGGCTATTTTAGTGCTGGCCAGTATCCACGTATGGCTAGTAGTCACAGGATGGCCTATCCGCGACTTTACCAGCGCCCAGCGAATGGAATCATTTTGGTGGTTTTATCTGGTATTGCTTATTGTAGGTGAGTATCACGCCGGATTCGGTATTTACCGTCAATTCGTTAAATGGGGCTGGTTCCCGCGCAAACCTATCGGTTATATTTCTAAAGCTATTACCGCCGTAATACTTGTCCTGGGCCTGGCGGCAATGGTAGTCTTTATCCAGTTAGGAGGTACCCTATGAGCATATACCAAACACATATAACTGATGTACTAATCGTAGGTGCAGGCCTGGCCGGTGAAAGAATTGCCGTAGAATCGGCTTCCCAAGGACATGATGTAACACTATTAAGCCTGGTACCGCCGCGCCGTTCTCACAGTACCGCGGCCCAGGGCGGCATGCAGGCGTCTTTGGGCAACTGCGCCATGGGTGAAGGCGACAACTCCGATGTGCACTTTGCTGATACTGTAAAAGGCTCAGACTGGGGATGTGACCAGGAAGTAGCCAGAATGTTCGTAGAAACCGCACCACTGGCAGTGCGGGAAATGGCCATCTGGGGCGTACCCTGGAACCGCGTGGTTGCGGGACAGAGAAAACTCCCCGACGGCCGGGTGATCGAAGAGAAAAAGGAAAAGGAAGGACTGATCACAGCCCGGGACTTCGGCGGCACAGCCAAATGGCGTACCTGCTATACCGCCGACGGCACGGGTCATACCCTGCAATACACTATGGATAGCATGGTGGTTAAAATGGGTATCACAGTGCATGACCGCACCGAGGCCATTTCCCTCATTCACGATGGAGAACGGTGCGTTGGCGTTGTGGCCCGCTGCCTGCGTACCGGCGACCTGAGAGTATATATAGCTAAAACAACAGTCATCTGCACCGGTGGCTACGGCCGCCTGTATAGCGCCTCCACCAACGCAGTAATTAACGAGGGCAACGGCATGTTCGTGGCCTTGAACACAGGCATCGTTCCCCTGGGGAACATGGAGGCCGTGCAATTCCACCCCACGGGCATGGTGCCGGTGTGGATTCTCATCACTGAGGGCGCCCGGGGTGACGGTGGCTACCTGTTGGATAAAAATTTATACCGGTTTATGCCTGATTACGAGCCCAAGAAAAAAGAACTGGCCTCCCGGGACGTGGTGTCCCGCCGCATGACACAGCACATGCGAGCCGGTCATGGCGTAGATAGCCCCTACGGGCCGCACCTGTGGCTGGACATCCGGCATCTGGGCGCCCAGCATATTAATACCAACCTGCGGGAAATCGCCAACATCGCCCGCAACTTTGCCGGGGTTGACCCGGTGAAAGATTTAATCCCCGTGCGCCCAACCCAGCACTATAGCATGGGCGGCGTGCGCACCAACAAAGACGGCGCTGCTTACGGCCTGAAGAACCTGTTTGCCGCAGGCGAAGCAGCCTGCTGGGACTTGCACGGCTTCAACCGCCTGGGTGGTAATTCCCTGGCCGAGACCATCACCGCCGGCCAGATTATCGGTAAAAAGGTGGCCGAGTTCACCAAGGACGCTACCTTATCATACAGTTATAAACTTGTGGACGATGCCGTCAAAGAGCAGGAAAACCGCATCAAGGCCCTGGTGCATGGCTGGAACGGTAAAGAAAGCGTATATGAAGTCCGCAATGAAATGGAAAAGAACTTGATGGATTATGTAGGAATTTTCCGCAATGGTAAAGACTTACAAACCGCAGTGAATAACCTGCAGGAAGTTTACCACCGTTCGCTTAAGATTGGCTTAAAATCCAACGGCGAAGGTCCCAACCCGGAACTTGCCCAGGCGCTGCGCATGACCGGCATGGTGCGACTGGCACTGTGCATAGCCTACGGCGCGCTGATGCGCACCGAAAGCCGCGGCAGCCACGCCCGGGAGGATTATCCCAAGCGGGACGACACCAATTGGCTCAAGCGCACCCTGGCTTACTGGCCTGAAGGCGCGGACCTGCCTGAATTGAAATATGAGCCCGTCAAGATTACCGAACTGCCGCCTGGAGACCGCGGTTACGGCGAATCCTCGGCTCAATCCAAAGGAGGCAAATAATGGCTGATCGTGAGTTAACCTTTGAAATATTTCGCTATAATCCTGCCAAACCCGAAATAAAGCCGCAAATGCAGACATATAAACTCAAAGAAACCACGGGCATGACCATATTTGTGGCTCTGAATATGATTCGTGAAGAACAGGACCCGTCACTTATGTTTGACTTCGTGTGCCGAGCCGCCATTTGCGGCTCCTGCGCCATGATTATCAACGGGCGTCCCAAGTTGGCTTGCAAAACACTGACCAGGTCACTGCCCAAGAAAATTAAATTGTTCCCATTGCCCGTCTTTAAATTAATTGGCGATTTATCCGTGGACACCGGTACCTGGTTCAGGAACCTGTCCCTGAAGACTGAATCATGGGTGCATACCAGTAAAACATTTGACCCCACGAAACAGGAAGAGCGCATGGACAATAAAACCGCCCTGGAGATCTACGAAGCGGAGCGCTGCATTGAGTGCGGCTGCTGCATTGCAGGCTGCGCCACCGCCAACATCAGGGATGAGTTTCTAGGCGCGGCCGGTATTAACCGGGTTGCCCGGTTCATGGTGGACCCCCGGGACGAGCGCACCCCGGAGCAGTATTTTGAAGTAGTAGGCTGCGAGGAAGGAGCCTTCGGCTGCATGGGTCTAATGGCATGCGACGACAACTGCCCTATGGAGCTACCCCTGCAAATGCAGCTGGCCTTTGTCCGGCGCAAAATGGCCTCCATCGGCCTAGGCGTCAAGCAGGAGAGCAAAGTCAAAATGGGTGTCGGCTAACCACCACACTGCACAACAAAGCCTGGCCTCCAAAAGGGGTCAGGCTTAAACTTTATTAAACTAACTGCATAATCTTAATAATCAAATATAACTGTTTAACTTAAAACTTACGCACTTTCTATTACTGCATTGCCCATATAGCACCGGGTTAATAATAACCAAATTATTTATCCTATCAACGATACCAAGACAAAACTTATTCTATCGATGACGCAAATGAAAGTCATAAGCCATATTTAATAATTTCATTCAATATTCCTTCCTTGTATAATTTCCGGCAAATACCTGAATAATAAACAAGATAACATTAACAATTATGCAAAGGGAGGAATTCCATGAAAACAGGAACCCGCCAGGCAATGGTAATCAGCGAAGTATTACGGAGTAACGCCAGCATGATTGATCACTACAACCTATACATGAATAGCTGTCAGGACCAGCAGCTGCGCTCCATACTGGATCGTCAGCAAAGGCACACCCTGGACAGTTTTCAAAGACTTACCCAAATGATGCAAAGTCACGGACTGGACATAAGCAATATCCCAATGCCTACAACCATGTCCATGACCGGCACAGGCGCAATGGCCACCGCCACGACAACTTCCGCCCCCGCGCCATACGGCACCCAGTGGACTGCACCACAGTACAGCACCGGGCAAACCGGTACCGTACCCTATACCATGCAGCACTCTATAGGCAGCCAGGGAATTAGCATGTCAACGCCCACCCGTACGGAAGCCCCGCTGGGCGTGCCAATGGGTATGCAAACAGGCATGCAAACCGGCGCTCAGGCTGCCTCAAACACCGGTTTTAATGACCACGCAATCGCCGAGGGGGCACTGCAATTCCACAAATGCGGCGCAGATATCAATACCCGGGCCGCTCTGGAAAGTTCCGAGCCCCATATCCGTACTGCATTGACCAACATGGCCCGCAATTGCATTGAAATGTCCTACGAGATCTATACCTATATGTCCCAGCGGGGCTGGTATCAATTACCCAACACCCCGCAAAACTTTATCTCCCACTCACCAACGCAGCAGCAGCAACAGCAGTACACCCATCAGTAACACGACTGGTAACAATAGTGAGAGATATACCAACAAAACAGCCGCCCACAGATAGGTGTGGACCGGCTGTTTTGTATTAATTATGCTCTTCTTGATTATTGACTAAGCCAGCCACTTAGCAAGTTTATCCGGGTTTATAATGCTTATCGTTTTACCTTCATATACAATGCTGTTTTCATTTCTAAAGGTATTTAAAAACGAAGTCACTGTTTGCCGGGAAGTGCCCACCATACTGGCCAGTTCTTCGTGGGTTAACTGTAAATTAATTTTAATGCCATTATTGGTCTGCTCACCCATACGCTCGCCCATTTTAATTAGCATATGAGCCAGCCTGCCAGGCGCCTGCCAGCACACCATCTCATGAATGATGGCTTCAGCCTCCCTCATCCTGACGGCCAACAATTCAGCTACCTTTATTGATAAAAAAGGATATTTGGCCAATAACTCCTCAAACCTTGTTTTGGTTAGCGCCACCATGGTCACATTATTAATCGCCCCGGCAAAGCATATACGCTCTACGCCCATTAAAGTTTCCGCCAACCCCATAAGTTCACCCGGACTACGCATACTACCTACGGTCACTCGCTTGCCGTCAGCTGAGATTCTATATATTTTTACCCACCCGCTCTCCAGCAGATATACCCTATCCGCAATATCCCCGGCCGAAAATATTACATGATCCTTGGGATAATGCACCAATGATCCAGCCTCTCTAATTAACATTTTCTCGATATCGGTTAAAACTGGATCCACCTTGATATCAATGTCGTTAAAATCCGTTATATTTATATGCATAGCTATTACGACACCTCATGCTAGATGATTAATTTTGCTTATGTTCATAATAAAAATATCAGATAATTCTTAATCATAATGTCGTTTTAATGACAAATAGATAGTCATTCAGATGACAAATTTATTGTCTTTTATGCGACACACACACTGGTTTTCCACGTTAACATATTTAGCAATTTTCTGGTTTACCAAACAAAGTAGTTTTTTCTATAGCCGAACGAGTCCTGGCCCCAAAGGGGTCGGCTACTATTCCAGCATTTCATGGCAGGCTAAATTAGCAATTATAACATGCAAGTGGCATAAAATAGCACTGTAAAAATAAATGGTTTAACCAATTAAAAGTTGACAAATTAAGCTGGCAAAGTTAACATATAAACATATTTAAATATTTAATTATGTTTATCGAAAGGAGCAAGTACAATGGAAGAAATAACGGGTAATATTATAAAAATATGTAAAGCGCTGGCTGATAGCACCCGATTAAAGATACTTAACCTGCTATCCAGACAGGAAATGGCGGTTTGCGAGCTTATTGAGGCACTGGATTTATCCCAACCCGCCGTATCTCACCATTTGAAGTTGTTGAAGCAGGCCTGTCTAATAACAGACAGCCGGGAAGGCAAGTGGGTTTTATATAACATTGACAGGGATAATTACAACCAGGCTATGCAAACAGTGCAAAGCTTTTTGCAAAACGTGCAGGATAACCTGGAACGGGGTGTGCCGCTATCCCCTATCCGCACCCAGCCATGCTTATGCGAAGTGCTGAAATCCAAAGCTAAGACTTAAAAGTGAACTACCCCATGCGATCCTTATAAGTTAAATAACCATTAGCTAATTATATAATTGAGAGAAGTGGATAGTATGCAAGAACGAAATAAACTGCTCATTATAGTTGTAGTTTTTTTGGCCGCCTTTTACCTGCCGCTGCAAAACCCTAGGATGCAATCAGCTATACTGGAAGCATTTTTCATGCTGCAGGATTACGCCCAAAAGCACGTACTGGCCTGCTTGATACCTGCCTTTTTCATCGCGGGGGGCATATCGGTTTTTGTTTCCCAGGCGTCAGTGTTAAAATATTTTGGTGCAGGTGCCAATAAAGTACTGTCCTACGGAGTAGCCTCAGTATCAGGCAGTGTGCTGGCAGTATGCTCCTGTACTGTACTGCCGCTGTTCGCAGGTATTTATACCCGTGGAGCCGGCATCGGCCCCGCCACTGCTTTTCTATACGCCGGACCGGCCATCAATGTGCTGGCTATCATACTGACGGCCCGGGTATTGGGACCGGATCTGGGCATTGCCCGGGCAGTAGGGGCAATAGTTTTTTCCATCGTTATTGGATTGATTATGCACTTTATTTTTCTAAAAGAAGAACGAGCCAAAGAAGCGGCGGCATTGGAACTACCCGAGCCTGAACCAGGCGACAAATCACTGTGGCAATATGGCCTGTTTTTCTCCATTATGATTTTTATCCTTGTCTTTGCCGCCTGGGGTAAACCAGCCCAACCAGTAGGCTTTTTTAACGCGGTCTACGAGGTACACTGGTATATTACGGTGGCGCTGCTGGTGGCACTAGCGGTAATTATCAGGTTATGGTTCAATAAGGAAGAGCTGGTTACCTGGACGGACGCCACCTGGGGTTATGTAAAGCAAATTTTCCCTCTACTGCTGGGCGGCGTATTAATTGCAGGCTTTCTAATGGGCCGTCCCGGCCTGGACGCCGGTATTCTCCCCAACTCCTACGTCTCCACCTGGGTGGGCGGCAACTCACTAAGTGCCAATGTGCTAGCCTCAGTTTTGGGCGCATTTATGTACTTTGCTACGTTGACCGAGGTGCCTATTTTACAGGGCCTGCTGGGCAGCGGTATGGGCAGGGGTCCGGCTCTGGCCCTGATGCTGGCCGGACCGGCTCTGAGCCTGCCCAGCATGTTAACCATTAAAAGTATTATGGGCACCAAGAAAACGGCTATCTATATAACCCTGGTGGTAATTATGTCCACGCTATCCGGGTATATCTTTGGCATAATTGCAGGTTAAAGCTTTTATAGTCATTATATTGCCGAAGGGAGGTGTGACTAAAACATGGAAATTAAAGTATTGGGCCCCGGCTGCCCCAAATGCCACGCTCTAGAAAAAGCAGTGCAGGAAGTGCTCAGCGAGACCGGTATCAACGCCGAAGTAAAAAAGATCACCGATATCAAGCAGATCGCCAGCCATGGTATTATGCTCACTCCCGGGCTAATCATCAACGGTAAAATTAAATCATCCGGCAAGGCATTGAACAAAAATGAAGTTAAAAAATTTATAGAACAAGAGAAATAATTATATATCGCTGAATGTTGCTGGTGCATATAAATATAAGGACATCTTTTGCCTATTTAAACCTGAACAGCACCTCAATAGTGCCACCCGCAGTTCTGCAAATAGTTTGCCCCGGCTCCGGGTTTTATCCCGTGCCGGGGCTAAACTATTGATCAGCATTAATATATGTTGTACATAGTTTGACAGACAGACTTATATGCTCCACAGGGGTAGAATGGACAGGTGTATCCGCATATCCCCTAGAGTGTGGCTGGCAAACTCAGCCACATTACGCCAGCATAATTTTCTTTTGCGACTTGCATCCCCTCCAGGTATGGCTGACAACCCCGTTACTTATACCATAAGTGCTCTTGCATTAAGCCGGTGTCACACTGCAAAGTACCGTTTTAAAGTCGGGATAAGCTGTGATGGGGTCAAATACATCCATATCAACTAGCATATTCACGTTGGCGTTACCTCCCCAACCGTGTGGGACACTTACTACACCAGGCGCTAATTTATCGGTTGTGCGCATCCGCATTTTCATTTTTCCGCTTTTGGTCTCAATCTGGGCCATAACACCGTCCGCCAGGCCGTACTTACTTGCCGTAACCGGGTGGATCTCTGCCAGGGGTTCCGGATTATTATTACGTAATTCAAGCACTTGACGCTGCTGGGTATGGGTATATTCCTGAGCCCGTTCGCCGCTGATTAGAATTAGCGGGAACTTTTCATAAAGCTCAGGGGTATTGACAGGACTTTGTCCTGGCTCAAGATATACCGGAATAGGGTCATACCCGTGATCCTTTAATGTTTGCGAGTAAAGCTCCACTTTTCCACTGGGTGTCCCCAGTTTTTTCTTTTTATAAATATAATATTGTTTTTCACCATAATAAGCTCCCGCCGGGTTGGCGTTTAACTTATCTTTTAATTCGCCATCTTGCAAGAAGGCATTAGTGACCTCTTCATCGGTTTGCCACGGGAAATATTCGCCCATACCCATACGCCGTCCCAGTTCGCTCCAGATCTTCCAGTCGGGCCAACTGTCGCCCACCGGTTCGATCACCTTGTGATGGATCATGGCATACGGTTCGCCGAATACAACACCGTAAACGTAAGAGAGACCACCTTTTTCTAAGAAGGTACAAGCCGGCAGAACCACATCAGCTAATTCAGCGGTCTCGGTAAGGAACGGGTCAATGACCGCCAAAAAGTCCAAGTTGGAAAGGGCTTCTTTAAACTGATGTGCGGCGGGGAAAGAAACGACCGGGTTGGCAGCCGTAATGATACTTGCCCTTATGGGATAAGGCTTCCCTTCAAGTATTGCCTGTGGAAGTAAAGTAGCTATCCCAAATGGCGCCTTGCGGCCCCACAGTGAACTGAAAATGGGATACTCTTCCGCTCCGATAGGTGCTTCCTGATCCTTCAGGCTCAAGTTGGCCAGAGGAATCCTGGGGCCTTCAACCCAACCACCGGGAACGGCAAAATTACCCGTAACCGCTTGCAGGATCGATAAAAGACGGGAATTTTGCAAACCATTACGGTGTTGGTCGAGACTGTTAATCCCCTGAATAATGCAGCTGGGACCGGCCTGGGCATAAATCCTGGCTGCACCCTTAATATCAGCTGCATTTATCCAAGTAATTTCCTGCGCCCATTCGGGAGTATATTGTTGAACGTGCTCCACCAATTCTGGGAAGCCCACAGTATAATTGTCGACAAACTCTTTATCGTAAAGCCCCTCGTTAATAATCACATTCAACATCGCCAACCCCAGTGCCGCATCAGTGCCCGGACGGATAGTTAAATGGTGGGCCTTCTCCGACAGCGGTATACGTTTAGGATTGATAACAATTAATTCAAAATTATTATCATTTAACTTTTCCCTAATTTGCTCTGCCAGCATTCCCTTGGAGCCATCGGGATTATGTCCCCACAGGATAATGCACCGGGCATCCCCCGGGTCGTCCAACGGATAACGGCCAAAAGTGAGCTGGCGAGCCAAAATGCGGGTCCGGTAACAAATATTTTCCACCGACAGTAGATTTGGCGTACCGTAAGCGCCCTTGAAACGCCGGGCAAATGTAGCCACTTCAATGTTTTCCACGCCCACGGAACCGCAAAAAACGGCCAGCGACCGGGCACCATACTTTTTCTTAACATCATTTAACTTTTCCGCGCAATAGTCTAACGCTGTGTCCCAACTTACCTTTTGAAAGCGACCTTTTTCCCGCAGTAACGGGGTCGTTAAACGGTCAGCCGAATATACATAGCTGGGCAAAGCTTCCCCACGGGGACAGATATAACCCTTGGTTACCGGGTGCTCCGGTAGGCCTTCTACTTTCATTAAACGCCCATTTTCAATGTGTGCTTTAATCCCGCAGTCCCATACACATAACATGCAATCGCTAATCTTTGTTTCAATGAGCACGAGAAACACCTCCTATAATTTTTTGGCAATTTAAAAAATAACGCATTTCGTTAATACTTCCATCGACCCCGTTTCTCTTAGACCGGGATGGATTGCACGTAATGGCACCGACCCCGGTCTTGCTTATGGAGATCTCAAAAGCATAGCAAGCTGAATCACATCCCCCACCCTGTTATCTAAAGCACGTATGTCAGTTTTATAATCAAACCCTGGTAAGAGACTAAAGAAGCAAACATCATGCCACATGTTAACAAAGAAGTATTTTTATGATTAAAAAAAGACTGAAAATATTCAATAATCCTAAAAATATTCGAGGTTTGTTATTTATACTATATTAGTATTGAAGGGTTAATAAAATCAGATTGTTTTCGAAGTGTCTGAATAACATACATCGTACATTATCCGTACAAATCTGTAGCTGTTTCAGACAGTAAAATCAACGGCAGTTTGCCATAATCCTTGCTTTTCCTGGTAAAAATTATCCCCCTGAACTAAAACTCTTGTGGATTAAATTCCCGCATTTTTAATAAATCATCCCGTTCCAAATTCATTATATTTTCCACATGTTCTTGGTCAATATTATATCTATACAGTTTATAGTGCTCCGATGGGTACTCGCTTATAAAGTCCAAGCATTGTCCATCCTTGTGCCACAATATATAAGAGGTGGTGATGTAAACGCCTTCTGCAGGTATTAACGATAAAGCTTTATTGTTCAAGTTATATATTGCCAGCTTACTTTGAGATGTGTCACCAAAAGAAAAAGCCAGTTTACTACCGTCGGGCGACCAGTTGTAAGAATGTATCGTCTCTACAAATCCTTGTCCCTTGGATTCGAGATAATCATTTAAAATGATATATTCTCCGCTGTTTAGATTAACAATGATTACTTTAAAACCATAGTGAAAAAAAGCATTCACGGCCAAATATTCGTCACTGGCGGACAGACTCAGTGAAGAAATGGATACCGGCTTTTCAGCAAGCTTAATATCATGCTTTGTGTTACCCTTTTCTATAGTCATAGAGCTTATTATTGTATCCGATGTATGCATTTCTTCCGACTTTGACTTATGGGCAACAAACATAATGTCGTCGTTTTGCCAGGTAATTTGATTTTCATTGATTTCTTTTTGGGGGTTGTATTCACGTAAATAATAAATTGAAGTATTAACGCCGCCTGGTGCTTCAGTATCAAATTCAGGTCCACCTTTTTGACTTATTATCGCCGTTCGGCTCCCGGCATCCCATTTAACTCCCGCACCTAATGCTTCAGAAACAAACCTCAGCGGAACCATAGTTCGTCCTTGAATGACTTTGGCCGGGACATCTAAAGGAATAGCTTCTTCGTTCAGAAAAACATGTGTTGAGAATGTTTGAAGGCGTATTCTGTTTTTTCCTTTAGTAGCAATGATAGTTTCAGTCGTCGCATCATAATCAACCACAGCACCTAAAGCTTCAAAAATAGCTCGAAGTGGCACCAGTACCCGGCCTTTTTCAAGAACCGGTGGGACATCAAGCTGGAGTTGCTCATCGTTATGAATTACCGTCATTGGCTGAGCCGCCATAACATTATTTGGTAAATTAACTGTTAATAATACTACAACTAATAAAATTGCCAACCAATTTTTCTTCAAGCGAAAAACCTCCTTTGCCAGTCTTACTTATAGACGAGGGGAACCATTTATTTGGTTCCCTCTAATCTAAAATACAACTCCTAAAATTAATTAATTGTACATGTCACTTACCCATCACACAACAAATTTTGAACATTAGGTAAGTATTTACTTGTCATGTGAGTTAATATATCATTTATGTGGAAGGAGAATACATATTCAATGTTAATTTACCTGATTATTTCATTTATTATTTAAAGTATATGCATGCAAAAAGGCTAACAGGGAATATTGTGCCCGGAAGTCTTTTTAGTGCCGGGGACTGGGATAAATCTAATTTTCCGATTACGGTTTCCATAGAATGATACCCTAAGCTTTGTCCTGATTTGGAAAGGTGGTGTAAAATAATGTCCCTTGATAAACAGGCCGAAATAGCTCGACGGATGACTGGTAGTAAACTAAGCAATCAAGAAATATTTGCCATGGTAAGAAATATAAATCAAGATACAAAGAAGAAAATTTGCCCCGAAATAGATCAAATGATAAAAGACATCAATTTACCGTTAGACAAAGCTTATCCTTCGGTTATGGTTGGTTTTTATAAAATGTCTGTACATTATAATATTGATTCAGCAGTCTTGTTCTGGATTTATATGGAATGGCTGAAATATAACAAATAATAGAGTGGAACTGTTTGCTCAGATCAAAGCAAATGTCGGATAAAAAATTGAAATTAACTGACATATTCGGAGGTCGAGAAAGTCCATATGGATTCTTGACCTCCAGTATGTGTTAGGAAAATTTTAATGGGGAAAATCGCCCTTTCAAATTTTCCTAAAGGGGACTGTCCCTGCACACGTTATTCGCCATTGCGCACTTTTTTTAAAACAGCTTTCAGGTGCATTTCGGCGGCCGATAATTCGTAGATAGCTACATCCACCATATCCGGAGTGCTGGCATTGTTAAATTGGTTTTGGGCTATTTGCAAATTAGTAAGCGCTTCTGTCAACGAAGGGTCATAAAAATTATATCCTTTATACACCACTATCCCTCCGGGTTGTTATCCAACTTTGAATCGTTGTGGCGGGGTACTCTCGAATTAGTATACACAAACTGCCGAGCTTATAACCAGCAAGCGTGCCGGTATTAATTGAGTAAATCGTATGCCACTTGAGAAACGGCCTCAACGGAAACGAGTACAAAGACTTTTTCTATTCTTTTAGAAAATTAAATGCTTGCGGGAACTTCTTATAAGTCTTGTAGAATAAATGACCATGGTGGTCAAGATGCTTTAAAAAAACCCATTAATAATTTCAGGCGTATTTCAAATAATAATCAATATAAGATGCATACAACCCCACTGCGATATTTATCTATATCGACTGTGGAACAATGAGCTTTTACTCTTTTCTGAGGTGATGCAAATGAATGTATACCAGGCCATAATTAATCGCCGGTCTACAAGGAAATTCAAGGGAGATATTGTTTCCGACCAAATAATCCTTAAACTGCTTGACGCAGCTCGTTGGGCGCCTTCAGGCGGCAATATTCAGCCTTGGTTTTTTTATGTGGTTGAGGACCGGAATAAGCGCGAGCAGTTGGTCGCAGCGGCTTTGGGACAAAAGTTTATTGCCGAAGCACCTTTTTGTATAGTAGTCTGCGCCGAGCCGGAAATGTCAGCCATCCGGTATCAACAACGGGGCGCGGAACTATATTGTTTGCAGGATACCGCGGCGGCGGTGCAGAACATCATGCTGGCCGCGCTGGAAGAAGGATTAGTTAGCTGCTGGGTAGGAGCCTTCCAGGAAGACAAGGTGCAGCAGGCTTTTGATATGCCCAGGAATAGAAGGCCGGTGGCCATAATACCCATAGGTTATCCGGTCAAAGAACCGGGCAAAGCCCCCGTCAGGAAGGAAATCGCAGAGATTAGCCACTGGGTATAAAACGCAAACGACCGGGATATAAATCAGCATTGTCTGATAAATATACATGAACTACTTATAGGTGTTTTTTATTTTTGGGGTTACAACGAACCATAAATGTGATAATGAGCCTTGCATAAAGTGCGGAAGAACCCTTTTTTAATTAACAAAAACCCGGCGATCCGCCGGGTCTACTTCTCTTGCCTGGTCATTTGTTCATTCATATTAACGGCCTCGCCGTATTGATAAAGCAGCGCCTGGTAAATATCGTAGCCACCGCTTAAATTCACAGCGTCAAACCCGTTTTGCACCAGTATGCGGTAAGCGATATAGCCCCTTAAACCGATCTTGCAATAAATAATTATCCTTTTGTCCCGGGGTAATTCATTTAATCTTTTACGTAGGCTGTCCACCGGTATATGCACCGAGCCTTCTACATACCCCTGTTGACGTTCTTTATCCGTCCGTACGTCCAACAGGATATAACTGTCCTCGAGCAAGTTGTCCAGCTCTTCCCAGTGCATCACCCGCACATCGCCCTTTAAAATATTCGCCGCCGTAAAACCCGCCATGTTCACAGGGTCTTTGGCGGAAGAATACGGCGGGGCGTAAGCCAGTTCCAACTCCTCTAGGTCGTAAACAGTAAGCCCCATCCTTACCGCCGTAGCCAGCACGTCAATGCGCTTGTCCACCCCGTCCTTACCCACTATTTGGGCTCCAAACAGAGTGCCGCCCTCGGGGGAAAAAATTATTTTTACAATCATCGGTATAGCCCCGGGATAATAAGCCGCGTGTGAGGGCGATATGGTATATGATTTGGCGTAGGGGGTCCCCTTTAATTGCAGCATTTTTTCATTGTTCCCCGTGGCCGCCGCCGTTAGGTCGAACACTTTGATGATGGATGTGCCCTGGGAACCTTTAAATTCAACCTTTCGGCCGGCGATATTATCCGCCACTATCCTGGCCTGCTTGTTGGCGGGCCCGGCCAGGGGAATCAGGGCTGGCTGACCATTGACGATATCCTTTACTTCAATGGCGTCCCCCAGGGCGTATATATACGGGTCCGAGGTGCGCAGGCAATCATCAACTTTAATTCCACCCCGCTCGCCAATAGCAAGACCCGCATTCCGTGCCAGCCTGTTTTCCGGCTTTACCCCCACGGCCAGAAGCACTATATCTGCTTCTACTTTTCTACCGCTGCTTAAAGCCACCTCAATATTCCCTTGTCCGTCAAAGCTCTTGACCCCATCATTTAAAATAATCTCTATACCTTTATCCATCAGGGTTTTTTCCACCACTCTGGCCATCTCCACATCCAGGGGCCCCATAATCTGCCCCGCCGCTTCCACTATGGTAACGTCCGTGCCCAGGTGCTTTAAATTCTCGGCCATCTCTATGCCAATGTAGCCCCCGCCGATTATCACCGCCCGGCGGGGCTTTTTCTCCGTTACCAGCGCCTTGAGCTGGTCGACATCAGCCATGTTTCTTAAAGTATAGATCCCTTCCCGGTTTATACCGGGTATGGAGGGAATAATTGGCGACGCCCCTGGTGAAAGGACCAGGTAGTCGTAGCTCTCCCGGTAAGTTTGGCCACTGGAAACCACTTCCACCTCCCGGGTGTCCCGGTGTATGGCAGTCACCTCGCTGTGGAGACGAATATCTATACTAAACCGTTCTTCCATCGCCTCTTCGGTCTGCACCAGCAGCTTGTCCCTTTCGTTGATCACGCCGCTAATGTAATAGGGCAGGCCGCAGTTGGCAAAGGATATATAGCCCCCCCGCTCAAACATTATAATCTCGACTGTTTCATCCAGCCTACGCAGCCTGGCGGCAGTGCCGGCCCCCCCGGCCACGCCGCCCACTATCAGCACTTTTTTGGGCATCAATTCATCCCCTTAAATTATGTTTTAGTATTCTAGTTATTTTACCCGCGCCCGTATAATTTACCCTGACTAATTGCCGCCTGCCGCCCGCGCATGATATCCCCACTTTGGCAGATGGTATTAGTACCTCTATGTGCAAACTTATCAAGATTATCTAAAACTTACTGATGATAAGGAAACCGCTGTGTTAAATGCCGCTTTATCCTTGCTCTGTACCGGGTGTGGTCTGCGCTCGTAGGTGTGGCCGTTCCATTTATAGAAATAACACACTTGAGCAATCACGGAATCAATGATGAGTTAATTTGGCAGGAATGGTTCTTTGAGCCTACCAGCAGGATTGTGCCGGGAATGCCTTCATAAAGAATACAATTAAAATTAGTAAAACCACTTCGTCGGCAGCAAAAAAGCCCACGGTGTTGTAATAATTGCAATGGTAATTGCCAATTTAAACCTTAGTTGTTTTTCGATTATTATTTTTTTCCAGGTAAACTTATAGTTAAATATAAATATAAATAACGATGATACAAGCATAGCAAATACCATAATTATGATCGCTACTGGATTGCTAAACGGGTCATAATTAATTGCCGAAATCACCTCATGCGGCAACCCTGTATTTGATATAAAAAATAATATTGAAGCACCTATTATATCTGCTAAGAAACCAAACATCCAAACTTTCAATATGCTTTGCTTATAGAATCTTTTAAGATCTAATTCTAATATATTACCCAACTTAAATATAAAGAAGCAAACCAATATGACCAGTGAATCAATAAGCAGATTGCCTATCAAAGTAATAATAACAATCGGGGGAAAAAAGAATAGCAAAAACCACGCGGGAAAAATTACATTATATAACTTAATTTGTTTCAATTCTATCTCCTTTAATCGGTTTACTATTTTGCAACATTTAACGCAGCGCCCTCCTTGAACCTCTTTTGATAATAATCGTCAGTATACTTGAGTATATCACGCACATTACTTAACCACCAACCACTATTTTCTCCGTAGAAAGAAGGTGATCCAGCCACACCTTCCGATAGGGCTACCTTGTTACGACTTCACCCCAATTACCGACCCCACCTTCGACGGCTGCTTCCTTGCGGCTAGCTCACCGATTAAAAAATAATCTGCCAATGTTTACAACAGGCAGGTTTTTTTATATAATAGCCGTACTAGCACTAATAGTACAGTTAACACGGAAAGGAGGGAGTTAATGTTTGATCTGGATTTAAGAAGCAGGCACCCTATTTACGAACAACTGGTGGAAAGATTTAAAGAGCTGATTATCAGCGAAGTTTTAAAAACCGATGAACAATTGCCTTCAGTGCGGGTACTTGCAAGCCAACTAACTATAAATCCCAATACTATTCAAAAAGCCTACCGGGAGATGGAAAGACAGGGCTACATTTATTCAATACCCGGAAAGGGCAACTTTGTCGCCCGGGTAATGCGCGAAGGGAATGCCGAGAAATTAGCCAGGCTTAGGGAAGAACTTGTTAAGATTTTATCTGAAGCTATTTATTTAGGCATGAAAAAGGAAGAAATCATTAAAATCATCTCAGAGCTATATGTCATGGTCAAGGGGGGAGAGAAAAGTGATAGAAGCTAGAAATATAAGCAAAATGTTTGATGATTCGGTAGCGCTGGCCGATGTCAGTATAAACGTAAAAAAGGGTTCAATTTATGGCTTGGTGGGTTCAAACGGCGCCGGGAAAACAACATTATTGAAAATATTGGCAGGGATTTATCGCCAGGACCAGGGGGAGGTTCTGATCGATAACCAAAAGGTGTTTGAGAATATAGATATTAAGTCTAAAACAGTCTTTATTCCGGACTCGTTATATTTCTTCTCTCAATATACTGTCAAGGATATGGCTAGATTTTATCAAAGGATTTACGACAACTGGAATGAGGAACGTTATCAAAAACTAAAAAATGTTTTTCAGCTTGATGAGCATAAGAAAATACAACGCATGTCCAAAGGAATGCAAAGACAGGCTGCTTTCTGGCTGGCTTTAGCGTTAAAACCTGATTATTTGATTTTAGATGAGCCCTTAGATGGTTTGGACCCTGTTATGAGGCGAAAGGTTAGAAATTTAATTATTCAAGATACAGCCGACAGGGAGATGACGGTGTTGATATCATCCCATAATTTAAGGGAACTTGAAGATCTGTGCGACTGTATAGGTGTCTTGCATCAAGGCAGATTGATTGTGGAGAAGGAACTGGATGATTTGAAATCCGACATACATAAGGTACAGGCTGCTTTTCCGGATGATGTTCCAGAAAACATATTTGAAAATGATGATGTCCTATACCGGGAAAAAAGAGGCAGTGTCCAGCTGTTCATTATCAGAGGGAAAAAGGATGAAGTCATCAAAAACGTCTCCCAACATCATCCCTTGATATTAGATATTTTGCCTCTGACATTGGAAGAAATATTTATTTATGAGATGGGGGAGATCGGCTATGAGATCAAAAACGTCATTTTTAAATAAAGGCTTTCTAATAAACGATTTTAGAAAATACAGTTGGGTGGCGGTGGCCTACACCCTGGCCCTAATCTTTATAATTCCGTTGAATATAGTAATGATGCTGGGTAACGAATATATTATTGATAAAAATGTTTTTAAAAGTCTTTTTTTATTCAATAACCAGGAATTACAGTGCATTTTAGTTTTGACGGTACCGGTTGGACTGGCTGTTCTCTTATTTCGCTACCTGCATGTCAGGACATCGGCCGATTCGCTGCACAGCCTTCCCGTTAAAAGAAGCAGCATTTACAGAAGCCACATTCTGGTCGGGATTGTATTGTTGATTTTGCCGGTATTGATTACAGGGATTATCTCTATTATATTACAACTGTTTCTTGACCTGGGCAGTTACTACAGCATTAACGATGTATTCAGGTGGATAGGCATAACCACCTTGATGAATTTAACGATTTTCCTTACCTGTGTATTTGTTGGTATGCTGGTGGGCATTTCGACGGTGCAGGGCGTTTTAACTTATATTCTCTTGTTTTTTCCGGTGGGCATAACTGTTTTAATCACCTATAATCTTGAATTTTTTGTATATGGCTTTTTGTTTAACATGGATTACCAATTGGAAAAACTCTCCCCCATCACTAGAATTTTAGAAGGCTTTTACCCTATAAAAGAACGATTCATGAGCGGTGCTGAAGTACTGGCTTATGTGGCAATCTGCCTGGTTCTATATTTGTTGGCTGATTATCTGTATAAAATAAGAAATCTGGAAGCTGCCACCCAGTCAATTGCTTTTAGAAAACCGCGTAATGTTTTTAAATACGGCGTTACCTTTTGCACCATGCTGCTGGGGGGACTTTATTTTCAGCACACACAGCAGACCCTTGCCTGGGCGGTTTTTGGATATTTGGCAGGTTCTTTGATCGGCTATGTGGTGGCCGAAATAGTACTGCAAAAATCCCTGGGCTTCTTTAAAGAAGCAAAGAGCTTTAAAGGCTATGCGGTTTTTGGCGCGGTGGTTATAGTTATGATGTTGGGAATCAGGTTCGACTTGATTGGATATGAAAAAAGGCTGCCGGAATTGGGGGAAGTCCAACAGGTTTATTTCAATGATAATTTTTATCAATATAACAGCCAAGAAAAATACACTACTGTTTTTTTCTCCGATCCCAATAATTTACAACACATTTACCGGCTTCATGAAAATATCATTGAAGATAAAGGGCAAAATTATTTGACCGGAAAGCAAAACCAAAAAAGAGATGCCATTTTTATTTACCATTTAAGTGATGGGAGCACCATGACCAGAGGTTATCGAATTGATTATGATAAATACACCAATTATATAAAACCCATCCATGAATCCAAAGAATATAAGGAAATACATTATGATATTCTTCATGTCAACCCTGCCGACGTAGAGAAAATCACCTTGCGTCCCAATATGAGATCCAGTAAATACAAAGAGGCGGTAATATTAGATCCGGCGGAGATAAAAGAAGCGATTGATACTATGAAACAGGATGTTACGATGGCAACTTATGAACAGATGACGGGGCAAAAGGAACCATGGGCCAGTGTCAGCTTGTTAATTGCCAATAATAAGCTGGACAATTATCCGAAATTGGTTGAATCTCAGCCTCAAACCACCAAACAGTACGATAGAGATAAGCATATCAATGCCTCCTGGCATAAATACGATTATTTGCTGGAAAACTGGCTGAAGGAGAAAGGTTATTATCAAAAGGCCAGAGTTTTACCGGAAGAAATATCCTATGCTGTGGCGGAAAAGATAGAAAGCCGGGAGCAGTGGGAGGAAAAAAGAATGCGGGGGTTTGAGGAAACAGGAAACACAGGCGATGAAGATGTTAGAAGATTAGAAATCACGGATAAAAACCAAATTGAAACCTGCTTGAGGGAATATCGCTATCAATGGGTTTTGGATGAATCCTTCACTCAAAATACTGCCAGTGACGATAGATATATAATCAGCTTTTACGGAGAGGATAAAGAGCGTTTAAATTACGGCTGTTTTACAGGCGACAATGTACCTGATTTTATCAAGGCATATTTTGCAGAGTAACTGCGCAACATTTATCCGCATTGCCCGGGAGCATATGCTGTTAACCCGGGTTGGGGCAGCGTTGGTCACCGCGTAATGCGTACATGGTGACCAACGCCGGCTGCTCTCATTTGTTGGCGAAAATTTTATACAAATATCAATGCATTGCTCAGTAACCCGTTAACCGCATTTTTGAACGAAAAGGGGAAGGGACATGCCCAAACTGGGTGAAATGTTTAAGCAGGGTAATTCTTCCGAGCAAATAGTAAATTTACTCTACAACACAGGCTACAGATTAACCGGTAGTCACAAGAAAACTCAAGAACTGTTAAAGGGCGTTTTTAAAGCATTAGACGGTGATATAAATTTAAATACAGCTTTGATAAACCTGTGTTTAATATACAGAAATAAAGCCACAACGGGTTGGACCCCAAATTTACCTAAAGACTTACCTAGAGCTAAAAGCAGCCCGCCGACCAAAGACAATAGTACAAACAAAATCCAAGCAGCTCTTTTAACGCTACCGCCTACAGAAAGGCTAGTATTGGTTTTGCGAGATATATTAGGACTGAGTTATGTCGAGATAGCAGAGATGACCGGTATAGAAAAAATAGCTGTAACCCGGCTGCTGAATACGGGACGGTGGGAACTACGAAAACAATTAGTACCGCCTCCGGGGCAAATCAGGCTGCATGAAAAATATTCTGCAGCGAAGTAAGTTTTTTAAATGTATAAAACTTGTACCATGCGCCAAAAGGACTGGATCAGGAGTTGGAAGAATACTTTGAGTACCTTGAGTATCTTAAAATAGAAGATGAAGTGATTCAAGAGCACGGTTACCGGTCCAGAGCCGGAACTCGCACCACCATCTAGGTTAATAGCATTGTAGGTACCACCTAGGTGTGGGGCAGCGTTGGTCATCGCGTAATGCGTACATGGTGACCAACGCCGGCTGCTCTCATTTGTTGGCGAAAATTTTATTATAAAAATTTTATCAAGAACCGGTTTCTTTTTGGATTTCACTTGGTGAATGAATACTTTTATCAATTCCTATAAGGAGGATGTATGCTAAAATTCCGATTCCAAGTCCCCATGTCGATCCTTTCAAGGCAATAAGCATGGCTATAAATAGTGTAATCCCTCTTTCTATGTTACTGTTGACCATTGACATGGCTATATAGGCGCAAGCAAAACCTGTCAATAACAAAGTTAGTGACAGCGCAACTGGCATCAGAGGGATTATAAAAGTTACTACTGGCGCAAAAAATAAAAGTGGCAGTGCTCCCCTTGCAACACGTCAAGCCAGTAAACTTTAACATGAATAAATGGTATTCTTGCAGTAAATGGTCCCCAATTAATTCCTGGCTGCACCGAACCATATTCTCTTTCTATTGCCATTTTCAAAAAGCCCCCGATCTTTCATATCTTAATTAAAATACATCCCGTAAAAATACCACCTGCTCCGTTTTATACAGGTTTCAAGCAAGTGGTCAGCTAATGTATAAGCTATTTAGCCCAAATATAATTTCTTAATATCAACATTTTCATAATATTATGATATTTCTAACTATTTTTTATATTTTTCTCTTA
Source organism: Desulfoscipio gibsoniae DSM 7213 (assembly GCF_000233715.2). Lineage (GTDB taxonomy): Bacteria > Bacillota > Desulfotomaculia > Desulfotomaculales > Desulfallaceae > Sporotomaculum > Sporotomaculum gibsoniae. The sequence continues at coordinate 4,080,907 of NC_021184.1, forward strand.
ACCTATTTTTCAAAACTTTCCCTGTAGCGTTTCTTGGTAGGTCGGAAATAAATTCAATTGATCGAGGAGTTTTATAACCAGCTAAATTTTCTCTGCAAAACTTAATGATACCCTCCGGATCTTCTTGCTGTCCAGATTTTAACACTATAACAGCATGAACTCTTTCACCCCATTTTTCATCAGAAACACCAATAACTGCCGCATCAGCTATCGCTGGGTGTTGGTATAGAACACTTTCTACCTCTTTAGAAGAAACGTTTTCGCTACCACTGAGAATCATGTCCTTTTTCCTATCAACAACGTATAAATAACCATTGCTATCAAAGTAACCGATATCGTTTGTATGCAGCCAACCCTCGCGTAGAGTTTGGGTGTTCTCTTCCGGCATCTCCCAGTAACCGAGCATCACATTTGGCCCCCTAGCGATAATTTCGCCACGATGGCCAACCGGCAAATCATTATCTTGATCGTCAACAATTTTTACCCGTGTAAGAAATACTTCTCTTCCTGAGTGTTCGTTATATCGTCCTTCCAAAATATCTTGCCTTGTTACCGCGTCAATGGTAATAAAAGGAGACGCTTCTGTCTGAGCAAAAGAAACATACATAACTTCCAAATTCGGTAAAATATTAAATAGCTCTGTAGCAATTTTACCAGGCATCGGGCTACCCCCTGTAATAACAGTGCGCAGCGAACTCAGGTCATATTGCTTATAATTTATTTCCGAGTTTACTAACATAGTTAACGGGCCGGCAGTTGTTACTACTTTAGTAATACTTTCCTGTTGAATTCTTTCGTAAAATTTCTCGGCTTTATATTCTTCAAAAACTAATGTACAACCTGTAGCCAACATCCCCATTGCCATACATCCCATCACATGGAATAACGGTGCTGGGTAATAAACTATATCATCGTGAGTAATACAAACGCTTAAGTTTTCGTTAGCCGCATTGGCCGAAATATTTCCGTGTGATAGCATAACACCTTTAGGCATTGAAGTTGTTCCGCTTGTATAACTGATAACCGCCAGGTCTTTAGCTGATATTTCCACATTAGGCTCTAGCGGCGAAGATTCTTTAATTTTACTTTCATATAACATGTAGCCGTCAGCCGGTTCCATAGAAATAAAGTGTTTTATAGTAGGTATATGGGATCGGATTGAATCAATAATATTTGTATATTCACTGCCGACAATAATTGCTTTTGGCCGGCAATTATTGATAATGTAAATTAATTCTCTTTCGACCAGCCGGTAATTCAAAGGTACGGCAACCAGACCGCCCAGGGTAATACCGTAATAAAACTCTAAATACCAGGGACAAGTTTTATCTAGAAACGCCACCCGATCACCTTTTTCCAAACCTAAATTTAAAAGCATATTGGCCAATCTGTTACACCGCTGCGTAAATTCATCAAAAGTATATCTTACAGAATTATTAGCTACGGCTAGTTTTTCAGGATTACGTTCTTTGTTCCTAGTATATTAAATCTCTTGTTGTTGGTAACATAACAAGATAACCTCCTTACTTAAATTTGCATAAATTGTTTCTTTTATTAAAAGACACCTTTCTTAACCAGTGTAGAGGCAATGATCATTCTTTGAATTTCACTGGTCCCTTCATAAATCCTATTTATTCTGGCATCACGATAAAACCGCTCAATTGGATAGTCTGTCATATAACCTGACCCTGCAAAGATCTGCATCGCTTTATCAACTACCAAATCAATTCCCTCAGAGCAATATAGCTTGCAAATAGCAGCATCCATAGTGGTTGGTAATCCTTGGTCTAGCGCCCACGCGGTCCTATACACTATAGATTCCATAGTATAAGCACTTACCGCCATGTCGGTGAGCATCCACTGGATGCCCTGAAAATCTTGAATTGGCCTGCCAAATTGCTTGCGTTCCTTGGCATAAGCAATTGATAAATCTACTAGCTCTTTAGCAGCACCAAGGCACATGGCCCCAAGCGTAACACGCCCACCTGCCTCCAAAATTTGTCTTGCTAGTTTAAAACCCTTGCCTACCTGCCCTAAAACATTTTCAACCGGGACAACCATATCCTCAAAAAACAGTTCCGCTGTACTAGAAGCCCGAATACCCATTTTTTCCTCAATTTTACCCACATTGAAACCAGGAAAATCTTTTTCCACAATGAACGCGGTCATTCCACCCGGGTTATCAGGTGTAGAATCTACAATGGCAAAAACCACAATTACATCGGCAATCCCCCCGTTGGTAATAAACCTTTTAGTACCGTTAATAATGTAATGATCACCATTAAGAACAGCCCTGGTTTTCATACTGGCTATGTCCGAACCGGCATCAGGTTCGGTTATGGCACAAGCAGCTATTTTTTGACCCTCCACACAAGGAGTCATATATTTTTCTTTTTGTTCCGGAGTGCCGGTAAGATATATACCCATAACGCCTATTCCCTGGTGGGTTGCCAGCATTAGTGGAAAGGATGCACAACCTCTGGATAATTCTTCAAGCATAATACAAAGACCGGTAAAACCCATGCCCGAACCGCCTAATTCTGGCGGATATAATATACCGAATAACCCAAGATCAGCACCCATTTTAATTAATTCGGGATCAAGCCGATGGTTTCTATCTGCTTCTGCAGCCCTGGGTTTGACTTCTTTGTCAGTAAATTTTCTAATGATTTCCCTTAATAGTTCCTGTTCTTTGGTAAAGGTAAAATCCATAACTATTCCCCTTTCCGCGGACTAGACTTTTTGATAAATTCTATTGTTTTTTGCTTGGCGTCAGTGACATCCCATACTTCAAGCATAAGGTTTCGCTCCAGTTGTAACGCATCTTCAATGGGTAACATAAGACCCTCTTGTATCGCTCGTAGGTCATTCCTTACAGTAACTTCATTTTTAGAAGCGATAATATCGGCTAGTGCCATTGCATTATCTAATAAATCGGATTGTGAAACTACCTTTTCAACAAGACCGATTTTCAGCGCTTCATGCGCTTCAATAATTTCTCCTGTGAGAATCATTTTGGCAGCCCGGGGGGCCCCCACAATGCGCGGCAATCGCTGCGAACCTCCGTAACCAGGCATGAGACCGAAATTTATTTCCGGTAAAGCCATCTTCGCGTTTTCAGAAGCTATTCTGATATGACAAGCCATAGCTAGTTCCAGCCCACCGCCAAAACATATACCATTAATTGAGGCAATTACAGGCTTATTTAGAGTAGCTATTTTATGAAAGGTCATTTGACCGTTCCTGATAAATTCCCTCATCTCATCGGTTGTCTCCACCGCACCAATTTCGGAAACATCCGCCCCAGCACTAAAAAACCTTTCCCCTGCACCAGAAATCACCAGTACGCGTATCTCCGAACTTGTGGAAACCCGATCAAGTACAGTAACAAGTTCGTGTAAAACAGCACGGCTGAGGACATTTAATGGTGGATTTTCTATAGTTATTTTTAATACCGCATTTTGTTGAAACAGTTTTAAGAAGTTCAGTTTTCATTCACCTCGTTTAAATAAGTATAAAATCCTTGCTTACTTTTTATTCCATTGAACCCGGCTGCTACCATCTTTCTTAGTAGATATGACGGCCAGAACCTAAAGCTAATTTTTTGGGCAAAACGGTCCAAACTTTCTGTAAGACTATCCATCCCGATTATGTCAGCGTAGCGCAGCGGTCCCCCTTTGTCCTTTGGAAAACCGATACCGGATACCATTGCGAAATCAATTTCCGATGGTGTTGATATTTTTTCTTGTAAGCATATGACTGCTTCGTTAATCATGGGATAAATTAAACGCTCTGTGGTAAAAGCTACAGTATGTTTGGAATTTGTTTTTAAATTTTCAATTAACAGTAGCACATCCGGATTTATTTGATTACCCTTATAAAAACCACCGCCGCTTTTATCGCCAAGTAATTCTGCCCGTACCATCTCTTCCATCAAAAAGGGAGGTTTCATACGAGGGCCGTAATATTGTTCCATGATCCGCCCCGAGTGCACAAGGGTATCAATTCCTATAAAATCACACAATCTGAAGGGGCCCATGGGAAAACCATACTGCATAGCAGCATTATCAATATCCTGAATCCCTGCGGAACCATCCAAAAGAGTATACATGGCTTCATAGAAGTAAGGAACTAAAAGACGGTTAACCAGAAAACCTGCACATTCGGTCACTACCACGGATTCTCTGCCAACCAGGCGAACAAAATCAACAGCTGTTTCAATTGTTTTTGTACTTGTTTGCAGGGCAGGGATTACTTCCACTAGCTTCATCTTTTGCGGGGGATTAAAAAAATGCAATCCAATTACTTTTTGTGAATCCTTTAAGGTGGATGCTATTTCACTTATGGAAAGACTGGATGTATTGCTGGCCAAAATAGTTTGTGGCGAAGTTGCTTGCTCCAGACTAGTAAAGACCTTCTTTTTAATTTCCATAATTTCTGGAACAGCTTCTATAACTAGATCTACATCGAAAAACTCTTTTAAAGAGGTGGTGCCATTAATTAGGGCCAATCTCTCATGTAATTTCTCTTTCGAAATTTTGCCCTTATCCTGTTCACGTTGAAATGCCGATCTTATCCTTTTCATCGCTTTTTGCACTAATTCTTCATTCATCTCATACATTACAACCGTCAAGCCACTAGAAGCTACCACCTGAGTGATGGCCGCACCCATAATACCGCCACCAACCAGTCCTATTTTTTTAAACTTCATTTATTTCACCTCACTAACACAGCAAATTAATTTACTATCTCCGTTCCAGAATGATGGCCCCACCTAATCCACCACCCACACACATGGTAGCCAATCCCAGGGTTTTATCCTCCTTTTCCAGAATATTTAGCAACGTTGTGACTATCCTAACCCCTGTTGCCCCCACCGGATGCCCGAGGGCAATTGCTCCACCGTTTAAATTTACTTTTTCCTGGTCAAGATTTAGCTGTCTGATGCAAGTCAACGCCTGCGCGGCAAAAGCTTCATTGAGCTCAATCACATCAATGTCGGCCAAGGTTAACCCTGCTTTTTTTAGCGCTACCGGAGTTGCATATACCGGTCCCAAACCCATTCTCTCCGGCTCCAGACCGGCCCATCCCTGAGCTTTTATATAAGCTCGGGGTTTAAACCCAAGCGCCATGGCTTTTTCTTCACTCATAATCAGCATTGCTCCGGCGCAATCGTTTAAGCCACAAGCATTACCCGGAGTGACAGTTCCACCTTCTTTAAAGACAGCCGGAAATTGACTTAAGCCTTCTAACGTAATATCAGGATTTGGACCCTCGTCTTGATTAACAACTTCCTCCTTAACTTGCCCCCGGGCTTTTTTCCTAACGGTTACTGGTACAATTTCGTTAATAAAATTCCCGGCAATAGTAGCAGCTACCGCTTTACGGTGGCTAGTCAAGGCAAATTCGTCCTGATCTTCCCTTGATATATTGAATTCCTCCACCAAGTTTTCTGCGGTGCGGCCCATTATCTGATTACAAATTGGGTCCGTAAAACTTTCCCACAGCACATCGATGAATTGGCCATGGGCCAAGCGATACCCGAACCTGGCCTTAGGCAAAATGTAGGGAATATTGCTCATACTTTCCACTCCGCCCACCAAGAACACATCACCCTCGCCGGCACGTATAGCTTGAAAAGCTGTACCGATCGCTCTTAAACTGGAAGCGCAGTTAACATTTACAGTTGTACCTATTATCTTTAAAGGGAGACCAGCCCTTAAAGCGGCTATTCTTGCAATATTAGGGGCATCGCTTGGTTGAAATGAACAACCTACGATGCTTTCATCTATTAATTGCACATCAATTTGGGTTCTTTCAAGAATAGCCTTAATAACCTCTACCAGCAGTTCATGGGCAGGAATATCACGGAATTTACCGCCAAAAACACCCGTAGATGTTCTAACTGCATCTACAATAACCACTTTCCTCAACTGAAAAAGCCTCCTTTCTTTAGGTAACTAATTATACGTTATTATCTTAAATTTTCGCATTGTTTAGAATTAAACAAAAATTACATACTGTTTTGTGAATAACTAACAATAGCAATCGTCTAAAATGTCTTTGGGCCTTTTAAAAATATTACTTTAAAGCTTTTGAATTATTTGGGAATGACTTCTTAAAGGATGTGAATTGGTTAGTAACCCATTAACTCGGGAGACAAGCCAAGCGAAAATAAAAACAAAGCCAGAATATTCTGACTTTATTATCAGTTGTTCCTACCTTTAGTTTTAAGACATTGTGGGTTACCTCCCTTTCTTAGGTTTAAGGCAATAACTACAAACTTAAGATTTTTAACAATCTTAAGCCAAACTGGCAATGAAATCTGTCTTCTTCTGTAGAGAGATCTATTTTAGCCAATTCTTCAATTTTTCTTAAGCGGTATTTTAAAGTATTAGGGTGAATAAAAACTGCTTTTGCCGTCTCACTAAAATTACAATTATTGATTAAAAATTGTTCTAGAGTATTTATTAAATTGCCATTATGCATATAGTCATATTGTTTTAAAATACCTAGTTTGGATAAGGCTAATTCTTCCAAGCGAGCTCTATTTGTTGATTCCCATAAAACACCGTATAAACCCAACTGTTCAAATCCCATACTTATGTTCTTTTTGCCTAGGCATTTCATTATATCAGCAGCTTTCCATGCTTCTTCAAAAGACTTTTTATAATCAGTAAAATCAAGGCAAACCCGGCCCCATGTTATATTGACCGAGTGGTAACCGGTATTTTGCATAACCCATTCTTTAACAAGTTCAGCTACCCTTTCAGTAACGGATTCTTGTTTGTCTGTGCTCTCATTAAGCCCTAAAAGAATTAAAATTCGATTTCCTCTGATACCAACAACACTATTAAGAAATAACCTTTCTACAACAGAACCGACACCGGATTTAATAATATCAACGACATCATCTTCATTATCCTGATGTTCTTTTGTCGTTAAGTCGACAATCATTAGCCTGTGCGGTCTGGTAAGATCGCATCCCAGTTTTATTGCCCGCATAGTGACGTCTTTTTCGTTACCACTCAAGAAAAAAAGATCGTTTAAAACATCACCTTTAAGTCTTAGTTCGACTTCTAGAGCTGACCCCTGTTTTAATAATTCTAAAGAGCAGAGCGTGCAAGCGTGCTCCATGGCCATTATCTTAATCTCGGATAGCTCTTTCACCTCATGTACTAATACAAATCCCCATAATGCTGAGCCGCCTGCTATGGGTGATGCAATCCAGGTTTGGGTTACACCATTTCCCGCCATATAGTTAATTCTAGTCATATTTAGCCGATATTCGTCTTGTATCCATAGGGTCTTTAATCTCTTCTCGATATAAAAGTTTTGCATTTGTTTTTTTATTAAAAACCGTTCGTCTTTTGAAAACGACCCTGAACCACCGGTAGCAATAATATTATAAAATTTATCCATAATAATAACATTGCTGTCAACGATTTCATGTAGTGTTTGAGCAATAGCCTCAATCCCTTTACCCCACAAAACCAGTTTAGTCATCCTGCGGTGAATATCTATCGACCTTTCTTCAGCCAACATGGTTTGCAAATCTTTAAAATTAAATTCTGATTTAAAATCACCAACATAATCATTAGCCATTTCACCCCAACTTCCTACGGAACGCATTTCCCACGAACAATTATCATCGCCCTTACCCAAGCAATTTTTTTCTATACAAATGATATCCTGCCCGGTAAAACCGCTTGCAAACCCACTTGCATAACCCGTAGAAATCCAACATACAGGATATTTTGAAATACCGTAGTCTTTTATGTAATGTTCCGCCTCGTGGTTATTTTCCCATCTCCCTTTTAATAGATAATGTCCTGAATTAGGTCCAAATTGCAGTTCACTATCGATAACTACCCGGCCAATGCCCTTCCAATGGTACATAATAGGACCTAATCCGATAAATTTTATTTCATCACCATAATGACTTTTTACTATTTTAGAATCGTGGTATCCACACCTATAACCAAATCGAGTTAGTACACCCCTGGCCATATCTTTGCCGAGTGAACGAATAAGTTCTTGCTTTAATTTAACCAAGGCAATGGCCTGTAATAAAACCACACGTGACTTTTCAAAAGATATCTCACCTTGTTCTGGTTTGAATTCAATTAAGTCTTGGAAATTAAAAGATTTCATATCTTAAAACCCCCCTAACACCCATGATCATTTAATCATAACTGGATTTTCAATCATAATACTACTTGACGATAAAACTTCTAACGTTAGCATCAAAATAATTAAAGTTATTAAACTATTCTAAGTATTTAATCCATTCTATATATGATATTAGAAGCATGAATTATTAGAAGCTTTTGAGTTAGGAACACACTAATTACGGAATAACTGTATCCGTGGTATTAAGATCCGGGATTATGATGTTATTTATATGTTTAAGGACATGCCTCATTTCAAATACATGAACCAGGAGCAAACAAAAAATACGGCATAGAATCTAATTCAATTAAAAATTACTGAAATAGATGGATACATAGCAATTATACCTATACCCAAAGACCCAATAAAGGCTGCAAGAGGCATGCTTCGTGGTGGCTGGGGAAATCCGGTAAATAGGTCCGGTTTCTTTTAGTTACAATAACTGGCTTCCGGATTGCTTTTGGTTGGTGGAAAAAACCAATCCGGTAATCAATGTCCTTAGACCATAAACGTTTAACCAGCAATTTTCGACGATAATACGTGATCGTTTTAGATGGGATGAAAAGTGGCTGACTGCAAATAACTAATGGGCACAGTATTGTGCCCATTAGTTATTGTTTAATTACTTGTTTTTGGCCGGAGCTTTGTTGGTTACCTAATCCTTGCAGCAGCCGGTCGATGACAATGGCTAGAATAACAATACATATACCTGCCTCAAGACCACGTCCAACATCAATCCGGCCAATTGCAATCAGCACCGGTTCACCTAAACCGCGTGCACCGATCATTGAAGCGATAACCACCATCGCTAATGCCATCATAGTTGTCTGGTTAACCCCCGACATTACACTAGGCATGGCCAGTGGGAGTTGTATCTTGAATAGCAATTGCATCCTGGTGGCGCCAAACGCTTTGCCCGCTTCTATTACATCTTCGGAAACTTGTCTTATCCCGAGATTAGTAAGACGTATAATTGGAGGTAAAGCATATATGAGGGTGGCAAATATACCCGGAACCTTTCCCAAACCGAAAAACATTAATGCCGGAATCAAATAAACAAAACTGGGCATAGTCTGCATAGCATCCAAGACAGGCCTTAAAAAGGCTTCAAGTTTTGAATTGGAAGCCATCAAAATACCTGTGGGAATACCAAGCACTACAGCAATAAAAACTGCCACACCTACAATGGCCAAAGTCTGCATCATTAAATCCCACATACCTAAACTACCAACCGCGGTCAGCATTATTCCCATTACTGCACCGGTTAACCATGATTTAGTAACCCGGCAGCCTAGAAAGATCACCAATATTACCACCAGCCACCAGGGGACCCAAAGTAAAAAGGATTCGATTAACATGAGCATCCAAAGTATCGTTGTTGAAATGTAATCAAAAACCGCGCTGTACTTGTCCAAAATTACTTTCATGAATTCGTTTACAGGAGAAGCTATCGAAAAACGTAAAAAATCAGGAAATTCGTTCATTACTTATATTACACCTCATCTAAAAATATTGAAGCGAGCCAAAGGAAGATTAAGCAGTACGGACCCTTTGGCCAGTACTGCTTTTTTGCAAATTAGAGTTTCTCCTGTACCTTCTGTGCTACATCGTCCGGTACCCAGCTTGTCCATACATCAGCTTTTTCCCTCAGGAACCAGAGGGCCGCCTCATCTGCCTCTACATTTTCTTGCTGCATGTAAGCTAGGGTTTCACTGATTTGGTCATTGTTTAAACTGTAATTTTCCAGAAACTTAACCACATCGGGGGCCCGTTCAGGCAAATCCTTGTTTATAACGATATTAACATCAACGGAAGGGAATGCGCAGGCATAACCATTTTTCCATAACTCATCGCTGTATTCCGGCTCTTGAATTTGTGTGAGATCGTATAAACCGAATATCCATGTCGGCCCCCAGTAGTAGCCGAACCACGGCTCGCCCTTCTGGTAAGCCGCTACCAGTGAAGAAGCCAGGGCGGCGCCGGAACCCGGGCGGAATACATTATAGTATTCGTCCAGACCGTAGCTGGCAAATTTATCAGTTAAAATTTTATCTGCTTCCCAACCGGGTACACCACCATAGAATCGACCTTTGCCGGGGTCCTCCGGGTCTTTAAACAATTCCTTATACTTGGGGAGATCTTCGATTGTTTTTAGATCGGGAGCCATGGGCTCTATTCCCCTTTCCGAATCGCCCTTAATCACATAAGTTGGGACATACAACCCCTGTACATTGTCATTAAAATTTGTTCCAAGATCAATATAATTACCGGACTCTATTCCTTGGTCATAGGCTTCCTGAACATTTTGAATCCAAATTTCCATTGCTACGTCAATATCACCATTACTTAAACCCTGCATTAAAGGTATTGTTTCACCGGGTATACTATCTGTCGGATAGCCATATCCATTCTCAATAATAAATTGAGCGATACGATCATTAATCAGAGCACTCTCCCAGTTAAAATCACCAAACATAATAGTCTCTTTGACACCTTGCTGCGCATTGTTATTCTTACCCTCCGAGGAACACCCTACAGTTCCAGCTATTGCAAAAATAAATAATGCTGTAAAAATAATACTACCGCGCATTAAACTAGATAATTTCAACTTACGTTTAAAAAACAATGATTGACTTCCCTCCTCATTAAATATACCCAACAGCAACTTGTATTTAATTAACAAGTTGCTTACTTGATTAAATTATTATAGCATTGAATGTGCAACTTGTCTATAAATGCAAAAAAAACGGTGATAAACCCAAAATAATCCCTCGCTTTATTAAATATTATCAGTAGACCTAATGAACCTTTGATCAAGCTATTTCCCTCTTTAAAAGAGGCGACCACCATTTTTCGCCGCTAAAAGAAAAATAACCAGCATTCATAAAGATGCTGGCATAGATTGCTAATGTGTTATTCGCCAAATTGTCTCAACTTCCTTTATCTGCGGCATCCCGCCACAGCCTGCGTTTTAGCCATTTCATAAGATCTCTATACGCATTACCTGCTTAAATCCAGGTCATGTCTACAATGAGATCATCCATGTTTATAGTACCGGTCAGCATATCTGCCTGTTGCAAAAATTCTTGTGTTTTTTGTAATTCTACAATATCCTGGTCAGTGATAACCGGGTTGAAGTCATACCACCCGTACATCTGTTTAACTGTGTCAATAGAAATACCGGTTTCCTCTGCCGCCATCTTATAGACATCGGTAAGATTTTCTTTCATATACTGAATACTCTGGTGGTGGACTTTCATGTATCGTTCAACCAGGTCGGGGTGCCGGTCAAGAAATTCACCCGACACCGCAATAACAATAGTTGCGTCCAGAAGTCCTTCCCCTGTAACAATAACATGGGCTCCTGCCTCCAGCGCCTGTGGCACGACAGGACCGGCAATAAGTGCCGCATCCACATCCCCCGCTATTAAGGCAGACATGGCATGGGGTATGCTCATATTAATAAACTCGACGTCCCCTGATGTAAGGTCTTTTTCTGCAAGACTTGCAAGAAGCAGCTGGTGGAGGATAGTTCCTTTGGGTCCAGCAATCACTTTATCCTTTAAGTCACTGACCGATTTAATATTTTCATCCCTGGCCATTATAGTAAATGCCTTGGGGGCCCTGCTGTATATACCGATAACCTTTAGATCAACGCCGTTGGCCGCTGCCAGAATAGCTGATGTCCCACCCAGTGCATTGCAGAAATCCAAAGAACCAGAAGCAAGGGCTTCAGTCATTTTGGGTCCCTCGGTGATTTCTGGAAAAGACACTCTAATGCCATCCTTTTTGAATTCTTCCTCAAACAAACCGGTTTTCTTTTCAATAATTGATGGTATATTCAAAGGAAGCTTAACATATGAAATGTTTATGTTTTCAACCTTCTGGCTCCCGGTTTCCTGATCCGTATTGCCGTTTTGCCCTCCCCCGCAACCGGCCAGTATCAATGCAACCAGCACTAGAAGAGTAACAATTTTCCATTTTTTTTGCATGAAACAACCCCCTTAATTAAAGTTTTCACCGACTATCAGGCTTAATATTTTTTTCTTCACATTGAGGAAATTCCGGGAAAGAGGATTTCGCGGATAGCCAAGATTAACAGGCATATGTTCGACTATTTTTCCAGCTTCAAAAATTACCACCCTTTGGCCAAGAAGAACAGCTTCATCCACATCATGGGTTACAAAAACAATGGTCTTCTTCTGGAGTAGAAAAATATTTATTAAATCCGCTTGCAATTTTTTTCTGGTAAAGGCATCCAAGGCACCTAGAGGTTCGTCCATCAAGATTACATCCGGGTCATAACACAGTGTTCTGCCCAGTGCGGTCCGCTGGGCCATCCCGCCTGAGATTTGTGCAGGATAAGCATCTTTAAATTCCATAAGGCTCAGCAAATCCAAATAATGATTGACTGTTTTGGCAACCCGTTCCCGATTCTTCTCCTTAATAAGCGGGAAAGCCATGTTTTGTTCCACTGTCAGCCAGGGCATAAGCCTCGGTTCTTGAAAAACAATGCTGACTCTTTCAGGCTGGCAGTTTATTGACTTATCCGGCGGGGGAAAAGATATATTACCCCTGGTGGACTTTTCCAACCCGCAAATCAACTTAAGCAGCGTAGTTTTCCCAGAACCGCTTTTCCCCACCAGTGTGACAAAAGTCCCGTCCTCTATGGTTAAATTAATATCAGATAGAGCATTTATCTCTTGACCGTTAATCCAAAATGTTTTACAAAGCTTTTGTATTTTAACTCCTGCCATAAACTGATCGCTTCCCTGTCCAAGGTATGATGCAGCTGGTTAGTTTAAAAAAACAATAATCAATCATGTAACCACACAGCCCGATGGTGATAAGGCCGACAATAATAATATCGGGTCTAGACAACTGCTCGGCTTCTATGATCATGTAACCGATTCCCGAGGAAGCCGCAATCAGCTCCGCCCCGATCAATGCCCGCCAGCTGTAACCCAGCCCCAGCCGCATGCCAACAATTATGGATGGGAGTGCCGCCGGTATAACAATTCTTAAAAATTTATCCCGGCCACTAAAGCCAAAAACATCTCCCACCTCCAGCAATTGTTTATCGCAGCTTAAAATCCCGTTAAGGGTATTTAAGAATACCGGGAAAAACGTTGCCAGAATGATTACCGCCAGTTTGGAAGCCTCCCCGATACCAAACCAAAGAATTAACATGGGAATACACGCAATGGGCGGTATATGTCCTAAAAAGTCAAGAACTGGTTCTATATAATCTTCAAGCCTCCGATTTAACCCTACCAATACAGCCAGGGGAAAGGCAAATAAAATTGTTGCCAAAAAACCGGCAAAGACACGGTACAGGCTGATGGAAATATGATCTAACAACAAGCCGCTGCCCAACAGGGTTATTGCAGTATGTATCACCCTTGAAGGTGGAGGAATTATATACTGGTTAATCATTCCTGCAGCTGACCCGGTAACCCACAGAGCCAGGATAACAAACGGAATGGTAAGACACTTTAATATTTTCATGAATACTCATCAAAAAAATCTCCCGGCACTTTTCTTGATTCCTCCTTTTTTATCATACTTGTCGTAACATGGTATCAAATTTAATTACCCCCCAAAACCCAAAAAACCCGTCCAGCCGGAAAAAGGCATAGACGGATAAAGTACACCGTAAAAGGTACCCTAAGAGTACAAATTCAACGATATACCCCTTGGTCTAAGGCATCTGCCCTTCTCCGCAGGGAAACCAAAGTTTTTGTAACACCCTTCAAGTGAAGCAAATTCAACTGGTCAGGTGTCAAGTTAATTATAAAAAGAAGTGATAAGCCAGTCAATATTCCTTATTATATGTTTGATTTTTGAAATATATTTTAAGTTTCAGCAAAAATACTAATGAAAAAGTTAATTGAGCAGTCCTGGTGGCTACAGGTGTATCGGAACTTTAAAACCTTCTATAAATGTAAAGCCATGTAGCCAATATCAGGCCAAATCGCTGTTTTGCATGCCTGTTATTTATTTTACCTCCTTAACCTCTACAAATTTTCCATCTTTATATTCGTATACTGCATGAAAAATGTTACTAACTGAAACAAAAAGAAACCCAACCTGTATCCAGTTGGGCTTCTTTGTTTAAGCTTGCTGGTGATTATTTCTGGTTTGGCCTTCGGTGACAAAAAAGCCAAAATGGGGCAGTGAAGCTGGTGAAATTCGCCTCACACCGCTTGATTAATCAATTCCGTATCGTCCGGCATTTGCAACCTGATGCGACGAATATTCAGGCGATTAATTTCCGCAACTTCGAGCTTAAAACCATCCAATTCCACGATATCACCAACCCGGGGCCTCTTACCCAGGCGGCCAAACATGTACCCGGCAAGGGTATCATATTCTTCCTCATCTTCTACCGGCAGGTTAAATATTTGTGCGGCTTCATCCAGTAGGAGCCGGCCGTCTACCAGGTAGGTTTTTTCATCCTCAGTGATAATTTGCGGCTGTTCATGATCAAATTCGTCCTGGATTTCCCCCACCAGTTCCTCCAGTATGTTTTCCATCGTGATGATACCGGCGGTACCTCCATATTCGTCTACAACCAGAGCCATGTGTTGATGCTGCTGCTGGAAATTATGCAGCAGTTTATCCAGCGGCATACCTTCGGGTACCAGCATAATGTTGCGGCGCACGTCATTTAAACCACTACCTGCTTCTAAACGGAACAGGTCTTTAATATGGATTAACCCCAACACGTTATCTCGGTCGCCTTCGCAAAGGGGAAAACGGGTATGGCCGGATTTCTTGGCAATATCTATGTTTTCTTCAAGGGGCTTGGTCAAATCAAGATACACTACTTCCGGCCTGGGCACCATTACATCCCGCACCACTTTATCCTCGAAATCAAACACGTTTTGCAGCAGGCGCCATTCTTCTTTATCCAGGTGCCCGCCGCGGTAACTCTCCTGTACCAGCATTTCCAGTTCTTCCTCGCTGTGGCTTTCTTCATGTTCGCTGGCTGGCCTGACGCCAAAAAGTTTTAAAATATTGTTTGCAGTACCGTTGAATAATACAATGCCAGGATAAAAGATAAAATAAAAAAACCGCATGGGCAGTGCCAGCCACAGGGTAACTATTTCAGCCCGCTGAATGGCCAGAGATTTGGGCACCAGTTCGCCTAAAACCACGTGCATGAAAGTAACCAGGGAAAAGGCAATGACAAAGGAAATGGAATGAATAGCCGCTGGAGAGGTAATGCCCAGTAAGAACATTAGCGGTTCAAGGAGTTTGGCTACTACCGGTTCACCAAGCCAACCCAGGCCAAGGCTGGAAACGGTAATGCCAAGCTGGCATACCGACAGGTAGGCATCGATGTTTTTAACACAGCACTGGGCGGTTTTGGCCATTTTATTGCCTTCATCCACCAGTTGCGCCAAACGCGTGGGCCTGACTTTAACAAATGAAAATTCCGCCGCCACAAATACACCGTTTAAGAACACCAGAAACAGGGCCAGCAGTATCTGTAGCGCAGTGATAATACTGAATGACACGCCGTCATCCATAGTAACTTATCTAATCCCCCTTTATAAAATAGATATTCGCTTTTGACTTCTATTTTTCTATTATATATTAACAGGTTAATTAGTTTAGACAAAACGTCCAGCGGGTCACTATAAAGATTTTAAAACCCACCTGGTCACTATTACAGCAGATAAGCCCCTGTTTTTGTTTATTATCTCACCCGCCCGCAGCAGGACACCCCCCCTGACAACATACGGGCGAAATAAATAAACTTATTTTTGCGTTTGCGATTTGGAGCTGATTAACACCTTATTAATTCTTCTATTTCCCATTTCTCTTACCTGAAACTTATATCCCTCCCAGGATATAGTTTCACCTTCCGTAGGCAGGTGTCCCATTTTTTCAAGCATAAATCCGGCGATTGTTTCGTATTCGGCATCAGGTGAGATTCTTTTTAAGTCTAGTGCTTCGATGATATCCTCAATTGGTGTGTCACCTTCCACTAACCATTGACCCTCTGAAGTTTTGAGCATAAGGCTTTGATCTTCAATGACATCCCCAATTATCTCGTCCACCAGGTCTTCAAGGGTAACTATCCCAGCAATGCCGCCATATTCATCTACAACAATGGCCATACTTAACTTTTCCTGGCGGAATTCCTTTAGCAATGCCACCGTATGTTTGGTTTCAGGCACGAACAAAGTTGCCGATATAATGTCTTCGACCTTGCGATCCTGATTTGCTAAAAATTCACAAGCCAAATTATGAACTCTCACCATGCCGATTACATTCTCATAATCGTTCTTATATACCGGGAATGCAGAGTAACGGACTTTACATACCTTTTCCAGAGCTTCTTTAATGCTGTCATCAGCACATAAATAAAAAATTTCGGTTCTCGGCACCATTACCTGGCGCACGACCCGGTCGCCAAATTCAAAAACAGCTTCAATCATACGCTTTTCTTCTTCGGGTAGAGTCCTGTGCTCCGTGATATAAAGCCGAATTTCCTCTTCCGTTATCTCTTTTTCGCATTGCTGGGGGTTCCCGCCCAGAAACTTTACAACTATATTTGTGGAAAAGGTTAAAAAACGTGTCAATGGTTTGGTTGCCCTGGCGATGAAATAAATCGGTCTTGCTGCAATTAAAGCAATCTTTTCAGACCATTGCATGGCCAAACGTTTGGGTGCCAGTTCCCCGAAAACCAATGTGATGTAAGAGATGATTACCGTTACGATTAACACACCCAGAGTGTTCGAGAAACCTGTTGGAATACCTATTTCTCCAAGTTGCTTGGCCACGGCCGTTGATAAACCAACCGCGGCGGTTGCACTGGCCAAAAATCCGGCCAGTGTTATACCAACCTGAATGGTTGCCAGAAAAAGGCTGGGGTTTTCAATTAATCCGATAAGTATTTGTGCTGATCTGTTTCCGTCATCTTTCAGCTGTTCTATTTTTATCCGCCGGGTGGTTAATACAGCTATTTCACTGGCAGCGAAAAAAGCATTAAATAAGATGAGTACAAAGATAAGCAATAAGCCCGTCCAATTAATTTCCAAATTAAACACCTTTGCATAACAATTTCTTGTCTTTTATTTAGCATGCATCAAATTATATATACCTATGCAAAACGGTGTATTACGTGACACGTTTAATTTATTAATCTATTGTCCTTGGGTAATAGTTTTTTGATTCCAATAAAGCTATATAGCAGTCAAGCAATCGCAGAGCACAGTTATGTGAGGATATTGATTCGGCGCTCTTTTTTGCACATTGGCCCATTTTGTGGCGCATTGTATGGTTATTAATTAACTCCATACTCTTATTGGCAAAGCATTGTGGGTTTAAATCGGTTAAAAAGCCGTCGTACTCGTTTTCAATCATTTCTGCAGCTCCATTTTGATTAACGGCTACAACGGGCAAACCGGCCGCTTTAGCTTCACCTATTACCAAACCTTGGGTTTCAGTTACCGATGCAAATACAAAAATATCTGCTCCGCAGTAGCAGTTGACAACTTCTTGTTTGGAGAGATTACCGGTAAATATAACTTTGTGGGAAATATTAAGTTCATCGGAGACCCTCTTTAATGTACTTTTTTCCGGCCCCCCACCGGCAATGACCAGGGTAGCTTCGGTATTAATTAAATACTTCTTAAAAACGTCAAAAATAAAACCCACGTTCTTTTCTTTTCCCAACCTCCCCACAAACAGTAGTATTACACTATCCTGAGGGATATTGTATTTTTTACGCAGCCAGGATTTGTCACTCTGTTTAAAATCATCAATAATAATCCCTGTAGGTATTATCCTTATAGGCGTTTTAACACCGATTTCCTGCAAATATTTTTGTGCAACTGTTGAGGGCGCTATCACAGTATCACATTTATTACTGAACTCAGCACAAAATTTTTTAACAATATTTCTGGTTACTTTTTGACCAAAAGGCACATAGTGCACATATTGTTCATAAAAAGTATGAAATGTAAACACCAGTGGTATATTATGCATCCTGGCGTGGTAGGCCCCCAAACGTCCGAGTAAAAAAGGTGAGTGAACGTGTATAATATCCAGCTTTAGTTTTTTTATGGTATTACTCGTGGTCAATGATAACGGTATGGCTAAGCTAAAGTTGGAATTGGTGGGGGCGGATATTGATTTAAATCTAAAAACACCGGTTTCTTCATTTTGGCTGTTGCCATAATAATCGGGGGCAAAGATATAGATTTCATGGCCCAGCTTTGTCAGCTCTTGTTTAAAAGTATCTATCGAGCGAACAACTCCGCTGGTATATGGTTTATAACTATCTGTAAATACGCCAACCCTAAGGCCCATTTATATTTCACTCTCCCGGGCAATGAATTTCATTTAAACAATGTTTATTGGTGAAAGCCATAATATGACACACTGGAACAGTATAACGTATAACTGTACAGTTATACTATCATTAATTGGAGAGTGTTGCCAGTGATAAAATTAAATTTCGGCGGGTACCAGCTAAGAAAGAGCTGGAGGAGGAATAATATATTAATGCCAACGCTATTTACCAATTCCGTTGCGTGGCAATTATTTACTAGTTAATGTTTTAGAACAACTTGACCGATGCCATGGGTGTGATCAACATTTCCGACTGTATGCCCGGGTGGTGCCCATGCCGTTCTATGACCCCCGGGGCAAACGGATGAAAATGTGAGGTGATGGTCATGACGGAGATACAAAGACGCTCACCCGTTCAATTCAAGACCGGCGTCTAAAAGATCGAGATGCGGGACAACTGGCCGGTGGTATTGAAGTATAGCAACGAAGGCCGGGGCCCCTATCTGGTGGATTTGACCCATAAGGCCAAGTGGGATCTGCAGGATAAGAATCTGGCGGCACGTAAACCGCTGGGGCTGGATATTCCGGCGCTGCCCGGCGCTTGCGCCTTTCAGAAAGGCGTACTGATCAATCGCATGAATCCCACCCAGTCCGCCATCTGGCACCTGCTGGCCGATGCGCCCGCATTGCCGGGCGAGCCGGGGTACACCGATGTGACCAGCGCTTGGGCTTCCGGCTTGCCCGAAAAGCCGGATCAGCTCAGGCGCCGGCGT
This sequence comes from Desulfoscipio gibsoniae DSM 7213, assembly GCF_000233715.2. Lineage (GTDB taxonomy): Bacteria > Bacillota > Desulfotomaculia > Desulfotomaculales > Desulfallaceae > Sporotomaculum > Sporotomaculum gibsoniae. The sequence continues at coordinate 4,100,160 of NC_021184.1, forward strand.
AATGGATTTGTTGACTATTCAGCTCAGTAAACCTTAAAAACCCCGTGGTAAGCTTAACCATGGGGTCAAGGTTGATTCCGATATTTCAAGAAAAGCGCGCTCATTCAGTTCCCTCAACGCGCGCTTTTCAGTACTTTAATCCTTAGCGCTTGCATAAATTGGGGACATTCCTCGAAGAGGTGTGTCCCCTGACCGCTGATGGCAAGCATAAACTTCCTAGCTAAAGTAGAACACAAGAAAAAGGGGTAGATTTCGACAGGGAGACGATTCTGTTTATAGATTTTTATACTAGTCCTGAAACTCCTGAAGCGATACTTTTAAGTCTTTTGCGACAGCTTCAACAACTGGCGGTGGGTATTTTCTAGTGTTTCCGTGCTTCACGACGGAGAAAGGTTTTCCTTTTCTGTTGAGTCCAATCCAATTAGGTAATTAATAAATGCTACAGGTATGGTAAGTCATGCCACGTAAAACAATGTTTGACTTATTTAGTGTTGATACCTATATAGGTCTCGAGGACAGAAATTAAGAATCATCAGAGGCAGCTTGAGGCCAACTAAGTAATATACCAGAAATTCAAAAAACAGGGCGCTTCCGCCAATTTGCTTGGAAGATGGCCGGTCACCGGGAACCCAGAGGTATAGCCCAGGGTTCCAAAAACATGATCGGAGCCAAAATGAGACTCATTTAATACGGCGTAAACACTAAAATCAAGCGGGTTTGATGCGGAAACAATGTTGACTCATTTTTCAAGTATTATTGATAGTTGGGAAGCTGAACAGCAAAAGGAATTCGCTAAAGAAATAACAGAAATAATGAAGTTTTTCCAAAAATACAGATTTACGCAAATTGATTGATGGATTGGCTGCACTGGTAAGCCAAGTATTCAAGCTGGATCCCTTTGCCCCTGTCTTTTCGTATTTTGTAACCGTAAGCGCGACAAGCTTAAAAATTTTGCAATGGGACCACAATGGCTTCTGGCTTCATTTCCGGCGTTTAGAACGTGGGAAATTTCAGTGGCCGGCAGAAAAGAACTGCACCTCGATCAAAATTAGCCGCCGGGAATTGCGCTGGTTGCTCGATGGCCTAAAGTTGGAACAAAAGCAGGCCCACCCTGCAGTAGCAGCACGTACAATAATTTGATCTTTTAATAATTTTTTTACAGTATTTACGAGAGCTTGAGAGGATAATGTAAAAAATAGTCGAATTTTAAATATATAAATAATTCACCTAATGTTGCCACGATTAATGAACTATAAAAGCGCTGTGAACTGCTAGGACAGCAGAATGTTGAGCTAACCGCTAAATTACGCTGGTTTGAAGAGCAGTTCCGTTTAAGCCAACAACGCAGGTTTGGTGCTTCCAGTAAACGCTCGGATTCAAAGCAGTTCGAGCTTAACTTTTTCAATGAAGCAGAAGTGGAAGCAAAGCCGGAAGCTAAAGAGCCAACAGTTAAAACTATCACCTACCAGCGCCGTAAAAAGCGCGGCCATCGTGAATCTATGCTGGAAAACCTGCCGGTTTAAACGATAGAGCCTCAACTCGCTTCCCAAGCGAGAGCCATTTCCGTCTTTGGGTATCATTCCAAAGAAGGGAGGCTTAACGTCAATGACCGGTCTTGAGGCAACCGGTAGAGCGGCACGGAACCCGGTCGTGAGCAGCGGTAGTTTTGCAGTTAGGGGGACTATCTTGCCGGCGGTAGAGGCGCCAGGCAAGGACATACCCCGGGGCTATTAAACTGCTGGCAACAGTTTAACGGGCGGGGGATGGTAGTGAAGCTTCCGACAGGAAGCTTTACTGAAGACACGCAGTGTCGTTTATTTTTAGCCGGTAGGGTGAAAATAAACGACACTGGCAAGGGGCGTCAGTCCCTAGCTTTTCTGTGTGCTTTTGCGGTAGCAATTAGCAATAAGCATATAGTATAGCTAGGGATATTTTTTACGCCGACAGGCGTTTTGTTGCAGCAGCAATATTAAAAAATGATCACTGTCTTAATATCGGGTGTGACCCTTTTAAGGGTTAGCCAGGCAATCAATGCAACATGGCCTGAACGAAGTGAAAGCTAGCGCGCAGGTCAAGTATTAAGCACTTATAGGGCTGGGTCAAGACCACCCCTTTTAGAAGTGGTCTTGACTGTGTCTCAACTTTATACTTTTTAAATATTAGATTTTAGCACTTTAAAACTTTAAAGAAGCATATACTTGAGCATTGCCAATATAGGATTTATCCAAAGTATATCTTCTGCCATCTGGTGTAGGGACATTTATGGGCCATTCTTCTAAAGTAACATTGCTCCCATTAGTAAAACTGACCCAAGTATTGGCACTGTTTTTATATTTCATTTCGGATGCAAATACTTGATTATGCTTTACACTCCAGGTCGCTAACGGAATAGCAACTCCAGTGTCTTGATAAGATGCAATAATTAAACGAGCTTCGTTGCTATAACTGCCACTTGGTAAAGTATTGGCAAAAGTCCTAAACACGCTGTCATTTACTTTAAATACTACTTTGTCTTGACTATCTCTTTCTATAGATATTTTTACGGTAGTTCCATCAGCATATAAACTACCATAGATTGTACTACCTTCTCCGTTAGCGAAAACACGCCATTTTAACACGCCGTTTTGTTTCCAATCATTTTGATCTCTACAGGATAAACCACATTCATACATACCAATGCCAACATAAAAGTTAATATAGTCCCATATTCTTGGTAACGTTTTAGCAGGACTACCACTTGGTAGAGTTATTTTTGCTTGAAAACCTTTATCGGCAAGATTACCTGTTTTAATTTTAACTAATTTAGCATACTCAGTAGTCTGACTCATTTTACCGCCCATCTCCTTTTTATTTTTATTTAGCCGGCTATATATAATAAAGACAAAAAAAAGGGCGAAATGTAAACGTTGTTCACCAAAAAAATTTTTAAGTCTTTCAGTTTTTCTGCTGTCACTCTACCAAACACACACAAATAAATTAAGCCCGTTTACATCCGAGCTTAATTTAAGAAACGTTACCATATTTGAAATTATGTGCCAAACTCATGCATTATTTAGCATATGACTTGAACAGTCGTTTTATGGCGTCAGCTTTTCATGGCTCTGGCTTGTTAAACTGACTTTGTAACGCCCAGTGTTATTTCTTTTCTCTTTAAAGTCGCTAGTACCTAAATTATAAAAACCGGAAATATAAATACCATCATCTTTTATTTGCCAATTATCTCTTTCAAGCATAAAACTACCATTAAGCTCTTCCTTCAAGATGCAACCATAAACATAGCCCTTTACGCCTATATATTCACCGGTATAATCTTGTAGGCTTACCTTCAGTAAATTGCTGTGTTCATCTACAGCAAACCACCGGTCGATTCCTGGACCACTAACTAAAATATACATATAATCATTGGTAAACTTTATATCAAAAATTGCTTCAGAATAAACTAGCTTTAATTTTCCATCTTTAAACAAATAAATGTAATCATAAGAGGCTCCTTCCGGCTCATTATGGAAGACCAGATATTCTTTGCCCGAAATATTATACCAATGATATGGGGAACCGTCATACGGGTTATAACTTTTAAAAGGATATTCACTAATACCACTACCCCAATTTTTCAAATACAGTGATCCGTCATTCTTATAATAAACAAGTAAGATGTTGTCTGCATATAAGATTTTTTTACCTTCAATGGCCCAGGAAAATAGCGTATAATAGCTATTATCAGCATAACTTTTAATCCATTCAGGGGAGCCGGCTATAATAATTAGGTTATAATCTTGAATGTAACTCACCGATTTTCCTAAAGCTTCACCAATGGCCCGCAAAGGTAAATAAGTACGGCCACTGTAGGTTTTAGCTGCTACGTCTAACTCTTTTTTGGCCCCATTAACATACATGTTTTTGCTGCCTAAGAAAAGTTCTACTTTTTGACTATTTAGCGTTACAGTAACCTTATTATCTTGCGAAGACCAATTCACCTTAGCGCCGAAAGCTTCGCCAATTGTGCGTAGTGGAGCCATGGTACGGCCATGCTCAACAAATGGCTTATCTCCACTTGCCTCATTACCGTTTACAAAGAATCTCTCTTGTCCTATCTCCATAATGATAATACCGGTAAAATTTTCTTTCGATAAATCCATGTTGTAATCAAAGAGAGAAGCTGCATGCGCAATAGGTGAAAAGATAGTAAATAAGCCCCAAAAAGCAATGAACACAAAACCTATATATTTTCCCACCATATCCTTCTCCTCTACTATTTTTTTCAACTTTAACATAAAAAAGACTAAAATAAATGCCGTTAACAGGGCAAACCTGTAAAAATACTGTAGAAATATGACGATACCGCAGTCGTTAGTTTTTATTTTGTTGTATGTCTTTAAAATGATGCATTCCATATTTCATAAATTCTACGGCTGCTAATCCATCATAGAGTCCCAATGGACAAATAAACCCATAGTTTCACTAATAAATCTCAAGGGTACGTAAGTAACTCCATTTATAATTCTAGCTGGAGTAGATAAAGAAATTTGCTTACCGCCTTTATATGCAATATTTGATTCCAAAGAAAATTTCAAGACCTCGTTAGTTTTAGAATTGGTTACAGATACAATTTTATTATTATCCCAAGCTGTTTGAAGGTGAGAAAACTGATTGTTTATTATGCGTAAGGGTACAAAAGTGGTTTGATTTACAATTTGAGCTGTAATTTCGGGCCTTTCATAACCATCAATATGGAATTTAATACTTTGCTCCTCTAGCGCTAAAGCCGTGCTAAAAGTCGTTAATATCAAGATAATGCTTAATAATGCCGTAATAAATATTTTCTTCATCAAAAATTTCCTCCCTTAATAGAACTACGGGAACAGTGGACATCCCAAAGGGGGAGGGTTACTGACACCGTGTTGCTGTGCACCCGGACTACCAACCGGATCGCGTTTTATGTTCCATATTATAACATATTAAAATTTCAGCTTGTTCGCAACGGAGGGCAACGGTGTTTGATACCGTTGGTTGGGCAGGTGGTTACCATTAAATGGTGGCTTGAATTTCCCCAGCAAAAGGACTGAACACCATTACAGTAAAATACTTAAATTTATGATTATAGCAGACTAATTCAATATGTTGACGTAGTAGAATATAATGATTGGGTTTCCAACAGATTACCGGAAGTGTTATAAACTTTAGCGGTAGCACAAACCCGATAGGTGCCTCTGACAACGTAATAATCCTCTTCTATATCGGCGATGGAGACCCCGGTCGCTGAAGCAGACCATGTTTTGATTGTGCTCCAGCCACTGTCGGTAGATTTTTGCAATTCGACAGTTAGCTTTGTTGTGTGCGAACTATTGTAAGCTGAAGCAAGCCCTACACAGGTAGCTTTTCCTGACGAGTTGATAGATAAGCCTGGACTTAACAACGAAATGTACGTGAATTGAGGAGCTATCAATTCTTCGGTTTTTACGTTTTTTGTCCCGTTAACCGCATAAGCCGGAACGATGAGAAAAACGGCCATAAGGACAAAAATACCCATGTAGATAAATTTTTTCATAAAATAAAAACCTCCCTTAAAATGTCTTTCAATAGTAAAGACAACAAAGAAGGTTTTTTGCAACAAGATTTCTTCCTGATTTATATTTTTCCCTTCGTTAATTTATATATTTCACTCCTTCGGCCACCTTTATCGCCGTATCCTTTTCCGTCTGTGCCCGAATCATAAACATACGGTTATTCATCTCCCAGATGATTGTAACCAGGGAGTCTTTCACGACAAGCGTTCCCTCATGCCCGTTGATATTTTCTGTTTTTGAAATTAGAAGAGGAGTAACTATTGAAGTCATTTTTTACCTGTACCATCAATCTTTAGGAGAATATCTTTGAGCTTTTGCGGAAACGGTATCTCCATTTTTGCGGCGTTTTCGAGTATGCTAATACCTTCATTGGACAGATAAAACATGATAAGCATTGTTCTGAGAAAACTGCCCGAACCAATTATATATTGGTCAATAATATTTCCTAGTGCAACCAGGGCAAATATCAATACCTTTCTGCAGACACCTTTAAATCCGATATTACTCGAAACTTTCTTCTCGTAAATCGCCAACAGCAAACCGGTTACATAATCAATTGCCACAAACGCAACCAGCGCATAAATCAGAGAGTCAACTCCCCCTATTAAAGATCCTAAAACGCCTCCTAAAAGAGCGAGCATGATCTTGAAATTATTTACAAACATATCCACTTTAACTCACCCTATGCAAGTTTTTTTTCAAACCATTTTTTTAATTTTTGCAGAGCTCGTCTTTTCGTCTGGTTGACTGCTTGTCTGCTAATTCTATAAATACCTGCAGTCTCCGTTACTGTATAGCCCAACAAATAAATCATCTTGACGATGAATAATTCCGATTCAGTCAGCACATGATCAATACCTGTCAATTCTAGTTTTAGATATGGGTCGGTGGTAGCCGATGCAGCTTCGGCATAATAAAGTTCGCTGTCGCTAAGAGCCGAATACGGTACAAAATTCTGAAGTCTTTTCATGGCCAGTAATCTTTTTATATAGTTACTGCGGATAGATGTACATATATAAGAAATAAGGATCCCTTCACTTGTGTCGCGCATACGATCAATCCGAATATTATTGAGAAACTCGATGAAATCAAAAAGAAGATCGTTATAAGCATCATCATAATAGAGCTTATAAGCATATTTTCTTAACAACGGATCGAATTTTCTAATTAGTGTTAAAGTCGCACTACTATCACTTGTTTGTGATTGGACAATCAGATCCTTAATCATTAGGCATACCACCCTTCGACTGCTAAAGAGATGGAATGCCAAACTTTGTAAACCCCGAAAATTAATTTTCTAACATCAGTTTCACCTTCTTCAATAAAAAAAACAGGAATCGTAGCAATTAAACTGCTTTCCTGCCCTTTTACACTCTTATGGAGATATAATATTTTTACGTTAAGGAACGCAATTTATTGCCAGCATAAAATTAAAGGTTAAATTATAAATAGCATACCGTTCACTCTACATTTTTACTTTAATGGCTTAATAATGAGTAATTTACATTTTTATCTTTTTCCTTTATGTCTATATAAGACAATCCAAGAATTAATTTGCAACATTTTCATTTATACTTTTATGCTTTTCCTCCGATTTACACAGAAAATCAAAAAATAAGCCTTCCCCGAAAAGGGAAGGGACACAAAAGCTGTTCGTCAACAAAGATGACAAACGGATAATCACTTGGGGTAAATGTTACATATATATTTTAAATAACGGCCAAATCTAAAAGGAACCTTATAAAAATGGCTGAAAGCGTGACCTTGATAAAACAATTTAAATTGAGGTGTTGCAAAAAGAATTGTGGATTGTCTTTACATAATAAGAAGTGTTATAGGAGGGTTTCTAATGAAACAGGGTATTATTATCAATAAAGAGAATAATTACTAAAAAAAGTGGTGCAGCCAACTCAAGTCCGTCACCATCCCGGCTAGTGTGACCCAAATTGGCGAAGCCCCTTTTCATTATACCGGTATTTCCAAACCGGTTATCATTGACCAGGGTAAAATACTTTGCTATGTTCCGGTTAGTTACACCAGCTATACCATACCGGATACCGTCACCGAAATAAATGCCGGCGCCTTTTATAATTGCAAAGACCTTCAATCAGTCACCATGCCGGAGAGCGTAACCCAAATTGGTGATAAGACATTCTCGCATTGCACCAGCTTGAAATCAATCAAATTTCCCGAAGTGATCACAAGCATAGGAAAAGGTGCCTTTTGCAATTGCAATAAATTAACCGTAATCACAATCCCCCGCGGTGTGACCTCAATAAACAAGGGCTTGTTTCAGGACTGCGGGAGTTTGATCTCAATAACCATCCCGGATGGCGTGACTTCAATCAGCAATAAAGCATTTTATGAGTGTGCCAACTTGAGCTTCATCACTATTCCAGACAGTGTGACCCTTATTGGCAACATGGTGTTCGAGGGTTGCGACAGCTTTACGATTATCTGTTCGAATGGCTCGTATGCACAGCAATATGCAATCCGAAACGTTATTCAGTTTACGACCGCTAAAAACGTAACCCCGCCAGGCGTAACTGCGTCACCCGTGCAAATATCCGGATCGGTGGACGGCAAAGCCTTTGTCTTTCCTTCTTTTTCGGTAGTGTCGTGCATGATAATTTGAACACTTCCTAGCGCACGGGAAATCAGGCCTCAAGCTCAAAATTTATGTTTAGCGTATAAGATCTACGTTTTGTTGGCGGTACCCCATAAAGATCTTGAATGTATTAGAACAATACATTCAAGATCTTTTGGTTTTTATTATGAAAATATAATTATGCTTTTAAAAAAAATTTTTGCTAAGGTTTACAAATAGCTATATATTTTCTCTTTTCTATATAGCCGGCTAGATAATAAATGAAAAGGATGTGTTTTTAAGCGTCTAATTCTTGCTGCTTGTCAAAACTCAACTATCACCAATCCGTTGCCAGCTTGGAGAATAAAACATTATCAGGTAGTTGCAGCGTCAATGAAATATAAAAATAGTGCTGGAAGTTGGGTAAGTATGACTGATGTAAATAAGGTTGTAAAAGCTCATTGGCCAACCAATATTACACCTCCTGCTCCAGTAGATTATACAGTAGACACAAGTTATATTAGTAGTGCTAAAGTTTATGCATCAATAAAATTCTAATCGTTATTTTGCGGAAGAACCGGGTATTTCTAGAAATACCCGGTTCTTTATGTTATAATTAATATCAACTAATTAACAAAAACGGAAAAGGAGGAGGTATCTATATAAAAAAATTACCTGTTTGTCTAATAATGTTTTTCTTATTATCAGTTGCTACTCCAGCCTTTGCAGCAAACCTTCATGACTGCTATGTTGACATATCCAAAGAGGATCTCAAAGGTAGTATTATTATGTCTATGGGTAGCGACAAGGCTTTCGTTGACGGTGATGAAAAATCCGGGGTGAAACCTATTAGCGTATCGGGTCGAGTTTTGGTACCGGTTCGCTTTATCTCCGAAGCCTTAGGGGCTAAGGTAGGCTATAATGCAAAAACCGGCACAGTAAATATAGTAAAAGGCAAAAATACGATCACCCTTAAGCTTGGCAGTAAAAACATGTATGTTAATGATAATAAAATTACACTTGATGTTGCGGCAAGAACTTATAATAACATAACCTATTTACCTTTAAGGCCTATTGGGGAGGCATTAGGAAAAAAGGTGTCGTATAAAGCAGATCCTGATTGTGGTGGCGTAAAAATTAATCTTATTTTTATTTATGAGCCTAACGGCAAGGCGTTGGACGACGCCTATAAAAATCCTGGCTTCCCAAGTATGTGCTCCTTATTGTTTCAGGGTAAAAATATAATATATGGTGACCGCTTCTTTGGTATATATAAAGGAAATGACGGCCAGTTATATATTTGGGATAATTGGACTTATGACGGTAGTGATGAATTACTGAGTGATTTTGAGCAAAGTGTTAAAATTGGTTACAATGTACCTAACGAGGTTCCTACTTGGAATAAGACGCCTTATGGGGTTTATTTTATTTTTGAAAATATCGGTGCATTCAATTATTCTAGTGATATAGTGTATAAAATTGATGGGGAGAAGTTTCAGCGAATCTGTGAAGAACATGAAATTGCCGATATAAAGTTTATTGATAAATATGTTTATCTCATTACTCATTTCAACTTGGATGAAAAGGATTATAAAACTAATCTAAAGCGATATAGTATAGACACGCCCGAAAAAGCTGAATGTTTAGGCCCGACAGGATATTTTTATGGGTTTCAGTTAGACGGTTATATCGATAAAACTTGGGAAGTAAAAGAAGATGGAGTATATATTATAGGGTATTACCGTCTGCTAAACATACCGACTACTGATAAGAAGTCCAGTTATGCCAAATATAAGGTTAGCCTTACTGGCAATAGCCAAGAAAAGATCAGTGAAGCGGAATAAAATGTTTGGCTGGATATCTCCTAGCGAAGTTTATAGTTAAATAGCAAAAGCCGGCGATTATCCGAGTATTCTTTAGATAATCGCCGATTATCTTAATTAGATTCCCTTTTTCGCAACAAGATTCCTTTCTTGATTTATATTTTTTCCTTCGTTAATCTATATATTTCACTCCTTCGGCCACCTTTATCGCCGTGTCCTTTTCCGTCTGTGCCCGAATCATAAACATACGGTTATTCATTCCCCAGATGATTGTAACCAGGGAGTCTTTCACTACAAGCGTTCCCTCATACCCGTTGATACTTACTGTTTCAAAGACGAAAGTATTTTCCGTATCCAGCGCGGGCTTGCTGCCTTCGCTTAATTCCGTATAAGTGATAAACAAACCCTGCTGATTTTTAAATTCGATTTTTCTTAACAGTTTACCGTTGGAAATATCAATGATTTCATATCCGGCCGGTATATAGGTCGGGACATAAGCTTTGTGCCAGTTTATAGTTGAACTGCCACCGTCCGAACCGTTATCGTTATCCCTTAATTCAAAGGACGTATATTCCGGTTGGATATCCATCAAAAAATTCAATACCTTAGCTCTCAATGCTTCCACGCTCGCTACGGTGGTAAACAATAGAACAATCACAACCAGCATGGCTACAGCAAATCTGTTTAAGGCCTTTAGAATATGCCGCCTTCTGGCATAAGCCTGCGGCTTTTTTAAGTGAGCGTCCAGCTGCTGGCTAAACCTTTTGAATGCCTCCGCGGAAGGTAGGGACTCCGAGGCATTTTTCAGCTTTTCTTTTTCTTCCAGAAAAAGCTTTCCTTCTTTTTCCGCAGCGTCGTACATGATCAATTTGAACAAACTGTCTTCATATTCCTCATAAAGCTTTTTTCGAATTTTTTCCGGGTTGTTGTTCGGCATGCGTACTCATCTCCTTATCCATGAGTTTTTGGGCTTCTCTTCGGGCTCTTGTCAAATATTGCCGTACACTGCCGGGGGCTATCCCGAAAGTTTCTGCTATTTCCGCATCAGCCATTCCCAATATGTATTTAAAATACAATAGATCTTTCTGTTTTTCCGGAAGCCTTAATATGGCATTCCCCATCTCTTCTATTTCTTCCTTATGAATGATCCTATCTTCCATGATGTCTTCAAGGCTGGGAACCTTCTTGGCCAGATCCATATCTTCTCCATAATACGCATGCTTTTTCTGTACATCTCTGTGTTTTATAAAGTTGATTGCCACGCTCCTGGAAGTATAGACAACGTAAGCGGCTGTTTTGCAACTGTCTAGAGTTCGAATTAAAGATATCTTTTCAATTAACTTTATAAAAGTATCATTAATCAGGTCTTCCACATTGTCCTTATCATGGGTAATATTGTAAACGGTCTTCCGTACGAGACCATAATAATCTTGATACAAGTTCAGCATAAAAGCCTTATCATCTTCGCCTTCCATTGCGGCGATTATCATCATGATCACTTAAATCACACCCTTTGCCATTGATTATACAGGCATTTAGACGATAATTGGCGACAAAAACAAAAACATCTTGAGTAAGCTGAAGTGTGACTTGAAAAAAATTATAGAAAAAAATTTAGAAATGAATGTTGCAAATGTTTTTTTAGATTGTCTATATAGATAAGAAAGCTTTAAAGGAAAATATTGCATATCAAAAAATGATTATCACAATATCACCAGCTTGGACAAGACGTACTGCCTCTCCGCTTAAACAGGATGTTTCAGAATCATGGGGGAAATAGAAGTTAATTGGTTTTAATTAAAAGCTAATATGCTTTTGATTAAGATAAATAAAATCGAAGGGGGTGATTAGCTTGAAAATAAGAAGTCCAGATTCTGCCGTATCAATAGGAGCCAATACGGTGATGCAATCATACTTACAAGAATCTTCAGGAGTAAATAGCCCTCGGTGAACCTATAGATCGTAAACTATCGTTCACCAAGGGTGAGTACCCTTCCCTTGCAGGGCAAAGGAGCGAGCATAATTATTTTAGCCTGAAATCCCTACCTCTGTAAAGGAAGATTGAGGGAGAAGCTAGGAACCTGGTCATAAAGTCATAAAATAATTTAGCAACACAATATCTGGTTACATGAACTTTTAACGATACAAAATCTACTTAGCGATTTCTAAAAATATACTTTTTGACCAGGTTTCTAGCAGTGGTTTCCGAATGAGGGAGAATATTGATGAAAAAATTAATGGTTGTTTTTCAGTAAATTTATGGGGGGTGAGAATGGCGGTGTGAGATAGAAGCATTTAAAAGTGGTAAAAAGCTTCACAATTCATAAGAAAAAAATGAACTTAAGCTGAATAAACAATTAACTGTTGGAATCAAAGTCAATATCGTCAAAATTTAAATTCTATACGGGGAGGTTACAAATAATTGAAAGCAAAAAATTCATTTAAGATACTGAATATCACTTTATGTTTACTGTTGGCAATATCCATTATCCAGATATCCGTGTTTGTGGCACCGTCATCCGCTGTCTCCCAGGATGAGGAACTACAGCTGCAAGCAACCACTGAAGGAAAGGATGAACAACAATCCCCTGCCATGGTAGTGGAACAACTGGTTTATGAACTGGATAGTCAAAATTACGATGCCCTGATTAACCTTTGGATAAGCCAGGAGCAAGATGAGTTAAGACAGTTTTTTAGCAGCCCGGATGCAAAAGCAAAAGGTGAAGGTTTTCACAGTATTAAAGATGCCAAACTACTCAGCCTTAAACAATTACCTATTGAAGCCGGCACCGATTATGGTGCGGAAGCTACGGATTATATCAGTGAGTATGGGGATGCCTGCCTTTACTACGTTGCCCTTGATTTAAAGGTTAGAAATGAAAGTAAATACTTTATAAACGGGGCTAACTACTTATTAGTTCTGTTGGTTCCCGAAAGCGATCAGTGGAAAATAGCACTGATGCCAAAAGCTCCTGTAGGTGTACTGAACCAAGACGGGTTTGGTTTTGATGATGAAGCTGAAAAAAAGGCCATCAAAAGACAGAAGCATCTTGAAAAAACTGGTGAGGTTATAAACGAGAATGGTACTGTCATTGAAGATCTGGCCGCCTCGCCAGAGCAAAACCTAGAGGAAAAGGGCGGTAAAGATACTCTTCATATCTTTAAAGAAGATGCCGAGCTTAGCAAAAGCGATGCCTCGATTGCGGCAACAGACGACCATACCGTACCATCAACCATTAGAGTTTATCTTACGAACTCTGGTACTAATAAAAGCTTTGAATTCTACTACTACGTTAAGAACGTTCTTCCTAACGAATGGTATTCAAACTGGCCTGATAAATCGCTGCAAGCTGGGGCTTTAGCTGTAAAAATGTATGGATGGTATCGTGTTTACGTTCCGAAATATCCAGGGAAAGGTTATGATGTAAGGGATGATGACTCCGATCAGACGTTCAAAGTTAACAGTGAAGTAACTAGTTGCACTGCAGCGATTAATGCTGTTGGTGGCATTGGAGTAGATAGGAAAGACGGCAACCTTTTTGCTACCTTAGTGTGCAATTAAGTTATATAAAATTCAATCTACACCACCATAAAAACCAACGTATTCTTTAATTTTTTACTGGCTTGGCAAATTGAAAATATATGTTTTCTTTATATTTGGGTATTAATAATTTGTCTTCCTTTTCTATTTTTACTCCCACATTATTGCGTAACAAACTAACATAGCTTTTGTCTGCTTTTAATGCATCACTTAGAATATCGGGATCTCCTATAGCTTTGATAATAAAAGGACTACTATAATCACTGTTATTCACTTTAATCAGCATTCCATTTGCTTTTATTTTACTTGTAGAAATCAACCGTTCATCATTTACAGAAATAACTTCTGCTCCTGCGCGTTTAATTGGTTTACAAGTATTATAATGTCTTCATCGTGAACAATATAGCGCATATCATTTTTATTGGATTCATTATCTGTAAGTGTTATGCTAATACCTTTACCTTTAACATCTATTGCTCCTGAAAGTATTTGAATACTTTCAGAATTCTGTTCTGATGACGCTGCTGTTTCTGCGTTTGTGGATCCCATTATTATCCCAAATGTTACTATTAATAAAAACACTGATATTAGAACCATAAACCTTCGTGAATTTGGTTTAAATGTTAATGTCATACTATTATCTCTCCTCAATTTATATTTTCTAGATTGCTCTAAAATTTTCCTATATTATTTTTAGCAATTTCTAAAAATAATAAGTCTCTAATACCATTATTATATTTAGCAAAGAGCTTTTGCTATTTTGCAAAGAGCTTTTGCTATTTTGCAGTAACGTGCCTGATAATTACTTTTAATTGCACCATATTTTAATATAACAGTAAAGCCCGACTTTTTACTGTTATATTGCTAAAATATGTACTATATGTTTAGAAATATCAGTTTCGTTTACTATACTTTACACTACATCACGCAGATCCTCCATTTCCCCTCCTAAAATTTTTTCAAACTTGGGGGTAATTCATTCTACCGATTGAAAATCGCCAATAAAACTATTATAATGGAGTATCGCCAACGTTTTAGTTTTACTGAAATTTTTTTTCATAAATGAAAACCTCCCTTTATTGTACTTTCACTAATAAAAGATAACCAAGGAGGTCTTTTGCAACACTTATTTGATAAATTATTTATAAAATTAAAGTGTGATGAATTTATCGAGGAATTAGCTTCAAAATCACCTGCGCCTGGCGGAGGGAGTGCTCGGTAGGTTCTGGGCCTGGCTTTCGCCATTCCCAAAACCTACTATGCCGCAACAGATACAGCAAAACTCTTTTTCACCACTAATATACTTATAACATTAAAACCCCC